>JAOUHF010000033.1 GCA_029865325.1 Thermoleophilia bacterium
CCGGCTACACCCCTGTGTTCGACGCGACCGTCGCAGCGCGCTGCAAGGCGTCTGGCCTGACGCTCCTGGGGAAGACCAATACGGACGAGTTCGCGATGGGCTCCTCCACCGAGAACTCGGCCTGGGGGCCGTCGCACAATCCGTGGGATCCCGCGCTCGTTCCCGGCGGGTCGGGTGGGGGGACCGCGGCCGCCGTGTCGGCGGGGCTTGCCCCGTGGGGGCTTGGCACCGACACAGGCGGCTCGATCAAGCAGCCGTCGGCTTTGTGCGGGAACGTTGGACTTCGACCGACGTACGGGACCGTGTCGCGCTACGGCGTCGTCGCGTTCGCTTCCAGCCTCGACCAGGTCGGGCCGGTCGCGAAGACCGTGCGCGACGTCGCGCTCCTCTACTCGATCATCGCGGGCAGGGATCCGTACGACTCTACGACGATCGAGCTGCCCGACCCCGTGCGCCTTCCCGACGCGGAGCGGCTCGACGGCCTGCGCATCGGCGTGCCGAAGCAGCTCGAGTCGCTCGATGCGATCGAGTCCGGTGTGCGCGCAGCATTCGTGCGTTCGCTCAACGCTGCGCGAGAGCTCGGCGCCGACGTGGGGGAGTGCGACCTTCCGACCTCCTACCGCTACGGGATGCCGTGCTACTACCTCATCGCCCCCGCTGAGGCGTCGTCGAACCTCGCACGCTACGACGGGGTCCGCTACGGGCCGCGCACGGAGGCCGCGACCTACCGCGAGATGGTCGAGCGCACGCGCGATGAGGGATTCGGCCCTGAGCCGAAGCGCCGGATCATGCTCGGCACTTACGCACTCTCCGCCGGCTACTTCGACGCGTTCTACGGTCAGGCGCAGAAGGTGCGCACGCTCCTCATCCGCGAACATCGCGAAGCGCTCTCCCGGTTCGACGTGATCGCGACGCCGACGTCGCCGACCGTTGCTTTCCCGCTCGGCGACAAGGCCGCGGACCCGCTTGCCATGTACGCGTGCGATCTCCTGACGATCCCGTCGTGTCTCGCGGGGCTTCCGGGGCTCTCGATTCCGTGCGGGCTATCGGACGACCTCCCGGTCGGACTCCAGCTGCTCGGGCCGCAGTTCGGTGAGAACACGCTTTTCCGCACCGGGCACGCACTGGAGCAGGCGCTGGGCTTCGACACCGTTCCCTTGAGGTGGCGGGCATGACCTGGGAGCCGGTCATCGGCCTCGAGATCCATGTTCAGCTGAAGACGCGAACGAAGATGTTCTGCCGCTGTCCGGCCGGGTTCGGGGCGGGGGAGAACACGCAGACGTGTCCGGTGTGTCTCGGTCTTCCGGGGGCGCTCCCGGTCATGAACCGGCGAGCGATCGAGTGGACCGTTCTGCTGGGACTCGCGCTCGGTTGCGAGATCCCCGGGCAGGCGGTGTTCTCGCGGAAGAACTATTTCTACCCGGATCTGCCGAAGGGTTATCAGATCTCTCAGTATGACATGCCGTCTTGCATTAATGGTAGTTTGCTACTGCCTACTGCGGAAGGCGACCGTGTGATCGGGATCGTACGCGCGCATCTCGAGGAGGACGCAGCGAAGACGGTGCACATCGGCGGTCACTCCGGGCGGATCGGTGGCGCAGACATCTCGCTCGTGGACTACAACCGAGGCGGGACGCCGCTGGTCGAGATCGTCACGGCACCGGACATCCGCTCGGCGGACGAGGCCAAGCGGTTCTTGCAGCTGTTACGCCAGACGGTCGTCGAGCTCGGGATCTCGGACGCCGAGATGGAAAAGGGGACGCTGCGCGTGGATGCGAACGTGTCCGTCCGTCCATCTGGCTCCGTCGAGCTGCGAACACGCACCGAGATCAAGAACATGAACTCGTTCAACTTCATCGCCCGCGGGGTCGACGCTGAGGTCGAGCGGCAGATCGGCGTGTGGGAGTCGGGTGGCGAGGTGCGTCAGGAGACCTACGACTTCGACGCGGCGCATGGGAAGCTGACCGCTCGACGCGCGAAAGAGGAAGCGGACGACTACCGCTACTTCCCCGAGCCGGATCTCGTTCCGGTCGAGCCCTCTCGCGAGCTCGTCGAGCGGCTCCGCTCTGAGCTGCCCGAGCTTCCGGCCACGCGCATCCGACGGATCGAAACCGCTCTCGGCCTCGACCGGGCGACGGTCCTCGTGACGGGTGGGCTCGATCGGCTCTGGGAGGGGACGGTGACTGCAGGTGCCGATCCTGTTGCCTCCGCGAACGTCATTGCGAACGCAGTGGTCGGAGCGGGCGTCGAGATCGGCGCCGTCGAGCCGGCAGAATTGGCACGGCTCGTCGAGGCGCGCGAGCGCATCCCGCGCGCTGCGTTCGACGACGCAATCGCAAAGGTCGGCGACTCCGGCTTCACCGCCGATTCGTACCTCGCTCAGGAGACGGTGTCGAACATCGCGGAGCTCGAGCCGATCGTGGACGCGATTCTCGGGGCGAACCCCGGCCAGGTTCAGGCCTATCGAGGCGGGAAGGAGGGCTTGCTCGGCTTCTTCGTCGGCGAGGTGATGAAGGAGACGCAGGGCAAGGCCAACGCCCGTGTGGTCAGCGAACTCCTCCGCTCGAAGCTGTCCGGCTAGGCCTTGGGGATCTCGAGCTCGCGGCCAAGGTAGAGGCCGGAGTTCTCAGCTTCGACGAACGACGCCATCGCCTGCTGCCGCTCGGCCTCGACGTCCGACAGCCGGTAGCGCTCGCGCGCCTCGAGCGACTCCCACGTCGAGATCCCGACCACTTCGCTGCGCTCCTCGGAAAAGCATTCGTACGCGCGCAGCATCCCCTCGGGGAACTCTCTCGGCCGCCACGCGCGCCGGAACTCCTCGTACGTGCCCGGCTTGATCCGTCGGGTCGTGATCCAGACGACATACTGCTCCCGTTCCATGCCTCTCCTCCTGCGGGGCTCGCGCGTCGAGCGTATCGAACCTGCGCGCGACCTCGCGCCTTCCTGTCCCGGCTCGCGGCTACCCTTACCGATGGTGCGCGTACGGCGAAATGTGATTGTCGCTTCCGGTGGCGTGCTCTTGCTCGCCGCCGGATATGGCCTCGCCGCATGCGGGGGCGACGGTGGCGATGCATCCGACACGACCGCGGCCACGACGCTCGCGACCACGCCACCGCTGGAGACGACAACGGGCACGACGACGCTTGTAACGCCGTCGGTCGAGACGACAACGACACTCGCTACCACGACGACGCTCGAGCAGGAGGAGCTGACCGAGATCAGGATCGTCGTCGTGAACGGACAGCCGAAGGGCGGCATCGTGCGCAAGACGCTGCGCAGGGGTGATCCGGTGGTGCTCGTCGTGGAATCGGACGTCGCTGACGAGGTGCACATCCATGGCTACGACATCTCGAAGGACGTCGAAGTGGGTGGCACCGCTCGGATCTCGTTCCGCGCAACAGTGCCTGGGCGCTTTGAAGTGGAGCTCGAGGGCCGCGGCGTCCAGATCGCAGACCTGACCGTTCTCCCTTGAGCCTCCTGGCTCACGGGATCGGAGGGGTTCGCGACCTCCCGGTTCCGGAGACGTTCTTCTTCACCACCGCCGCGATCGTCCTCGTTGTCTCCTTCGTCCTTCTCGGGGCGCTCTGGCGGCGTCCGCTGCTCGAGTCGCATTCGGGCGGGAGGCTGCTCCCGTCGGCGCTGAGCGCATTCGTGCTTTCGTGGGCGCTGCGGCTCGTGTTGCAAGCGATTTCAGTTGGGCTGCTAGGCCTCACCCTTGCGACCGCGCTCTTCGGCACGACCATCGAGCTCCTCAACTTCGCGCCGACGTTCGTCTACGTCATCTTCTGGCTCGGTATCCCGCTCCTGTCGGTGACGCTCGGCAACGTCTGGAGCGCTCTCAGCCCCTGGCGAGCCATCGCGGACGCGACCGTATGGGTGCTCGAGCGCGGTGGCAACGAGGCGCGGCCCGTACTCGAATGGTCCGGTCGTTGGGGGCGATATCCGGCGGCCGGTGCGCTCTTCGCCTTCGTGGCGCTCGAGCTCGCCCATCCGCGGCCGGCATTCCCTAGAACGGTTGGGATTGCGATCGCTCTCTACTCCTATTGGGCGCTCGCGGGAATGGCGGTCTACGGACGTGACGCGTGGACGCGTTGCGGCGAGGGGTTCGCCGTCGCCTTCGGCCTCCTCGCGCGAATCGCGCCGTTTGCCGTCCGGGACGAGCGGGTTGTCGTCCGCTGGCCGTTCACAGGGCTCGGAGGGGCAGAGCACGTCCGAGGCACGCTCGTGTTCATCTCCGTGATGCTCGGGTCCACTAGTTTCGACGGGTTCGCTCGAACCAGCACCTGGCAGAACCTCGTGGGCGACGTGCGTGCCGACTTCGCCGGGTCATCGGTGCGGGTTGCCGATCTCGCGACGACTCTCGTCAACGTTGCAGGGCTCACGGCGTTCGTCGCCGGAGTCGTGATGACGTACCTCGCGGCGGTGTGGTCGGCTCGCGCCCTCGTCCGGGTCGAACGCTCGCTCGTGTCCGACTTCGTGCTCCCTCTCGTCCCGATTGCCGCGGCCTACCTGGTCGCCCATTACTTCTCCCTCTTCGTGATCCAAGGGCAGTTCATCTTCACGCTCATCTCGGATCCGTTCGGCAAGGACTGGGATCTCTTCGGGACGGCCGACTTCGCGCCGAATCTCGCGATCGTTTCGCCGGAGATCGTCTGGTACGTGCAGGTTGCTGCGCTTGTCGTCGGGCACGTCGCCGGGCTCGCGATCGCGCACGACCGGGCGGTGGCGCTGTTCGACGATCGCCGAGCTGCTCTTCGGTCTCAATACCCGATGCTTGCGCTGATGGTGCTCTACACGGTCGGAGGGTTATGGCTGCTCTCGCAGGGCTAGTCGCGCACGGCGGCGTTGCCGGAGCGTTCGTCGAGGCCCTGATCGCGCTCGCGGTGATTCTCGTTCTCGGGGCGGTGTGGATTCGCGAGCGGCAGGCTCGTCGCGACCAGCGCGAGCGCTCGGAGAGCCCTAGCGACGAGGGGTCGTCGACTTCGTAGGAATGACGAAGCCCATGTAGAGCAGGACGGCAGCGACCGCGATCGCAGGTGCCATAGCGCCGACACCCAGGCCGGCCAGGCCACTTCCGACCGCTGCGACTCCGACACCGCCGAGGATCAGGGCGTTTCCGAGGGGGCGTGCGCGGAAAGTGCCGAGAGCGACGACTACCACTGCGAGCGTTCCGAGCGAGTTTCCTGCGATCGCCGCGACGCGTGCGGGCCAGAGATCGAGGACGTCCTGTGCCTCCGGGATCGTCGTCCCGGAGATGTTCCCGTGCAGGGGTACCGCGAGTGCGATTCCCGTCGCGAGTCCCGCGTAGACGAGCGCCACCGGCACGATCCAGCGTCGGCGGCCGGTGAGCAGGAGCGATCCCGTCCCGAGGAGCGCTGCGGTGAGCAGTCCGCCGCCGAGGTAGTAGACCCGATACGCAGCATCGCTCCATCCTGCCGCCGCTCCCCACGCCAGGGCTGCGCCTGCCATCGCATAGGCGGCGAGCGCGGCTGCCCAGGCGGCAAACTCGGGCGCGCGGCGGTCGCGAAACCGACGAACGAGGTTGCCTGCGAGGCGCAGCGACAGCAGCGCCGCGGCGAAGGCGAGGAGTGCGTCCACGAGGACGGACTGTATGTAGAGCTTCCAACGGCTGAACGGCCCTGCCACGATGCGGCGCAGCGCGCCGTGATCCGACGTCCTCAGTGCGCCCACATTCATCTCGATCTGGTGCTCCCCGAGTCCTTGCCTCGCCGCCTCGCAACGCGCGATCAGTCGGATGGAAGTTCCAGTTGCCCAGGTAGCATGCGGCGTGTGCTTCGACCTGTCGCTGTGCTATTTGCGACCGTGGTCGTCGCGCTCGCGCTCGTACTCGCGCCGCTCGAGGCGGGTACGAAGCTGGACTACGCATCCGTAGCTCGGACGATCCTCCCGCCCGGCGAGAACGGAAGCCTCGCGTTCGACCGCAACACAACGGATCAGGCGAAGCTGTACGACGCTCTGACGCCGCGCTTCGGAGGCGTGACCGCTCGGGACATCCAGCGTTACTTCAAGCCGGCGCGGCTCGGTCTCGCCCCGGCTGAGGCTCTGAAGCGCGAGAGGCCACGGCCCGGCCTGACGATCGTTCGCGACCGCTTCGACGTCGCTCACGTTACGGGGAAGACCCAGGCTGACGTGGCGTATGGGTCGGGCTGGGTCACGGCGGCGGATCGTGGGCTGCTGCTCCAACTCATCAGGGGCCCCGCGCGAGCAGCAGCGCTCGACGTTCCAGGACTCGACCCGATCGCGCTTGCTCTGTCCGGGAAGAGCTTTGTCCCCAGCGCTGAAGCCGAGGCGTTTCTCGCGAACCAGCTCGATGCCGTCCGCTCCCAGGGCCAGATCGGGCGCAAAGTGCTCACGTTGATCAACGCGTATGCGGCCGGGATCAACGGCTACTACCGCTCGAAGGGAATTCCGACCGCGCCCTTCACGGCCAACGACGTGGTCGCGTCAGCCGCGCTCATCGCGGCTCGGTTCGGTACGAACGGCGGCCAGGAGGCCCAGAACGCGATGTTCCTGGACGCCCTCGAGGAGCGACTTGGCGCGGCCGATGCGCGTCGCGTCTTCGCGGATCTTCGCGAGGCGAACGATCCCGATGCGCCCGTAAGCCTTCCGGGGCGATACCCGCAGCAGCTTCCGTCCGAGATCTCTCCGGGGAGTGCCGTTCTCGACCACGGAAGCTTCACGGGGGCGGCGCTCGAAGCACCGGCGGTCGCCTCGAACGCGCTGCTCGTTGGAGCGAAGCGCTCGGAGACGGGTCATCCTCTCTTCGTGGCCGGGCCTCAGGTCGGCTACTTCTTTCCAGAGTTCTTCGCCGAGATGGTGCTCTCGGGAGGCGGCTTCGCCGTGCGTGGCGCGGTGTTCCCAGGCGTTCCACTCGTGTTGATCGGTCGTGGCCCCGACTTCGCGTGGAGTGCGACCTCGTCACAGGCGGACAATCTCGATCTCTTCGTCGAGACGCTCTGCGAGGGCGATCGCCAGTACCTCTACCGGGGCCAGTGTGAGCCGATGCGGCGGTTCTTTGTCGGGACGCTCAAGGCGCAGGGCTCGCCGGACCAGCCGGTCGCGTACTACGAGACGGCGCACGGCCCGGTGGTCGGGTACGCAACCGTGGCTGGCAAGCGCGTCGCTATTTCGCTGCAGCGCTCGACGAGAGGTCGCGAGCTGCTGAGCACGCGGGCGTTCTACGAGCTCAACACGGGAGCCGTGACTTCGGCGCGGTCGTTCCTGAAGACGATGGGGGCTGTCGAGTTCAGCTTCAACTGGTTTTACGCGGACGACCGGGACATCGCGCTCTTCTCGAGCGGACGGTTGCCAGTGCGGGCTGCCGGGACAGACCCTGCTCTGCCCACCGTCGGCACCGGCGAGTACGACTGGCGTGGCTTCCTGCCATTCGCAGGACACGCGCGCGGGATCAACCCGCCGTCCGGAGCGATCCTGAACTGGAACAACAAGCCCGCAGCCGACGTCGGCGCATCCGACTCCAACTTCGCGTACGGCTCGGTGCACCGCGTCGATCTTCTGACGGCGGCCGTTGCGAAGCGAAAGAAGCACTCGCTGGTGAGTGTGGCGGCCGCAATGAACAAGGCCGCGACGCAGGATCTGCGAGTCCTGAGGGTGTGGCCGGTGATACGCGATGTCTTGCGCACAGGTCCGGGGCCCAGCGCTCGCGCGGAAGCAGCCGCTGCGCTTCTCGACGGCTGGCGCGCTGCTGGGTCGAGCCGGCTCGACCGTGAGTTGGACGGGAAGATCGACGATCCCGGTGCCGCGGTGATGGATGCAGCTTGGCCCCGTCTCGGGGACGCGGTGATGGGCCCGGTGTTGGGGCCTCTCGTCGACGAGCTCGCTCGGCTGCACGGACGAAGCGACGACGCGGGTCCCGGAGGGTCCGCATACATCTCGGGGTGGTACGGGTACGTCGAGAAGGATCTGAGAGCGCTTCTCGGCCGCCAGGTCCGCGCACCGTACTCGCGGCGCTACTGCGGCGCAGGGGTGCTCGCGACTTGCCGCGAGGCGCTCTGGGCAGCCCTCGACGCCGCAGCCGCGGAGCTCGAGGCGAAGCAGGGTCCGGCGCCATCGTCGTGGCGTTCCGACGCGACGGCGGAGCGGATCCGGTTCACGTCCGGCGTGCTGCAGGACACAATGCGTTGGTCGAACCGGCCAACTTTCCAGCAGCTCATGTCCTTCTCGGGCCATCGCCCGCGCTGACGTCGACCCTCACGGCTCTTTCCGCGCACGCGCTTGCGACCGTGATGCGCAAGTTACAACGGGTTACAAGGATCCAATCCTGTCTCCAACCGTTGGCACCTGCGGCGAGTGGTGGCGCCTTGGGGGTTTGGAACAACTTGTAAATTGGCCTCGTGGCCTGCTCGGTCGAACGACAGCGGTAGTCTCACGAGGTGGCCGGGAAGCGGTACTTGATGGCGCCTGGGCCGACGCCGGTCCCGCCCGAGGTGCTCGCTGCCGGAGCGCAGCCGGTGCTTCATCACCGTGGCCCCGATTTCCGCGCCGTCATGCTCCGCACGCTCGGGCGGCTGCAGGAGGTCTGCCGAACGGAGAACGACGTCCTGTTGTTCACCGCGTCGGGCTCGGCGGCGTTCGAGTCGGCCGTCGTGAACCTGATGTCGCCCGGTGAGCGTGTGCTTGCGGTCATGGCGGGCGAGTTCGGCGAGCGCTGGGCCGCTCTCGCCCGGGCGTACGGCGCCGACGTGCACGAGCTTCGGTATGCATGGGGTGAGACGCCGCGCGCCGACGACGTCCGCGCGCGACTCGAGGAGACGGGTGCGAAGGTCGCGTTCGTCGTTCACTCGGAGACCTCTACCGGCGTCGTCTCGGACGTCCAAGCGCTCGCCCAGGCTGCGCGGGAGGCGGGCGCGCTCGTGGTCGTGGACGCGGTATCGAGCCTCGGAGCCGTTCGGTTGGAGACGGACGCCTGGGGTCTCGATGTCGTCGTTGCCGGATCGCAGAAGGCGCTGATGACTCCGCCCGGCCTCTCCGTCGTGACGGTCTCGGATTCAGCGTGGGGCCGTTCGCAGAGCGCAGCGCTGCCGCGCTTCTACTTCGACTGGGACCGCATGCGCGCCTCGCTCGAGACCGGGTCGACGCCGTTCACTCCAGCGGTGACCATCGTCGCGGCGCTCGATGTCGCTCTCGGCCTACTTCTCGAGGAGGGTCTCGATGCCGCGTTCGCACGTCACGCCGCGCTCGGACGGGCGTGTCGCGAGGGGGCGAAGGCCATGGGACTGGGGCTCTTCTCGCCCGACGAAGAGCGTTCGGCGATCGTGACCGCGATCCTGACTCCGGAGGGCATCGATGCCCGCGAGGTCGTCCTCGCACTGCGCGACCGCTTTGGAATCACGGTCGCGGGCGGCCACGGCGAGCTCGGTCCGAAGCTGTTTCGCATCGGCCACATCGGCTACTACGACGTGTTCGACATCACGACCGTGTTGGCGGCCGTCGAGGTGCTCCTGGTCGAGGGTGGCGCAGACATCGAGCGTGGAGTGGCGATCGCCCGGGCGCTCGAGGCGTATCACGAAACTGCACGTGTCTGACGAGAAGCGGCCAAGAGTCCTCGTTCGGGAGCCGATTGCCGCACCTGGGCTCGAGTTGTTGCGTGACCGATTCGAGGTGGTCGAGGACTTCGAGTCGGATCTCGCCTCGATCATCGGCGGCTTCGACGCGATCGTGGTGCGTTCGGCGACGAAGCTCGACGCGAGCCTCATCGACCAGGCAGAGCGGCTGAAGGTCATCGGCCGGGCAGGGGTCGGACTCGACAACATCGACGTGGATGCGGCGACGCGGCACGGGATCGTCGTGGCGAACACCGCAGAGTCCACCGTGATCTCCGCCGCCGAGCACACGATTGCCTTGCTCTTCGCGCTCGCGCGAAACGTGCCGCAGGCGCAGGTTGCGCTCGCGGAGGGCACGTGGGCGCGAGAGCGATTCGCGGGCGTCGAGATTGCCGGGAAGACCCTAGGCGTGGTCGGGCTCGGGCGTATCGGCCGCCAGGTCGCGCGTCGCGGGCTCGGCCTCGGGATGAAAGTCGTCGCCTACGACCCGTTCGTCGCCGCGGAGCGATTTCGCGAGCTGGGCGTGGAGCCTGCGGCGACCCTAGATGACGTATACGCCGCCGCTGACGTCATCACGCTGCACCTCCCGCTCAGCGATGAGACGCGCCACGTCCTCGATGCCGACGCTTTCGCGCGGATGCGCGACGGCGTGCGGATAGTCAACGCGGCCCGCGGCGGACTCATCGACGAAGCCGCGCTCGTGGATGCGCTCCGCTCCGGGAAGGTGGCCGGCGCCGCTCTCGACGTGTTCGAGACCGAGCCGTACACCGGTCCGCTCATCGGCCTCGATCAGGTTGTCACCACGCCGCACCTGGCCGGCTCGACAACCGAGGCGCAGGATCGCGCGGGGGTGATGATCGCCGAGCAGGTTGCGGCCGCACTCGATGGGCAGATCGTGCAGAACGCCGTCAACATCCCGGTTGTCGAGCACGGTGACCTCGAGGCTCTCGGGCCGTTCATACCGCTGGCAGCGAAGCTCGGACGACTGGCCATGGCGCTAGCCACCGGTTGGCCGGCAAGGATTGTCGTGGCGGTCCACGGACCGCTCTCGGAACATGACACCCGCCTCCTGACGGTCGCTGCGCTCAACGGTGCGTTTCAGGGCCAGGTCGACGAGGTCGTGAACGTCGTGAACGCACCCGTCATCGCAGCGGAGCGTGGGATCGAGGTGTCCGAGCAGAGGTTCGGCTCATCATGGCACTACACAAATCTGGTTCGTGTGGTCGTTGCGGCAGGCGTGGACGAGCCTGGGCTCGAGGTCTCCGGCACGACCGTTGGCCCTGAGCACAGGCTCTTCCTCGCGGGAGCGCTCGGATTCGCGATCGACATCGAGCTCGCACCTCTGATGGCACTTCTGGTCTATGACGACCTTCCCGGGGTGATCGGGCGAGTCGGAGCGATGTTCGGCCACGCGGGCGTGAACATCGCGAACATGGCCGTCTCGCGGACGACGGAGGGAGGAAAGGCGCTCATGATCTTCTCCATCGACTCGCCGGCGCCACCCGAGTTGGTCGAGCAGGTGAGCGCTTCGGGATTCGACAACGCGCGGTTCATCTCGCTTGGCTGACCTCCCTCGGCTCGGTGAGCGGGGCGGCGGCTGGGTCGTCCTCCAGTTCGCGCTCATGGCGGCGATCCTCGTCGCCGGCATCGTTGGCCCCGGATGGCCGGCGGGGTGGCTGCTCGGGTCTGTCGGCATCCTCGTCGCGCTGGCAGGAGCCGCTGTCGCCGTATCGGCGGCGCGCGCACACGGCAGAAACCTGACACCGTTTCCGCGGCCGAGCTCGGGCGTGCTTCTCGTCGAGAGCGGCCCGTACCGCGTCGTCCGTCACCCGATCTACTCGGGTGGGGCACTCTCTTTCGTCGGTATCTCTTTCGCGCTGTCGCCCGCTTCGCTCGTGCTCACCGGCGTTCTCGCGATCGTCTGGGGGCTCAAAGCTCAGGTGGAGGAGGGATTTCTCCGGACGTCGGATCCGGGGTACGAGGCCTACTGCGAGCGGACGACCGCCCGGCTCATCCCCTTCGTCTACTGAGGGCTGAACGGTAGGCTTCCACGTGTGGTGGCGACCTGGCCGGAGCCGGTCGAACGAGTGTCTTCCTTCCTCCGTGATTCCGGAGCCGAGGCGCGTATTCAAGAGTTCTCCGACGGAACGCCGACTGCCGTGGACGCGGCCGCGGCGGTTGGGTGCGGGCTGGATCAGATAGTCAAGTCCCTTGTCCTCGTGTGCGGTGACAAGCCCGTCCTGGCTCTCGTCCCGGGCGATCGGCGCGGCGATCCCATGAAGGTCGCACGTGCCGTCGGAGCCGAGTCGGCTCGTATTGCCACGGCGAAGGAGGTCAAGGCCACGACGGGATTCCCGCCCGGCGCCGTTGCCCCGTTCCCGTTGCCCAAGATCGAAACCGTTCTCATGGAGCGCTCGCTCCTCCGGCACCCGCTCGTTTGGGCTGGTGCGGGATCGCCGCGCCATATGGTCGGGATCACCCCGGTCGAGCTCGGCCGGCTCGCACGCGCCAAGCCGATGGACGTCGTCACCGACCCGACCTACGATTCACCTGGAGGCGTCAGGTGAAACACCGACATCGCGGCTGCGAAGCAGCCGCCTGCAGGGATCTTCGCGCGGCCGGAATCCGCGCTAGTGGATTCCGAATTGCACAAACCCGAAGCCAGAAGGAGAGCTGAACGCGATGCAGGAGACCGAGAAGATCTGGATGAACGGCGAGCTGGTCGACTGGGCTGACGCGAAGATCCACGTCGCGAGCCATGGGCTCAACTACGGCTCGGGCGTGTTCGAGGGCATCCGTTGCTACGACACGCCCAGGGGCCCGGCCGTCTTCCGCCTCAAGGACCATCTTCGACGACTCGAGAACTCCGCGAAGGTGCTCTACATGGATCTCCCGTACACGCCGGAGGAGATCCGCTCCGCTGCTCACGAGCTGATCGCGGCCAACGGGCTCGCGTCGTGCTATCTCCGTCCCGTTGCGTTCTACGGCTACGGCGAGCTTGGTGTCGCAACGACCGGAAATCCTGTAGACGTCGCGATTATCAGCTTTCCCTGGGGCGCCTACCTGGGGGAGGACAGCCAGCACGCGGGCATCAGGGCGAAGATCTCGAGCTGGGAGCGAGTCGGGCCGAACGTGATTCCGCACGTCGCGAAGGCGACCGGGATCTACCTCAACTCGATGCTCGCGACGACCGAGGCGAGGCGCGCGGGATACGACGAGGCGATCATGCTCTCCCACGACGGCTACGTCGCGGACGGCCCGGGCGAGAACATCTTCGTGGTCAGGGACGGTGTTCTCCACACTCCGCCTCTCGCCATGTCGATCCTGCCCGGGATCACACGAGACAGCGTGATCCAGATCGCCCAGGATCTTGGCTATCGCGCGGAGGAGACGCTACTCATTCGCACCGACCTCTATCTCGCGGACGAGGTATTCATGGTCGGCACGGCGACAGAGGTCGCGCCCGTGCGATCCGTCGACGACCGCGAGATCGGGGTCGGGCCGGTGACCCTAGAGCTGCGGAACGCGTATCTCGACACGGTCCACGGCCGAAGTGAGCGCTGGGGTCAGTGGCTCGACGCGGTCGAGATGTCGCCCTCCACCGCGTAGAAGTGGCGGTCTCGAGAACCGTCTCGCTCTCGAGCCCGTGGCTCGACGAGCGGGAAGAAGAGCTCGTCACCGAAGTCCTCAGGTCGGGACGGCTCTCGCTTGGGCCGACGATCGACCGCTTCGAGGAAGAGTTCGCCGCAGCTGTCGACGCGCCATACGCCGCGGCTGTCTCGAGCGGCACGGCCGGTCTTCATCTGCTCTGCGTCACGGCCGGTGTCCAGCAGGGGGATGAGGTTGTCACCTCCCCGTACTCCTTCGTCGCCTCCGCGAATTGCGCCATCTACGAGGGTGCGACGCCCGTATTCGCCGACGTCGACCGGCGAACGCTCAATCTCGATCCTGCAGCAGTCGAGGCGGCGATCACTGACCGCACTCGCGCTGTGGTCGCCGTCGACATCTACGGCTATCCCTGTGAGCTCGATCCTCTCCGTGAGCTCTGCGACGCACGAGGGATCGCGCTGATCGAGGACGCCTGCGAAGCGCTCGGGGCACGTTACAAGGAGCGGCCGCTCGGGTCGCAAGGCCCACCGGCAGTCTTCGCCTTCTACCCAAACAAGCAGATGACGACGGGGGAGGGCGGAATGGTGACCACGCACTCCGAAGAGGAGTGGCGTCTGGTCAAGAGCCTGCGGAACCAGGGGCGCGCGGACTCGGGCGGCTGGCTCGAGCACGCACGACTCGGATTCAACTACCGCCTCGATGATGTTCGTGCGGCTATCGGCCTAGGACAGCTGGAGAAGCTCGACGAGATCCTCACGAGCCGTTCAGCAGTCGCTGCGCGCTACTCGAAGCTTCTCGGCGAGATCCCAGGCCTCGAGCTTCCCTGCGCTGACGATGTAGATCACGAGCGCTCCTGGTTCGTATACGTCGTCCTGCTCCCGTCCGGGACCGATCGGGAAGCTGTCATTGCGAAGCTCGATGCCCACGGCGTCTCCACGGCGCGGTACCTCCCCTGCATCCACACCCAGCCGTACATGCAGCAACGTTTCGGATTTCGGATCGGGCTCTGCCCAGTTGCGGAGGAGATGAGCGCACGCACCCTTGCTCTCCCTTTCCACGGGAGGCTTGACAACGACGATCAGGAGTACGTGGCCGCGTCTCTCGCGGCAGCTCTCCGTTCGTGACGCGCTCCGGTCAAGGCGAGGCGCTGGTTGCGTGGGCGGTCTGGGGCGTAATGACGCTGGCGGTTCTCGTCACCTACAGCCGGATCGACCCGAACGACACCTACAACGTCTCTCGTGAAGGGCTCGCCGGTGGTCTCAGCCGCAGCGTTACGCTCCTGAACTTCCCGATCGCGCTCGTGGCCATCGCTCTTGCGCTCCTGGCAGTCGCCGCTCTACCGCGTCGTGCTTGGTGGGCGGCGGCGCCGGCAATAGCGCTCTGCGCGACAATTCCGTGGTTCGTCGATCAAGGAGATCTCGACGCTCGCTGGTCGAACGCGATCCCCGCGCTCGGCGTTCTCATAGCTGTTGCGCTCACCGCGACAGCGACGAGTCGAGCCGGAGCGTCGTACGCGCGACGACTCCCGGGAGATCGGCTACGCGTCATCGCCGCGGTCGTCGTGTTGCTGATGTCGTTGCCCTGGGTGACCGCCGAGCTCGGGTTCCATTTCCCGGGCGGTGTCTTCATGGGCGAGGAGCTGGCCCGCGAGGGCGGTGGGCGCGACATAGCCGCGGTGCATCTCGGTCACCATCACGGCACGGACGGCGCGCTTCTCGTCGTCACCGCCCTTCTTCTGTCTCGCATGCGCGTACCGGAGGGTCGGCTGCGGATAGCCGTCACTGCGTATCTCGGAACGATGCTCGCGTACGGCGCGGTCAACGGTGGGCAGGACTTTTGGCACGAGCAGGTCGTGAAGAGGGGTTGGACCGACGCTGGCATCCCGTCGGCCCTTCTGCCAGGCGCCAGGCCCATCTGGCTCGTGGTCCTCGCGCTCGCCGCGCTCGCCACTATGGCCCTGCTCCGCGAGACCAAGTCGGCGTCATACTCCGCCGCATGACGAACTCCAAGATGGTCTTTCTGGGATTCGGGAAGTACGCGCGAGCTGACAAGATCTACGCGCTCGAGCCCCTCCTTGGGGACGAGAGAGGAGGCGGGCGCCGAACGCGCGTGTGGGTCGACGGCGTTGCGGAAGCGCTCGTCGCCTCGCGCACCGAGCGCACGATCCTTCATGAGATGGGTCACGAAGGGAGCGACTCCGCGCTCCTCGACGGTGCGATCGACCTTGCGGAGCGGCTGGCGTCCGCAGCCGACGAGGGGCGCGTCGACCTCGCTGACCTCGGACGCCGCGCACGGCGTCTGCTCGAGGCGACCGCGCGGCCGGCCGAGGCCGAGCCACTGTTCTGATCGCGGCGGATTGCGAGCTCTTCGAGCGCGACGCGAACGAGGTCGCGTCCGCGCTCATCGGGTGGACACTTCTCGTCGACGGTGTCGGCGGCGTGATCGTGGAAACAGAGGCGTACGCGCCGGGCGATCCGGCGAGTCACTCCTATGGCGGAAGGACCCGGCGCAATGCAACGATGTTCGGCCCGCCCGCCCGGCTCTACGTGTATCGCTCCTATGGGATCCACTGGTGCGCGAACGTCGTGTGTGCGGACGAGGGTGTTGGTGCTGCGGTCCTGCTCCGTGCCCTCGAGCCAACATGCGGAGTCGACCGAATGCAGGCGCGCCGAGGGGTCGAGGATCTGAAACTCCTGTGCGCGGGGCCAGGGCGGCTCACTCAAGCCCTCGGCTTGACCGGCGAGCACGACGGTCTCCCGCTCGACGGTCCGCCGTTTGGGCTCTCTCCAGGAGGTGACGTGCACGTCGTTCCCGGAACGCGCGTGGGGATCACGCGCGGCGTTGATCGACTCTGGCGCTATTCGCTCAGCGGGTCTTCGTACGTGAGCCGTCCCCGACCACGAGTTTGACGCCGAGCCCAGGCTCAACGGCGACGCCGGCCCTCGGCGTCTGGCGGAGAACTGCTCCCGTGTGTCCCGGAGCCGTGACGACACGGGTTCGCAGCTTCAAGCGTGCCGTCTCGCGCTGAGCGTCCTCCAGACTCGAGCCGACGAAGTTCGGGAGCAACCCGTGGCGTGCCTTCGAGACCCAGATCGTCACCGTGTCGTGCGCGGAAAGCCCACCGGATCGCGGGGCCTGGCTCACGACGACTCCCGGAAACCTGCCGGGCTTCGCAGGCGCATACGCAACATTCGCATTGAGCGGCTGATCGGCGAGGCGCGCGGCCGCACCGTCCGCCGTCAGTCCGACGACGAGCGGGACCGCGACCTCGTTCGGTTTGCAGTCGGCCTCGCTCTCGGGACTTCGGCCGGAGAAGTACACGAGAAGCCGTGATCCGCGGCAGTAGCCGTTGTCGAGCTGCCACTCGCCGCCACGCTTGACGACCCAAGTAGAGGCCACGGCGAGATACGGAGGCGAGTCGAAGCTCAGGTCTTCGTCCGGTTCTACCTTCTCGACGAACGCCTTCCAGATTTGCGCGGGCAGCGTTCCGCCGGTCACGGGCCTGCCTCCGAACTCGGTGGTCATCGGCCGGAGCCGATCCGGATAGCCGACCCAGACCGCGACGGCGAGCTCCGGCGTGTACCCGACGAACCACGCGTCGCCGTAGTTGTCGGTCGTACCGGTCTTCCCGGCCACTCTTCGGCCTGGGATCGCCGCGCGTGTCCCCGTTCCTCCACGCACGACGTCTTCGAGAATGTTGGTAAGGAGCTCGGCCTCGCCCTCCTCGAGAACCTGGGTCGGGATCGGCGCGTTCTCCTCGACGCGACCGGTTCGAATTCGTTCGACCTGCTCGACGACCCGTGGACGGTCGCCGAACAGCGAGCCGTCGACTCGCCGTCCTTCGTTGGCGAACGTGGCGTAGGCGCGTGCCATCTCGAGCGGATTCACCGCGACCGAGCCGAGACCGATCGAGAAGTACGGGTCGAGCGGGCTTCGGATTCCGAGATCGTGCGCGGTCTTGACGATCGCCTTCGGCCCGACGAGATCGGTCAGCTGCGCGTATACGGAGTTGTCGGAAGACACCAGCGCGCGCGCCAGGTTGACCCTGCCGAGGTACGTGTGGTCGTAGTTCGTCACCGTCCAGATGCGGTCGCCGGCGTCGATCGAGACCTTCTTCGACTCGATCTCCGTGAGTGGGGAGATCCCCGCCTGCATCGCGGTCGCGAGAACGATCGGCTTGAACGCCGAGCCCGGCTGCCGTTCGGCCTGAGCGGCGAGGTTGAACTGGCTCTCGCGAAAGTTCCGCCCCCCGAACATCGCCTTCACCGCACCCGTGCGCGGATCGATCGCGACCAACGCGGCGGCGGGGCCATCCGGGTTTCGCAGGACCTCCTCGATCGCACTCCGCGCCTGCAGCTGGAGATCGAGGTCGATCGTGCTCGTGACCTTCAGCCCGCCGCCGAACACTCGTCCGGCGCCGTACTTCGCCACAAGCTCGTCCTTGACGTAGTTGAGGAAGTAGGGAGCGGGACCTCGTGTTCCGGGCAGGCGAATCTCTTCGGGCAGAGGCAGGGGAGCAGCGTTGGCTCTTACGAAGTCCGAGCGGGTGATCTTACCCTGCTCGAGCATCATCGCGAGCACGTGCCTTCGTCGCGCTTTGGCATTTTGGGGGTTGGTCGTCGGGTCGTACCGAGAGGGGTCGGCGGGAATGCCGGCGAGAAGGGCGGCCTCCGAGAGCTCGAGCTCCTTTGCGCTCTTCTTGAAGTACGCGCGGGCAGCCTGCTGGATGCCATATGCGCCGTTTCCGAAGTAGATCGTGTTGAGGTACGAGGTGAGGATCCGATCCTTAGTCCAGCGTTGTTCGAGCTGCCACGCGAGAGCGGCCTCACGTACCTTCCGCGCAAGGGTCCGCTCGTTTCGGATGTAGGCGTTCTTGACGAACTGCTGTGTGATCGTCGATCCTCCTTCGACGATCCCCTGCTGCTGGACGTCCTGCCACAGCGCGCGAGCAACACCTTTGAGATCGATCCCGTTGTGTTCGAAGAAGCGCTGGTCCTCGACCGAAACGATCGCCTGGCGCATGATCGGCGCGATGTCGTCGGTGCCGACGAGGACGCGGCTCTCCTTACCGCGGAGCACCGCGAGGACAGAGCGGCCGTTCGACGCATAGACGACGGTATCGACGTCAGCGTGCTGCGCCGCGGGATCGAGGGAGGGGATTTCGCTGGCGACGGCGCGCACGAGACCGAACGTGAAGGCCAATGTCGCGAGGACAAGGAGTACGCACACCAACGCCGCAAGACGCCGCTTGCGCACCCGGCGCCGCGGTCGCGACGCCCCCTTCTCTCTCCGTACCCGCAAGGGAGCCAAGTCTAGCCCTGCCAAATCGAATTCCCCGCAAAGGGACGGTTAGAAGAATCGGACGCTGTGCTCGAGGGCTGCCGGGCAGAGAGGTTCAACACGGCCAAGTTTTCGCGGTCGATGCGGATCAGGCCGGGCCGCGCCGGCATCAACTGAGGAGAGGAGAACCATGCGCAAGATTCTCGCGGCCGCGGCGCCGAAGGCCACGATCGAGAAGATCGAGGCGAACCCAAACGCGTACTACGTGAACATCCACAACGCGAAGTACCCGGCTGGCACACTGCGCGGTCAGCTTGTCGCGGGCATGGAGGGCTAAACGGAGGCTCTCTTTGAACAGGCAGGCGAGGTGAAGGCCCGGCAGCGACCGGGCCCTCACCGTCTCTCGGACGAACCGGGCCCTTCCGATGGTGGAGAATGAAGGACGTGGGACACGGCCGGTGAGGAAGCCCGACGAGCTTGCACGCGGGCGTGAGGCGTTCGCAGCGAACGAATGGGCGACCGCACACTCGTCGCTCACAAGCGCCGATCTGGTCGTTCCAGTCGGAGCGGACGATCTCGAGCTACTCGCGACCTCGGCCTTCATGCTCGGCCGAGACGACGACGCGATAGTCGTCCTCGAGCGCGCACATCAGGCATACCTCGACGCCGGCGACTTGCTGCGCGCGGTGCGCTGCGCGTTTTGGATCGGCATGAATCTCGCAATGCGAGGAGACATGGGTCCGGCGAGTGGCTGGCTTGGTCGCGCGCAGCGGCTGCTCGAACGGGAGCAGAGCGACTGCGTCGAGCGCGGGTACATGTTGCTCCCCGTTGCGTTTCAGCACGAGGTGGCCGGCAGCTTCGATGCGGCCGCGCAGGCAGCCCGGGATGCCGCTGCGATCGGAGAGCGTTTCGGCGACGCGGATCTGCTCGCGCTCGCCACGCACGAGCATGGCAACGTCCTGATCAAGAATGGACGGGTTCGCGACGGGATGGCTCTCCTGGACGAGGCGATGGTGGCGGTCACCACCGGGGAGCTGTCACCGATCGTCACGGGCATCGTGTACTGCGGCGTGATTCTCGCCTGTCAGGAGGTGTTCGAGGTGCGCCGCGCCCAGGAGTGGACGAGCGCTCTGACGCGTTGGGTCGAAGGCCAGCCGGAGCTCGTCGCGTTTACGGGTCGGTGCCTGATCCATCGCGCGGAGATAATGCAGCTGCGCGGAGCCTGGCGTGACGCACTCGAGGAGGCTCAGCATGCGGGTCGGCGCTTCGTCGAAACGACGAATCGGGGCGCGGCGGGTCTCGCGTTCTATCGCCAGGCGGAACTTCAGCGGTTGCAGGGGGAGTTCGCAGCCGCGGAGGAGGCGTACAAGGAAGCGAGCCGGTTCGGATGGGAGCCGCAGCCCGGCCTCTCCCAGCTCCGCCTGGCGCAGGGCAGAAGCGAAGCGGCTGCCGCTGCGATCAGCCGGGTCGAGAGTGAGCTGGCGGAACCCCTCAAGCGCGCTGCGTTGCTTCCGGCCTACGTCGAGATCATGCTCGTCGTCGGAAACACGGAGGAGGCTCGCCGTGGTTGTCGTGAGCTCGAGGAGATCGCGAGCATGTACGAGAGCGCGATGCTCGATGCAATGGTCGAGTACGAGCGAGGAGCGGTCGCTTTGGCGGAAGGGGACGCGCGGTGCGCCCTCATTGCCCTGCGCAGGTCTTGGCAGCTGTGGCACGAGCTCGAGGTGCCGTACGAGGTCGCCCGTGCGTGTGCCCTCATCGGGCTGGCTTGCCGTGCTCTCGGCGATGAGGAGACAGCGGCGTCCGAGCTCGAAGCGGCCAGAGCCACGTTTGTCGAGCTCGGAGCTTCGCCGGACTTGGCACACCTCGACACGCTCATCTCTCCGGTCGAGCCGCGAGCCGCGCGCGGGCTCACAGCGCGCGAGCTCGAGGTACTGCGACTGGTCGCAACCGGGAAGAGCAATCGGGACATCGCGTCCGAGCTCGTCATCAGCGAGCACACCGTTGCCCGCCACCTGCAGAACATCTTCGCGAAGCTCGATCTCGGGTCCCGAACCGCCGCGACCGCGTTTGCCTTCGAGCACGATCTCGTCTGACGGCACGTGTGTGGTCAGAAATGACCACGCTGCCCTGGGCAAGTTGGTGCGTCCGCGCGATGCGCGGAGCCTCCAGCCGGCTAGGGTCGTTCGCAATCGACCCAAAGGAGCGCGTTCATGGCAAAAGCTGCAGAGCAGTTCGAGACGGTCATCATCGGCGGCGGTCAGGCGGGGCTCGCCACGGCGTATCACCTGGCTCGGCGAGATAGGTCGTGTCTGGTCCTTGACGCCGGGGAGCGCGTCGGCGACTCGTGGCGTACGCGTTGGCCTTCCCTCCACCTTTACACTCCGGCTCGCTACGACGGGCTTCCAGGGATGGCTTTTCCGGCGGCGAGGCACTCGTTCCCCAGCGGGCACGAGATGGGGGATTACCTCGAGACGTATGCCGAGCGGTTCGCGCTTCCTGTGCGAACCGGCGTGCATGTACGCAGCCTCTCGAGAGAGGGCGAGAGATTCGTTCTCACCGCCGGCGAGCAGCGAATCGAGGCGCACAACGTCGTGGTCGCGACCGGCGTCATGCAGCGGCCCGCAGTGCCAGAATTTGCCTCCGAGCTCGATTCGGGAATCCGACAGCTCCACTCGAGCGAGTACCAAGACCCAAGCCAGCTGCAGGACGGTGCCGTCCTCGTCGTAGGCGCTTCCCACTCTGGCGCGGACATCGCATTCGAGGTGGCCGGGGAGCACCGCACGGTGCTGTCGGGACCGAGTACTGGCCAGTTTCCGTTCTCAATCGAGAGCCGGCGGGCACGCGCGATGCTGCCCGTGCTGAAGGTTCTCGCTACCCGGGTGCTGACCATGAACACGCCGATCGGGCGGAAGGTGCGTTCCGAGATCCGCTCGCACGGCGGGCCACTGCTTCGCGTCCGGTCGGCGGATCTCGCAGCCGCCGGGGTTGAGCGAGTCCTCGCACGAACCGTCGGCGTGGAAGACGGGATGCCCGTCCTGGATGACGGACGCGTGGTCGAGGCGGCGAATGTGATCTGGTGCATCGGCTTTCGACCGGACTACTCGTGGATCGATCTCCCGCTCGAATACGAGGATGCGTTCCCGCGGCAGTCTCGCGGCGCGGTCCCGTCGATGCCCGGCTTGTACTTCATCGGGATGCTCTTTCTGCACTCCTTCAGCTCCATGCTCGTCCTGGGGGCCGGACGAGACGCGAAGCGCATCGCCGAGAGCATCGTGTCGCGTGGTGCACCAGCCGCCCGTGAAGAGGGCGTGCTCGTCTGGAACGGCAAGGTTTCCGCCCCGACGCGACGCTTCGACGCGAATACGGCTGAGCACTTGGCGAAAGCTCCCGCTAGCCGAACGTGAAGGCGTAGCCCTCGAGACCCGGGTCGAAGCGGAGTTCGAGGAGGCCGCGCGTGAGCTTCGGGTGCCGCACGATCGTGTACAGGCGCGGCGTTCCGGAAACGCGGAGCGTCTTGACGGGTTGTCCGTCGACGAGCGCCTCCACCTGACCCGAGCCTGCGAGCACGATGAAGATGTCGTTCGCCTGGAAGTTGAGCCGGAGTCGAGCATCAGGTCCCGCGATGGTCCGCGACGGCTCCACGGTCCACTTCCCTGCATACGCGATCTGGTCCGGGCCGAGAAGTCCCTTCGGGAAGTCGTATTCGGCTTCGGTGTCGAACTGGATCGGGCTGCGACTCGCGAAGTTCTCGATTCGTGCGTAGCCGAGGTAGGTCTCGCGAGTGGTGATGTCGCTCGGCGTCTGGTCGGGGACAGAGGTGCGGCGCACCCTCACCTTCTCCCCGAGCAGGCGTCGAATGACGCTCTCCGTCTCGCCGTACGCTCCCTCGCCATAGTGCTCGTACCGGACTCGGCCGGACTTGTCGATCAGATACTTGGCCGGCCAGTAATCGTTCGAGTAGGCGCGCCACGTGCCGAAGTCGTTGTCCAGCGCGACCGGGTAGCGAACACCAAGCCGACGCACGGCCGAGCGGACGTTGCTGGGCACACGCTCGAACGCGAACTCGGGGCTGTGGACGCCGACGATCATGAGCCCTGCCTTGCGGTACGCCCGGTCCCACGCTTTCACGTGGGGAAGCGTGCGCAAGCAGTTGATGCACGAGTACGTCCAGAAGTCGACGAGCACGACCTTCCCGCGGAGACCGGCGATTGAGAGAGGCTTCCCATTCGGTCTGTTCAGCCAGAGCTTGATGTCCTTGAACTCGGGCGCCCGCGGTCCCGCCGCGCTGCCCGTATCGGCGGCCAGGGCGTCGCCGGAGCCCGTCAGTCCACGCAGCTCGCGGCGCACGGTTGAGTTGCGCTCGACTCTCTCTTGGAAAGACGTTCCGTACGTCGGGAGCCTGGTTGTGATCTCCGTGTCGAGGTTGAACGCGATCGCGAGAGCTCCCACGCCCAGCAGGATGCCGGCGACCTTCCGGGTCGACTCGGCATGCGTACGGAGAAGCCCCACGCCGGTCGTCAGGCGCTGGCCACCGACCGCGATCGCGAGCATGGGGATCGAGGCGCCGATCGCGAACACACCGGTCACCAGGATGATCCGGAGCCCGATCTCTCCGCTTGCCGCGAGCACGCTGATCGCCGCGAGCACAGGCCCTGCGCAAGGAACGAAGACGAGACCGAGGCTGAGACCCAGCAGGACGCCGCTTCCGTCCGTGGAGGGGCGACGCCGCGTCAGGAAGAGGAGTGGGCGCTCGAGGAGCCACGCAACCCGCCGCGAGAGAAGGCTTGCAGCCATAACGAGCATGGCCGCGATGGCCAGGTCGCGCAGGAGGTCTTCAGGTAGTCCGAGCGCGCTCAGGAGCGCGCCTCCTGCAAGGGTGAACACGGTGAAGGAGACGATGAGGCCCGCGACGATCGCGTATGGGCGTGTTCGGTTCGTGCTCGACGCGCCGCCGGCGAGGATGATCGGCAGCACGGGGAGCACGCACGGAGACAGCGAGGTGATGACGCCCGCGACGAACGCCACCCCGAGAAGGATGAGCACGGATGAAGGGTAGGCCTCATCCTCTTACGCAGGGATGAAATCCACCGACGGAGAGCAAGCATCTAGGCTCCCAGCCATGGAGCAATTGCTCACGATCGACGACGCCGAGCGCCTCGCAGAGGCCGCCATCCCGGCAGACGCCTGGAGCTACATCAACGGCGGCGCGGGTGACGAGCGGACGCTGCTTTGGAATCGCGAGGCGTTCTCCAAGTTCCGCCTTCGACCGCGAGTGCTCGTAGATGTGTCATCGGTCTCAACGGAAACGACTGTGCTCGGCACTCCGGTCTCGATGCCCGTTCTCGTCGCCCCCATGGCCTTTCACCAGATCGCGCACGAGGAGGGCGAGGTGGCGACCGCTCGTGGCACGGCCGCTGCGGGGACGCTCTTGTGCCTCTCCACCGT
>JAOUHF010000121.1 GCA_029865325.1 Thermoleophilia bacterium
CGTCGGGGTCGATCTGCTCTGCTATGACGAAGAGATCCTCGCCGGTGAGCTTGTCGCTCCGGATCCCGACTTCGTTCGACACCTGCTGCTCGATGGTGTATGCGTTCTTCCCGGCCTCGAGCGTGCCCAGCTCCTTGTCTCCGCGCTGAACCCCGAGCGTCGCCCGAATCTCGGTTGCGTTCGCTGATTGCCTCTCGGCGAGCGACTTGTAGACGAGCGTGTATCCACCAACCGCGAGTGATTCGCCCTGCGTGAGCTTGGCTTCCGCGACCGTGTCGAAGGCACTAGACCCTGCGATACCGATCGCGAGCAGAACGATGGACGCGTGGACGACGTAGCCGCCGTATCGTCGACGGTTGCGTGCCATGAGCGAAGCGAACGCTCCTAGCCACGATGCCGCGCCGAGGGCCTTGCGCGCGCGCGTGCCGCGCGCGAACTCCATGACGATAGTCGCGCCGACGAACGTCGAGAACGTGTACGCAACCAGCCCGGGAGTCGAGCTCCCAGCGCCAAGAACGAGGAGTACCACACCTGTGGACAGGGCGACAAGTGTCGGCCAGCGAAACGCCGTTGCCAGGCTTCGAAGTGAGGCTCTACGCCAAGCGATCAGCGGCCCGATGCCCATCAGCAAGAGCAGCGGCAGGCCGAAAGCCCGGAGGAAGAAGTCGTAGTACGAGCGACCGAGCACGACCGCTTCACCGCGGATCGCCTCCGAGAGCATCGGATACACGACTCCCCACAGGATCGCCAGACAGAGCGCGAGGAGGAGCAGGTTGTTGTAGAGGAAGGCTGCTTCTCGAGAGATCGGCGACTCGAGCTTCGTCGGCGATCGGAGGAGCGGCAGCCGCCAGAAGACGAGTGTGAGCGACACCGCCACCGTCAGTCCGATGAAGGCCAGGAACCACGGACCGATCGCGCTCTGAGTGAACGAGTGGATCGAGTTGACAACCCCCGACCGCGTGAGAAAGGTCCCGAACAGCGAGAGCGAGAAGGCGAGAATCACGAGCAGGACGTTCCAGATCCTGAGCATCCCACGCTTCTCCTGGATCATCACCGAGTGCAGGAACGCGGTCGCTGCGAGCCATGGCATCAAGGCAGCGTTCTCGACGGGATCCCACGCGTAGTAACCACCCCAACCAACCTCGACGTACGCCCAATGCGCACCGAGCAGCTGGCCGATACCGAGTGCTGTCCACGCGAAGAGCGTCCAGCGCCGCGTCGCAATGAGCCAGCGCTCGTCCAGCCGCCCGGACAGAAGCGCACCCAACGCAAACGCGAAGGGGACCGTCAGTCCCACGTACCCGAGGTACAGCAACGGCGGATGGGCGAGCATGTACGGGTTCTGGAGGCTCGGTGTCATGCCGGCGCCGTCCGGAGGAGCTACCTGTGTCACGAATGGGCTGGCGATAGCGACGACGAGGAAGGCGAAGAACGTCGCGACCGCCGCGAAGACGGGCACGACCCAGACGATGAGATCGCGCGCCCACCGCCTGTTCAACCGCACAGCCGCAGCGCCGAATCCCGTGAGGATCAGCAACCACAGGAGCAGCGACCCCTCTTGGCCGCCCCAGAACGCCGAGATCGTATAGCCCGTCGGCAACGCCTCACTCGTCGTGCGCGCGACGTATGTGAAGGAGAAGTCGTGACGAAGAAGTGCCGCGACGAGCACGAGGGACGCGATGAGGGTCGTGAAGAACGCCGCGATCAGCGCGTTCTGCGCGGACTGAGCGAGCCTTCGTCGGCCGAGATGTGCCGCCACGGCGCCGGCGACGAACGCGTATGCGACCAGGCCGAGGGTGACGACGAGCGCAGCGCGACCCAGCTCAGGCATGGATCGCTACCTAGGCGGAGTCGCCGCTCTGCTTCGGCGCGTACTTCGAGGGGCACTTCGTGATCATCGAGCCGGGCTCTGCGACGAAGACCCCGTTGCGGAGCTGGCCGTCGATCACGACGTGTCGCCCGACCTTGAACAGATCGGGGACGGAGCCCGAATACCGAACGACCACGCGGGACGGCGCCTTGCCCCCGATGTCCTTGAGCTTGAAGCGAAGGCCGCCGGCGTGGGCGTCTCCGAGGACTGGACCCACGACGAGTCCGGCGAGCTGGACCTCGCCACTGCGGCCTTGCAGCTCGCTTGGAGAGATCGACGGGTTGCCGCCCCCGGCGATCGACGTGTACAGGAGGAAGACGGCCAGGACCGCAGCTACCGAGAGCGCGACCACGAGCCGCGCGGGACTCGCTTTCCGTGCCACGCGGAGAGTCTAGCCCGGCGGAGCCGAGAGCTTGGTGAATATCCGCTTACGCGGCGTCGCGCTCTTGAACCCGGCGATCGGGCATCCGATACCCGTGCTCAACGCAGAGCGCACCCGGCGACTCTTCCGTCAGGGCATCGCAGTAGCCCTTGCCGTACGCAGCGCGGATGAACGCGGCGACGACTTCGAGGCTCCAGTCGGAGACGTCCAGCGCCTCCCGCCAGAGGTCCGAGAGACGAAGGTCGATGTCGAGCTCAAGAAGATCGATACGAGTCGGCGTCATGGACACGCTTTCGAGCGTACGGACCGAATCGGACGGATGTAGCGCGCAAGATCAGAATCCGCTCGCACGGATCCCGATCGCGCATAGATCCCTGAACGCGTCCGCTTCGCGGCTGCGACGCTCGTCTTCACCTCAAGTCTTATGACTCCTCGGCGCGCACCGTGAAGGGCAACGTCCAGTCCTCGCGCGAGTCGCCGTCGATCGTCAGGCGCCATTCGTAGCGGCCGGGCTCGAGCGGCAACGGGGTCGAATTGACCGCCACCGGGAAGTCGAGCGGAGTCCCCGGCTTGAGCCCGGGCGGTCGTCCGACTTCGAACTCACCTCCGAAGGCCACAGCATGATCCTCGTCCTCGTCCGCTTCGAAGGCGACGGCGCCTCCGTCCGCGTCGAGTAGCTCCACAGAGAACGAATGCACGGTGTTCGCGCGATCCCATGGAACCTGGATCAGGAGCCCGATCCCGAACGCCGCCGGCTCGGGACCCGTCTGTGACCACCCGCCGCCGACGATCGTGAGCTTTCCGTCCGAGACGACCGCGTAGTCCGCGAGGAGCATCGTTGCCTTCACGGTGTGAAGGCAATCACATCCACGGTACTACCATGGCCGCACGTGTCATCCCGGATCCGCATCGGCCCGGCTCGTCTACCGTCGCGGGAGTCACCCGGCGAGGCGGTGGATGCGCTTCTCGAACGCGGGTACTCGGCGTGTGAGATCGACTTCGAGAGCGGCTTCTGGATGGACTACCCGTTCGCAGAGCAGCTCGGAGAGCTGGCTCGCGCCCACGACATCGCGCTCTCCGTACATGCACCGCTCTTCGGATTCATGGGCCATCTCGAAGCCAGCGGGCGCAAGTTCACATCTGCGGTCGGAGCACTCGACCGCAGCGCGGGAATCGCCGCCGCCAGTGGCGCCGAGGTCGTGGTGTTCCACCCGGGTTTTCTCCTCGGACGAAGCCGCGCGGACGCCATTGACGCAGTTGTCGAGCAGCTCGGCACGCTCCGCGAGCGGCTGGAAGGCAAAGATCGCGCCGTGTCTTTCGGGGTCGAGGTTATGGGTCGCGTAAGGGACCTGGGCTCGATCGACGACGTCGTCGAGATCTCCCGGCGCCTGGGCTGGGTGCGGCCGGTGCTCGACTTCGCACACATGCACGCGACCAGCGACGGCCTCTTCCTCGAGCCCGGGCAGTTCCGCGACGCGCTTGCTGCCGTCGACGCGATCCTCGAGCTCGAGGCTCCTCTCCATATTCATAAGTCGGACTCGAAGTCGCCTCATCCTGAAGCGGCGTCAGAAGATCTCGCTCCCTTTCACATCCACGTCTCAGATATCGCGTTCGCGAACCGCAACGAGAAGCACCATCTCCCCTACGGCGAGGGGACGCTCAGGGTCGGACCGCTCCGCGATGCGCTCGCACAGTTCGGACGCCCTGCCACGATCATCTCGGAGTCACCCGACGAGGAGTCCTCGCAGATCATCAAGGCCGTTCTGCTCGGGCTCAGGGAAGACATCCCGGGCCCGGCTGCCCGAGTGTGGTAGACCGACAGCCGATCTCTTCGAGAGAAGGGCGTCGCTCAGCGTCCTCCCATGTCACGCGCAGCTGGCCAGCGGCACGCCGTCGGGGCCGATCACCGTGGCGGTTTCAACCCCGTCGAGCGGCTCGGCGCCGAATAAAGCGAGTCTGAGGGCCTCCCCGCAGAACTTCCCCGCGTCGCTTTCCGGGGCGAGCTCCGCTGTGATTTCGAGCCTCCCGGAAGACATCTTCATCCCGGTGATTTGGCCGTACCACGACGTGGTTTCGAAGCGTGCCTTGAACGCGGCGCGGAACTTCGAGAAGTCGACCTGTTCGATCGTCGTCGCGGGTGGGCTCTCCGCTTCGGCGTCTGAGTCTCCGCTGCAGCCGCTCGCCGCGATAGCGACGGCGCTCAGACCGGCAACGACAATGGCTCTTCGTGACACCAGACACGCATCCTCAACGGTCGCGGGACTCGCCCGACAGGCGTCGGGGCGTCATGAAGAAGACGAGGTAGCCCTTGAACGACAATCCCGGCTCCACCATCGACAACAGGCTCCGAACACTATTCGACCTCACGATGCCGGACAACCCGCGTGGCAACAGCCATGGCCTCTCGATGCAGACTGACTCCCCGATCTACATCCACTTCTCCGACATCGCATTTGCATACCGCAACGAGACGAAGCACTTGCCCTACGGCGAAGGGACGCTGCGTGCGGAGCCGTTACGCGAGGCGCTGGCCGGCTTCAAGCGGCCGGCGACGATCATTTCCGAGTCGCCCGACGAGGGCTCGAGTCACGCGATCCGCTCGATCCTCGCAGACGCGGAGGGAACGAGATCCGCGAGCCGCGTCTCGTAGACGACCGCTTCGTCGTCACGCCCGCGGTCGCGATAGAAAGCGACGAATCGCTCGAGGACTTCGAGCTCGAGAATGGCGAAGCCACTCTTCCGGGTTTGCTCGAGCGCGGAGCGATAGAGCTCCTCTGCCTCGTCGTCACGACCCTGCGCAGCACGGACAACGGCGTACGTCGCCGACACAGTGACTCCGAGATGCGGATCGTCGAGACGCACCGACTCCTTCACCTCGAGCGCGAGCAGCTCCGCCTCATCGATCTTGCCGAGCGCCGCGAGCGTCTCGGCGAGCGACGCTTGTAGGTCGGGCAGGACGCCACGATCGCCCCGGGCCAGGGTAATGCGAAGTGCCTCTCGATAGAGCTTCTCCGCACGCTTGTAGTCACTGCGCCGCCAAGCAAGGTCACCGAGCCTCGAAAGCGCGGTCGCCACGAGCGGCTCGACGCCGAGCTCGGCGGCTGCCTGGCGGACCTCCTCGAACACCGTCTCGGCGGCATCGAGCTCTCCCTTGACAACCAAGAACCACCCGTACGAGAGCGTCGCGCCTGCTCGGGCGCGAATGCTGCCGCTCTCCCCTGCGAGCTCAAGCGCGCGCATGAGCAGACGCTCGGCCTCGTCGAGCTCGAGCCGGACGATGTGCGTCTGCGCAAGTACCTGGGCGGCGGTCGTCTGGAGGTCCTTCCGGTCGGCATCGATCGCGAGGGCATACGCACGCTCCATGTGGAGTACGACGTCATCCATACTCCCGTGCCAGCCACCGATCTGTGCCCGCGCGGTGAGGGCATCGAAGCGGGCG
>JAOUHF010000034.1 GCA_029865325.1 Thermoleophilia bacterium
CGTACGGGTCGGCCCGCAAGAAAGCGCTCACCGGGGCATCTGTCTTTGTGCAACTCTGCGCAGAGGGAGGGATGCACATGAAACGCATACGACTCGTGGTCCCGGCGATCCTCGTCGGGGTCATGGCACTCGTTGTCGTCGGCGGGGCGACCGCGAAGAAGCCGGCACTCTCGGCGACGCCCGTGTTCAAGCTCAATCTCAAGCCGAGTCAGGAGGTGCCGCGGATCAAGGGCCTGAAGGCCGATGCGGTCGGCAGCGTCACCTTCGACCTCGAGCGCTCCGGCGCCGGAGCGCTCACCTCAGGCGAGGTGATCTTCTACTTCAACTACTCGTTCCCGGGCTCGGTGGACATCACAGGCCTGCATGTCCACCAGGCGGCTAAGGGAGCGAGCGGCCCAGTGGTCGTGAGCTCTGGCGTTGCGTCGTTCACGGACGCGGACGGGCACGGGAACATCACCACGGTCATGACGGGGACACCGCCAGCGACGCTCCAGGCGATCCTCGACAACCCGAGGAACTACTACGTCAACCTGCACACGAGCGTGAATCCGGGCGGTGCGCTGCGCGAGCAGATGCACAACCCGAAGAAGCGCTAGCGCGCGTCGCCGGAACTCGCAGACGGGGCCGGGAGCCACCCGGCCCCGCTTCTGCACGGCGTCAGTGCGCGCGCGAAGGTACGTCTCAAGACGGCGGCGTCGCGGGCGGGTAGCGCGACCGGATCTCGTCGACGAACGCGGCAAGCTCGTCGGCGATGTCGCGATCCCTGATCTCGAGCACGTTCTCGGCGTTTCGCTCGCCCGAGCGGGAGAAGTTGAAGCTGCCGACGAACGACGTGTCGTCGGCGACGACGACCTTCGCGTGCATGAAGTCGTGGACTGAGCCTGGCTTCCAACGCGTGGAGGTCTTGCCGTTGATCGGTGCTCCTTCGAGGATGCGGCGGAGGAGCGGGATCTTCCACGCACTGACGCCGTTCGTCTTCCACTGGCCGAACACCTGGTCGACCTGGGTGTCGTCCACCACGCCTGCGACGTCGCAGCGGCTCTCGTTCACGACTTCGACGAGCGTCGCGAGGATCGGGCCCGAGGTCAGGACCGGCGACGCGATTCGGATGCGCTCGCGCGCCTTTCCAATGTGTTTGGCGACACGGTGCGAAAGCGCTTCCCCGTGCTCGGGGCAGAACCAGGCTCTCACGCGAGCGCCGTCGACGTCTTCGGGCCGAGGGTCGACCTTGCCAGTTCCCTCGACCTCGCCGCGCTCCCAGAGCTGCTCAAAGGCGAGCGTGTGCGCGTACGCAATCTCTCGCGACTCGATCGTCACGATGACGTTCTCCTGCCGCGACCAAGAGTCGTCCGTCCAATTCGTCGAGCCTGCCCAGACGGCACGGCCGTCGCGGACGGCGAACTTGTGGTGCATGAGGTCGGGAACGCCTGCGACGCCGCGTGTCGGGATCGGGAGTGCTTCGATCGCCTCGGGTTTGGTCTCGGGTGGAGGAGGAACGGGGATCGGGCCGGGGTGGGCGACGTCGTAGAGCAGGCGTATCGCGACGCCACGCTGGGCAGCGGCCAACAGCGACGCGATCACGAGGGCTCCCGCGTCCGTTTCGGAGCGGATGTCGTACATCGCGATGTCGAGGGAGTGCCGCGCTTCGGCAAGAAAGCCGGCGATCGTGCGTGCGACCTCCGCCGGGCGCTGCCCTCCATCCGTCAGCGTCCGGATCTCGATGGCCCCGTGTGCGGGTGGGCGGTCGGTCGCGCGGTCTGCGCGGCGCGGAGCGAGGTTTTGTGAGCCCGCTTCCGGACCTGCCGGGTCGCCCGTCATGATGATTTGGAGGTACCAGTGATGACCAAGACCACGGCCATAGGCTACGTCGGGTTTCGCGCGTGGGCGGGCGTGGCGGATATTCGTTCCTGAGCCACGAGCTTCAGCGGCAGAGCATTGAGCGCGTCTGCCAGCGTGAGGGACTGACGCTCGTGGATGTGCTGGAGGAGCTGGACAAGAGCGGCGGGGACGCGAATCGGCCGCTCTGGAACCAGGCGATCGAACGAGTCCTGGGAGGCGAGGTCGGCGCCCTCGTCGTCTGGAACCTCGACCGCTTCTCTCAGAACGTGGTGGATGCGCTGGCGGCGATCGACCGCATCGCGGCAGCGGGCGGTCGGCTGGTCTCTGAGGACGGCACCACGGGGAGACTCGAGCGCACCATCCTCCTGGCCGTCGCCGAGGATTACGGGCGCCGGACGTTGGGGCTACAAATGTCGTCGTGAGGCGGGGTGTGAAGCCACCGGCGAGCCTACGCAAGCTCAATGGGCCTGTACTCGAGTACGGATCCACGTGGCGAGCTCCGTACCGGATCAAGTGTGCGTCGCGCCCCGCCTCGCTTCAGTGCATCGCTGACCGCGGCGCCGGGTTCACCGCGAACCGGAGCGACGTGTGGATACTCGGCTAGAGCGCCGGCGACTCGACCCGACCTCAAGACCGGCCCGATACGGTCACGTTCTCGCGCCCCGCCTCCCTCCGCGCGCAAATCGGTCCCGGTTTCAGGCATAAGCGCGATCAGAGCTGCTGTGTCGGCGAGCCAGTGGCCTGTTCCGAGCCCGATGCCCGACCGGCCCACGTACGCCCACTGTCAAGCTTTCAAAGGCGAGCACACTCGCACACGCGAGAGCTCCTTCACCGCAGTTGGTCCCGTCACTGGTTCAGAAGCCGTTCAGCTGCGGGCCGGATGCCGATCACGAGCAGGTATCCGATCATCCAGAGCTCGCCGACCGTCGCCGGGATCGCGAGCGCGCTGACGAGCCACGTCGGCGCATCTGCGGCGTATTCGACGAAGGCGCTCGCAACGTAGCCGACGCCGCCGGCGACGAGGATCCAGCCCAGCGCCCGCGGGAAGCGGCCGGACGTCGCCGCGACCCATCCCATCGGGATCAGCCAGAGCCCGAAGAAGAGGGCGCCGACGCCCCAAAAGCTCTCACTCAGCCGGAACAGCAGCTGCGTCGTCGCTGCGGCATCGTCGCCCGGCGCGAGTGTTGGGTCGGCGGCGACCTCGAACGCAGTCGCAACGGCGGCGCTGCTGGCGAGGATCGCCACGGCGTTGACCATTCCGAATACCCCTAGCGCCCACGCGGCCACCGGATTGATCGGTCGGAACAGCTTGTAGAACCACACAGCGGCGAGCGCCTGCGTGACGACGATCGCAAGTTCTACTCCGAGACCAAGGCGAGCAAGCCCCTCGTCAGTCGTGAGTTGTTCGAGCGTCTTGGCGGCGTCGTCCGGGTCGTAGACTGCCGGGCGGATCAGCAGTAACCCGATGCCCGTGATCGCGAGGCCGAGGTACCACGCGCCCGCAGCCCTTGCGGAGCGGCGCTCCCGACCGAGATCGTCTTCGGAGACATGGGGTTTCATGAGGACAGACCTCCTCTCGGTTGCAACTTCACACGGTTCTTCCATGCTTCAGTTCAAAGGACGGCGTAGCGAACCCCTTCCAGATCAGGAGGACTGCCAGGATCATCTCCTGCAGGGCGATCGGAGCAGCCCCGAGCAGCTGCAGCGCAAGCGGAGCGTCGACGCCGTACGCGAACATCTCGACAACGGCGCTCGTCACGAGCAGCAGCCCCCCGACGAGGCCCAGGAGCGACAACCAGACGGGGACGAGCCGGGACCGGTAGAGCAGGGCGTTAAGGATCACCGCGCTCACGCCGAACATGAGCAGCGTCCCGACGAAGTAGGTCCACTCCCGCGCCGAGAGCAGCGCGCTGCCCACGGGCTCCATGCCGACCCCACCTGCACTGCCCCAGTCCTGGCTCAGCGCCAACACCACGAGGGCGGTGGTCGAGGCCATGAGGATGAAGGTCGCCTCCAACGTGCGCACGGCGACGTAGCCGACTGCCATGCCCTCGCCGTGCGGCTTGAGTACAGGGAGCAGCAGAGCGGCGATCCCGATGACCGACAGGGCGAGGATGAACTCCAGGAGGACCCCTAGGATGATCTGGCCCTCGTGAGCCGCCACCTCGTTGAGGTAGTTCGGATCGTCCAGAGGCAGCAGCAGCGACCCACCGATGATCGACGTGACGGTGGCCACAATGAACAGAGCCCCGACGAGTCGGGCGGTCGCCCTCTGCGTGGCCACGACCATGTCGGCGGGAAGAGGTGGGGCCAGCAGATCTTCGGTCGCCATGTCGTCCGGAGTCTTCACCTCGTCTGCGCGTCAGGGCATCAGGGCAGCCGCGGAGCCGGCCGTGTGGGAATACCGATCATGCCCTCGCTCAAGGAACATTCCCGATCACTCGCACATGCGAGGGAGTCTGATCGTCAGAGACCAGTCGCTGAGCGCGGGCCGCCTCCCTGGGGACGCGAAGCGGCGAAGAGGTATCGATTGACGCTAAAGAAGAGGTATCGATTGACGCTAAAGACGTACCGCCCTTGGAGCTGAAGTTCTGCGGGGTCGTTGAGCCATTCGGTTGCCTCGTCTTCTGACGTCGTGAGCTGTCCGAAATCCACCGTCCCGCGTCACTGGGATCCGCAGGAACCGCCGTGCGGACGAGAACGAGCGCGAAGCCGAATGACCGAGAAGGCGATGCCCGCTAGCGCAGCCGAGCGGGGCGTCCTGATCGCCCGACCCGCGGCTCGCGACTCGGCCCTCGCGTCCACGGAAGTCCTCACGGCTCCAGATTCGCTCGCATCTCGTTGGTGGAGGTCAGCTCGGGCCGACGGCATCGCCGATGTCCGCGAGGGTGTTCAGCGCCTGGCCGAGGGCGATTCCCCACGTCGAGACGAAGGCACAGGTCCGCAGCGTTCCGTAGCGGGTCATGTCATAACCTCCTGGGAACCGGGTGTTGGACCGCCGGCACGCGGCTACTGCATGATCTTCGTGGTGGTGGTGGCGGACGTTGCATTGGTGTCGGCCCCTCACGTCGAGCGTTCTGCCGCACCTGCCCGGATGGTCGAGCCCGGGGAGCCCGTTCCCCGACTGCCCCCGGCCGACACCGTGCTACCCGGCAATCTACGTACGCCCCTACGTGATCGGACCGATGCTGGGCGGGAGTCCGGCGAGAAGGCTCGCGCTGGGCGCCCGTCCGCGAAACAGCTGCCTGGACCTGACAAGCACCGAGCAATCGTGAGAGGGTGGGTGGTGGGCGCAACTGTGACACGATCGGACACAGGCCGGCGGGTGAATCAGCGTCGCGATACGACATCTGAATGGAGGCTTGTTGATGCCCATCGTCGAGTATGAGTCAGGAGCGGCTTTTCCCGGGGTTATTGGCCGGACTGCTGAGGAGTCGAGCCCTGCCTGGCCGGCGCCGATTCGCGCCGCTGAGGGTGCGCCAAACGTGCTGTTAATCGTGCTCGACGACACAGGGTTTGGTCAGTTGGGCTGCTATGGCAGCCCGATCAAGACGCCGAACCTGGATGGCATCGCGGACGAGGGCCTGCGGTACAGCAACATGCATACGACGGCGTTGTGCTCGCCGAGCCGCTCGTGCATCGTGACGGGCCGCAACCATCACGCGAACGGGATGGCATGCATCACCGAGCTCGCCTCCGGCTATCCGGGCTACAACGGCGTGATGCCGTTCGAGAACGGAATGCTGTCGGAGATCCTGTTGGAGCACGGATACAGCACGTTCATGGTCGGGAAGTGGCATCTGACGCCGAGCAACCAGGAGACCGCAGCCGGCCCGTACGACCGCTGGCCGCTGGGCCGGGGCTTCCAGCGCTTCTACGGCTTCCTCGGAGGCGACACGAGCCAGTGGCATCCCGATCTCGTCTACGACAACCACACAGTCGAGCCGCCGAAGAAGCCCGAGGAGGGCTACCACCTGAGCGAGGACCTCGTCGACAAGGCCGTCTCGTTCATCGCAGACAGCAAGCAGGCCGACCCGCAGAAGCCGTTCTATCTCCACCTCTGCTTCGGTGCCACTCATGCCCCGCATCACGTGGGGAAGGAGTGGGCGGACAAGTACAAGGGCGTGTTCGACGACGGCTGGGACGCCTACCGGGAGAAGACGTTCGCGCGGCAGAAGGAGCTCGGGGTCGTGCCCGCCGACGCAGAGCTGTCACGCCACGATCCGGATGTCCCCGACTGGGACTCCCAACCCGAGGCGGCGCGGCAGCTGTACGCCCGGATGATGGAGGTGTTCGCCGGCTTCCTGGAGCACACCGACCATCAAGTCGGCCGGCTGCTCGACTTCCTGACGACGCTCGGGGAGCTCGAGAACACGCTGATCATGGTGATCTCCGACAACGGCGCCAGCGCCGAGGGCGGCCCGACCGGGACGACGAACGAGGCACAGTTCTTCAACAACGCGCAGGAGCCGCTGGAGGAGAGCCTGGCGCTGATCGACGAGATCGGCGGCCCCAAGCACTTCAACCACTACCCTTGGGGCTGGACGTGGGCCGGCAACACGCCGTTCCGCCGCTGGAAGCGCGAGACCTACCGCGGCGGTGCCTGCGATCCGTTCATCGTCTCCTGGCCGAACGGGATCAAGACCCGGGGCGACGTGCGCCCTCAGTACGCGCACATCATCGACATGGTCCCGACCGTGCTCGACCTGCTCGGCCTCGAGCCGCCGGCCACGATCCGGGGCGTCACCCAGTCGCCCTTCCACGGCGTCAGCTTCGCCCACACGCTCGACGATCCCGACGCCGAGACCCACCACCATACGCAGTACTTCGAGATGCTCGGCCACCGCGCGATCTACCACGACGGCTGGCGGGCAGTCTGCCCTTGGCCGGGACCGTCGTTCACCGAAGCAGGCACCGGGTTCGGCAACCCGATCTCGGCGGACACGCTCTCCACACTCGACGCGACCGGCTGGGAGCTCTACCACGTCGCCGAGGACTTCGCCGAGAACCACGACGTGGCGGCCGAGAACCGCGACAAGCTGATCGCCATGATCGCGACCTGGTATGTCGAGGCGGGCAAGTACGACGTGATGCCGATCGATGGCAGCGGCCTCGCTCGCATGATGGCCGAGAAACCGCTGATCGCTCTGCCGCGCGACAGCTACACCTACAGGCCGAATACGCAGTCGATCCCGAACTTCGCGGCGCCGAAGGTGCTGAATCGGCCGCACAGCATCACCGCCGAAGTGGAGATCCCCGAGCAAGGTGCCGAGGGCGTGCTGCTGAGCCAGGGCACTGCCGCGGGCGGTTACTCGTTCTACGTCAAGGACGGCAAGCTGCGCTACGTCCACAACTACGTCGGCCGGCAACTCCTCGAAGTCGAATCGGAGCACATCGTCCCGGCCGGCAAGCACGCGCTCCGCTTCGAGTTCGAGCCCACCGGCCCGCCCGACCCCGCCCAGGGCAAAGGCGCGCCCGGACGAATGCAGCTGTACGTCGACGGCAACCTCGTCGGCAACGCCAACGCAGCGCTCACAACGCCGTTCATGTTCAACCCCGGCTCACTGACCTGCGGAGCCAACCCCGGCTCTCCCGTCACCCCCGACTACGAGGGGCCGTTCACGTTCACCGGCACGCTCCACAGCGTCACCTTGGACGTCAGCGGTGAGCTGATCCACGACCACGAAGCAGAACTCCGCGTCCACCTCGCCCGGCAGTAGCGCTGGTGGACACAACGAAAGGAAGACCGATGACCAGCAGCGCGCTCGAACCGAGCAAACCACTGGACGCACTCGGCCCCGTCGACTACCTCGTCGTCGAGTTTCCCGCGGGTGCGAGCAACTTCACGGGCGAGATGGCAACAGAGCTGCTCGCCTTGGTCGACGCCGGCACGATCCGCGTCATAGACGTGCTGATCCTGACCAAGAACGAGGACGGCTCGATCGACGCAATGGAGCTCTCTGACATCGAAGAGCTGGGCGAGCTGCAAGCAATCGAGGCCGAGCTGGCCGAGTTGCTGGCCGCAGACGATGTCGTCCACCTCGCCAATTGCATGGAGCCGGGCAGCACCGCCGGCGTGCTGATCTGGGAGAATCTGTGGGCTGCGCCCTTCGCGTCGGCGGCGCGGCGCTCGGGTGGCCAGTTGATCGCGAACGGACGTATCCCCATCCAGGCCATCATCGCCTCGATCGAGGCCGATGAAGCCCTCGCAACCGAAGGAGTCTGAACATGCCTCTCGGACCAGGACGTGCAGGACGAGTCGGAGTCATCGGCCACCCCGTGGCGAAGACCGCGGTTGTAGCGAAGGCCGTCTCGCCAGGCCCGTCGCCTGTTGCGAAGACCGCCGTCGTCGCGGCGGCCGTGACCCCCGGTCGTGGCCGGCGCCGGATCTAGCTTCGAAGCGAACGCCAGTCGTTCCTCTCCTGCAGCGATCAGGTTCTCTGCAGGAGAGGAACCGACGCACAGAGCTCGACGAGGGACGAGGGCAAGTTGAGCGAGACCCACAACCAGCACAGCGACGACGAAAAAGCCCGGTGCGATCGCCGATGAACGGGGTCTCGTGGAAAGGGCGCGTGGAACCGTCGCGTCAGGGACGGCGAAGGCACGGAACGCCTGGTCATTGTTACGCCCCGATCCTCAACGCGGCACTCAGCGACGAGCTCGAGACGCACGAGGCACACGACGCTGTCGGGGACCCTCCTCCTGCTCCCGAGCTAGGCGGGCGATGAGCGCGCCCCAATTCCTCCGTGACCGCCTGGGTAGCGCGTCCCGACCGCGTCGCTTGCTTCTCCTCGCCGTCGTGCTGTTGCTGGCCTGGATCGCGATCACCCTGATCCTGAACTGGCTTGGCGGCTACGACGGCTTCTCGGTCGTCGACCCCGACAACCCAGCCCGCAGCTACATCGGCGTCTTCTTGCTGATCGCGCTCGACGCCGTGATCCCGATCTTTCCGGGAGAGACAACCCTGGCCGCGGCGACCGCCGCCTCTCAGGGCACGCTCGATCTCGTACCCGTGATCGTGGCAGGAGCGCTGGGAGCGATCGTCGGCGACTCGGCCCTCTACTGGATCGCTCGTCGCTACACGACGCGAATCGAGCCGCAGCTCGAGAAGGCCCAGCAGAACCCGAAGATCGCCGAGGCCCTGACGATCCTGCACGGCAACGCTTCGCTGCTGATCGTCGGCGGCCGTTTCGTTCCCGGCATGCGCTTCCTCGTCAACGACACGATGGGAATCTCCAAGTTCCCCTACCGCCGCGACAGCGCGGGAGCCGGGCTCTGATGGAATGGACCCTTGCCGTCATTGCGCTCGCGTTGATCGCCTTTGGTGTGGTGTCGCGCCGCGTGGATGGCACGCCTGTTACGCCCGCGATGATCTTTGTCGGGGTCGGGCTCCTGGTGGGCGCTCAGGCACTCGATCTCCTTGACCCATCGCCGACCGGCGAGGCGGTAAAGCTCCTGGCCGAGACGACGCTGACGGTCGTATTGTTCGCTGACGCTTCGCGCATCGACCTGCCGACGCTTCGACGGGAGTACGCGGTGCCCGCGCGTCTGCTCGGCCTCGGACTCCCATTGACGATCGCGTTCGGCGCACTCCTCGCCGCAGCGCTTTTCGGTGCGCTCTCTGTTCCGGAGGCGCTCGTCCTCGCGGTGCTGCTTGCCCCGACCGACGCAGCGCTCGGCCAAGCCGTCGTCACGGAGCCGCGGCTGCCGTCTCGGATCCGCCAGGGTCTGAACGTCGAGAGCGGCCTGAACGACGGGATCTGTGTGCCGCTTCTCTTCATCGTGCTCGCGGTAGCGGAGGCAGATGCCGGTGACGTCAGTGCGGCGCACGCTGTCCGGCTCGTCGTGGAGGAAATCGGGTTTGGGATCGTCGGGGGCGTCATCGCCGGCGGCGTCGCCGCAGCGGCGATCACCTTCGGCATCAACCGCCGTCTGATCGATCGATCCTGGCTCCAGATCATCCCGGTCGCGGGCGCCGGGCTCGCCTACGGGATCGCCGCGCCGCTGGGAGGCTCCGGCTTTATCGCTGCGTTCGTTGCGGGCATGACTTTCGGCGTCCTCCGGCGGCCGTCCGAAGGTGGCGAGGTGGCGTTCCTCACGGACGAACTCGGTGAGATGCTGAACGGCGTCACGCTCCTCGTCTTCGGAGCAGTTCTGCTCTGGCCCGCGCTCGATGGCCTCAGCTGGCGCATTGTCCTCTACGCTGTCGCGAGTCTCACGATCGTCCGCATACTGCCCGTCGCCGTCGCGATGCTGGGCACCGGTGCGCGACGGCAAACGGTCGCGTTCCTCGGCTGGTTTGGCCCCCGGGGGCTGGCATCGATCGTGTTCGCCTTGATCGTCGTGCAGGAAGCCGATCTCCCGCACACGACGACGATCCTGCTCACGACCTACACCACCGTTGGTCTCTCAGTCCTCGTCCACGGCGTTACCGCCGCGCCACTAGCGCGCCGCTACGCCTCGTGGTTCGCGTCACATCCACGCGATGCGATGCCGGCGATGGAGAGCGTTCCGGCAGGTATACATCGGTGACGGCGGCCGTCGGCCGTCGATGAAGCCACTCCCGCCTGTCTGGGAGATGCGCTCCATCTCATCCGAGGTACATGACCGCGGGTGTGGGCGTGCGAAAACTTAGACGCGCTGAACGTCTCCGGAGCCGCGAGCGCGGGGTCAGATCGCCGGCGTCGTTGCCTGCGGCTGCTCCAGAAGCCGCTTCAAGGATGTCCAGACCGTCTGCTCCTGGTGCCGCCCCATCCACGCCAGCAGCGTGGCGATCAGCCGCAGCGCGCCGGGCGTTCCATTTGCCATGGCCAGCGCATCCGAGTCCCCTCGGGCACAGGCTCGAAGGTCAGGCTCCCCTCGATCAGGAGTCGCGGCCGCGGAATCGCAGAAGAGGACGCTCACGACCTTCCGCTCCTCCGCGGCGGGGCGGGCAGACGCAGACAGGCGTACGGCGCACTCCATGCAGAACTTCGCGCCGTCCAGGTTGTCGTGACCACAGGAGGGACAAGCCGCCATCCGCGCGAGCCTACAACCCACCACCAGGAGTGCAACACACCGCCGACTCCGTCAGGCCGGGAACCGCGTAGCCGGAACTACCGGACTCCCGCTCCCAGCACTCCGGGCAGAAAAGCCTGAAGAATCGCCCAGGCGGCATCTCTCCGCGCGTCGTCCGGCTCCCACTTCCGGCGTGAGGTTCCCGTCTTCGTCGAGGCCGCCACGCGCCAACCGCGCAGCGGCCTCATCGACGAAGCCGTTACTGCATCGAGCCCATCTCGGCCTTGCTCTCGCTCCAGCGCGCCGTCAGCGCGAAGAGCACGACCACGTTGAGCGCGAGCGCCGTCAGCGCCCACAGCGGGTACTGGCTGTTGCCGAGGAAACCGAGCTGGGCGAAGAAGTTCAGGGACACGACCACGATCGTGAACCAGCGCGCCCACCCCTGCATCGCGAACAAGCCGAGGCCTGCGAGCACGAGCAGCACGCCCCAGATCAGCATCACCCAGCCCCACGTCGTCAGGTCGACGACGAGGAAGCCGGATGCGGTCACGACGTAGTACTTGTCGTCGAACAGGGCGATCAGACCCTGGAAGAAGTCGATGCCGCCGAGGATCAGCATCACGATGCCGGCGAAGCCAATCCACCCTGCCATCGAGGCTTTCGCATTCGCCATTACCTCACTCGTACTCACCATTACCTCCCTCCAGAGGACGCCGCACGTTCTGGGTGCCGGGGAAGTTTCGTTGGGTCGCGGTTCGAAACGAGCGGGAAGGATTCGCTCCAGCTGCGTCGTGGAGGTACGCGGCGACGATCCCGACCTCGCGGGCTACCTGCGGATCGACGAGAGGGAGCTAGAGGCAGAGGTATGAGATGACCCCGACGCCAGTGCCGGGGCCAACCCATGCGTTGTTGCTAACCGGGCGGGTCGGGGTCGTGCAAGCCTCTGCAGCCGAACTCGAAGTCGGTGCCAACCGCGATCACGAAATTGGGTCGCGGATTCGGACGCAAGCGCGATCACACGGCGCGTAGGCACATCGGTGCGCGGCGAAGCATGCTCGCGCCAAGCGCTCCAATGGCGCTACTTTTCGGCCTGCCCAGCTGCTCGTTCTTGCTCTCGACGGGCGCTCTTGTACGCCTGCTTGTCGGCCTGGTACTCGGCGAGCGCCTCGGGGGAGTCGATTGCGCCCAGGCACGGATGATTCGGCACGAGCTCCTGCGCGACGTCGACGCCGAAGCGCAGCGCCAGCACCGAGCCGAGCCCCGTGATCTTCATCGGGCCGTAGCCGGGCAGCGCACCGATGCGCCGCCTCAGGTCGGCCGGGCTCTCGGCCGCCGTCCAGACTTGCGCGGCGTCCCCGTCGTACTCGTCCACGATCACTGCGCACAGCTCCTGGACGCGTCTCGCCATGGAGCCGGGGAAGCGGTGGATTGCCGGCTTCTCGCGGAAAACCCTCTCGAGCTCTGCGGGATCCAGCGAAGCGATCGTCGCCGCATCGAGAGCGCCGATTCGCTTCTTCAGCTTCTGTGGGCCCGCGAAGGCGGTCGGCACGGTCACCTGCTGGTCGAGCGCGAAGCCGATCAGGAGCGCGAGCGGCTCGCGTGCGAGCAGCTCGTTGGCCTCCTTCGAGTCCGTGAAGTAGAGGGCATCAGGCACGGCCCGATAGTAGACGCGCAGACCCTTCTACCGTGTGACGCGTAGCTGAAACGTCTTGGCCAATCGGACGCCGAGCCGGCAGCCCGATACCCTGGCGACATGGGGCCACTCGACGTCTTCTCGCAGCCGACGAGGACGTGGTTCGAGCGGGCGTTCGCGGCGCCGACGCCGGCACAGGAGCTCGGCTGGCCGGCGATCGCGGCGGGTGGGCATGTCCTCATCCAGGCGCCAACGGGGTCCGGGAAGACCCTTGCCGCTTTCCTCATCGGGATCGATCGGTTGAACCAGACCCCTGGCGCCGGGCTCCGCCTTCTCTACGTCTCTCCGCTTAAGGCGCTCAACTACGACATCGAGCGCAATTTGCGCAACCCGCTCGTAGGGATCGACTCGAAGCTGTCCGTGGGGGTTCGGACCGGGGACACCCCCGCCGACGAACGTCGCCGGATGCTGCGAGCGCCGCCGGACATCCTGATCACGACCCCCGAGTCGCTCTTCCTGTTGCTCACCTCGCAGGCAAGGGAGATGCTTCGCGGCATCCAGACCGTGATCCTCGACGAGGTTCATGCCGTCGCGGGCACCAAGCGTGGCGCGCACCTGGCCCTCTCACTCGAACGTCTCGAACGTCTTGTCGACACGCCTTTCCAGCGAGTCGGCCTCTCCGCGACCCAGCGCCCGCTCGAGGAGATCGGCCGTTTCGTCGCCGGCTCGGGGCGCGAGATCGACCTGGTGGACGCCGGCACGCGCAAGCAGCTCGACCTTGCGGTCGTCGTTCCCGTCGAGGACATGCGTGAGCTGGGTTCGACCGCTCATCTTTCCGTGCCGCCGCTTGCCGACGGCGTCGAGATGGGTCCTGGCGTCGAGCAGTCGAGCCGTTCGATCTGGCCTTCGATCTACCCGGCGATCCTCGATCTCGTGCGGGCTCATCGCTCGACCATCGTTTTCGTCAACAACCGCCGGCTCGCCGAGCGCTTGGCGCTTCGCTTGAACGAGCTGGCCGGGGGGGACCTCGCCCGCGCACATCACGGCTCACTCGCCCGCGAGCAGCGGCTTATCGTCGAGGAGCTGTTGAAGGCGGGGCAGATTCCATGCCTTGTCGCGACCTCCTCGCTCGAGCTCGGGATCGACATGGGCGCCGTCGATCTCGTCATCCAAGTTGAGAGCCCCAAGTCGGTTGCTCGCGGCCTTCAACGCGTGGGACGGTCGGGGCACGACCTGCACTCGGTCTCGAAGGGCAGGATCTTCCCCAAGTTCCGGGCCGACCTCCTCGAGTCAGCCGTCGTCGCGCGCGCCATGCGAGAGGGAGAGATCGAGGAGACGAGAATCCCACGCAACCCGCTCGACGTCCTCGCTCAGCAGATCGTCGCCGTGTGTGCGGACGAGGAGATCTCGCTCGACGAGCTCCACGATCTCGTTCGGCGTGCCTATCCGTTTTCGGATCTCTCACGCGCCCAACTCGAGAACGTGCTCGACATGCTCGCGGGGCGCTACCCGTCCGACGAGTTCGCCGAGCTGCGACCGCGGATCGTCTGGGATCGCACCGTCGGCGTCGTTCGAGGGCGAACGGGGGCGAGGCGGCTCGCGGTCACCAACGCAGGCACGATTCCCGATCGCGGCCTCTTCGGAGTCTTTCTCGTCGACGGTGGCGGTCGTGTAGGAGAGCTCGACGAGGAGATGGTGTACGAGGCCCGGCCCGGCCAGACGTTCCTGCTCGGTGCCTCGACGTGGCGGATAGAGGAGATCACGCGGGATCAGGTTCTTGTGTCTCCCGCTCCGGGCGTTCCAGGTGTGGCGCCGTTCTGGAAGGGCGAGGGCGTCGGCAGGCCGGCAGAGCTCGGGGAGAAGATCGGTCGCGCCGCACGGGAGCTCTCGGCGTTGTCAGACGAAGGGGCGATCGAAAGGCTCACCGGCGAGTACTCGCTGGACGCGCGGGCCGCGCGAAACCTTGTCACCTACCTTCGTGAGCAGGAAGCCGCGACGGGGGTCGTCCCGTCCGATCGGTCGATCGTCGTCGAGCGCTTCCGAGACGAGATCGGCGACTGGCGCGTATGCGTGCTCACCCCGTTCGGCGGCCGTGTGCACGCACCCTGGGCAATGGCGCTCCGCGCCCGTCTGCGCGACTCGCTCGACTTCGACGTGCAGTCGCTGTGGTCGGACGACGGGATCGCGCTTCACTTCCCGGACGCGGATGTGCCTCCTCCGGTGGCGGATCTGCTCCTCGATCCGAACGAGATCGAGGAGCTCCTGCTCGTCGAGCTCGCGCAGAGCGCGCTGTACGGAGCGCGGTTCCGCGAGAACGCAGCGCGTGCGCTTCTCATCCCACGCCACCGCCCAGGACACCGGACACCGCTTTGGCAGCAGCGCTTGAAGGCCCAGAGCCTCCTCCAGGTCGCGCGGCGCTATCCGCAGTTCCCCATCGTTCTCGAGACGTATCGCGAGTGCCTTCAGGACGTCTTCGACCTTCCGGCGCTGCGTGGGATCTTGAAGGGGCTCCAGACGCGTCAGCTCGATTTGGTCGAGGTCGAGACGCCGTCGGCATCGCCCTTCGCAGCATCGCTGCTCTTCGAGTACGTGGCCACGTACATGTACGAGGACGACACGCCTCCGGAGGAGCGCCGCGCGCAGGCGCTCTCCCTCGACCGCGAGCTGCTGCGCGAGCTGATGGGGATAGAGGAGCTCCGCGATCTGCTCGACGCCGGAGCCGTCGAAGAGGTGGAGCGTTCGCTGCGACGCAGTCCGAGGAATGCCGACGAGCTGCACGACCTGCTTCGTCGCGCAGGGCCGCTCGTCGACGGCGAGTACGACCGAGGGTTCGCCGAGACGCTCGTTCGCGAGCGCCGCGCGATTCGGGTGCGACTGGGGGATCTCGAGCTGTTCGCCGCGATCGAGGACGCTGGGCTCGTCCGAGACGCGTTCGGAGCCGTGCCTCCAGGCGGCGTCCCTCAAGCATTTCTCGACTCGGTCGAGCGCCCGCTGCGCGCAGTGGTGCGCCGCTTCGCGAAGACGCACGGTCCTTTCACGACCGCCGAGCTCACGGATCGTTTCGGGCTCGAGCCGTCGAGCGTCGACCACGAGCTGGACGCGCTCCTCCAGCAGGACGAGTTGGTGCGGGGAGAGCTGCGCCCGGGAGGCACCGAGCGCGAGTGGTGCGATCCGGACGTGCTCCGGCGCATCAGGCGAGCGACGCTGGCAGTGCTGCGGCGCGAGGTCGAGCCTGCCGAGCAGGCGGCGTTCGGCCGGTTCCTTCCCTCGTGGCACGGGATCGGGCGGCGCCAGACATTGCGGGAGGCGCTCGTCCCGCTGCAGGGGGTTGCGCTTCCCGTCGCGCTCTGGGAGAGCGACGTCCTCCCACGCCGCGTGCCCGGCTACCGCGCCGCCGATCTCGATGCGCTCTGTGCGTCGGGCGAAGTCGTCTGGGTCGGAGCCGGGCTCGACCGCGTTTCCGTGTACTTCCGCGAGGACGCGGCAGTCCTCGGGCGCCCGGCGGCAGAGCCGTCACCGGAGGGAGCGACCCACGCCGTACTCCGGTCCGCGCTCGGCGAGCGGGCTTCCTTCTGGGCGGATCTCCTCGAGACGACCGACCTCGACGACGCCGAGGCTCTCGCTGCGCTATGGGATCTCGTCTGGGCAGGAGAGGTCGTGAACGACTCATGGGCGCCGCTCCGCGTGTCGCGGCGGTACGACACTCCCAGGCCGGATAGACGTGCTCGGCGCTTCGCCCGCTCGCGTGCGACGGTGCCTTCGCCGACGCAAGGCCGATGGTCGCTTGCGGAGCCGCTCTTCGCGGGTGAGCCGGACCGTCGCGCCCTCGCCGAGCTCCTGCTCGAGCGCCAAGGGATCGTGACCCGCGACGGAGTGCGCGGGGAGGGAATTCGCGGCGGGTACGGAGCCGTCTACTCGGACCTGCGTGTGCTCGAGACGCTCGGCGTGTGTCGGCGGGGCTACTTCGTCGAAGGCCTCGGCGGCGCGCAGTTCGCGCTTCCGGGAGCGGTCGAGCGCTTGCGCGAACTGCGGGCTGTGGACCGAGAGTTTCCGGAGCGGGATGCACTCGTCCTCGCAGCCGCCGATCCCGCGCAGCCGTACGGTGCTGCGATTCCGTGGCCCCGCCGATCCGGGGCGCGCGCGGCCCGCGTGGCCGGCGCGTGGGTCGTCCTGCTGGGTGGCGAGGCGGTGCTCTTCGTAGAGCGTGGCGGGCGATCGCTCGTCCCGCTTCGGGAGCCCGATCCCGAGTGGCTTCGCCCTGCGCTCGCCGCCCTCGTCGCGCATGTTCGGGGAGGGGGAGCCAAGCGCCTCGCCGTTGAGCGCTTCGACGGCGCTCCGGTTGTCGAGTCCGACGTGATGGAGCTTCTCATCGCGGCCGGGTTCCTCGCCGGCCCGCGTCGCGCGGTGTTGCGCCCCTAGTCGAGACGCAGGAGAGGCGAGGTCGGGCGCGTAACCGAAGATGTGCCTGTGCGCGCACCCCATCTGTACCCGCTGCTTCGCGGGTTCGTCCTGGGCTCGTTCGTCGTGCTCGGGCGCGAGCTCGAGGAAGGTGGGGATCTGCCGTTCGCGTTCGAGGAGCACGTTCAGCGAGGTGGACCCGCGCTGTACGAGTTGCGCCCACTCGTCCGTGCGTTCATCGAGGAACGCGAGCCGATGCTGCGAGCCCGCGAGGATGCTCGACTCGCCGTCGAAGAGCTTCGCCGCGAGCCGGCCGCCTCGATCTTCGCGCATGCACACGCAGGCCCGCGTGCTTCCGAAGATGAAGCGCTGTTCCGCACGGTTCTCCTGGGCCTCCTCATCGCAATGGCTGAGGCGTGTGGTGGCTTCGACTGGGACGACGAGTCGTTCGAGCGCGCGTACGCGCTGCTCGAGTCTTCGCTCTACGGGGAGCACCGCCGATACACGGCGATCGCGCCGCTCTCTGGGATCTCGCTCTCCAAGCCCGCCGAGCTCGCCTCGGGCATGACCATACGGCCGTTCGTGACCGGCGAGCTCTCGACGCACTGGCCCGAGTCCAGGGGGCTCCTTCCGAGAAGCTTCGGGCGAGAACCGGACCGAAACTGCGTGCTCGAGTTCCGACAGGAGCTGGACGCCGGAGACGCGCCGCGCGATGCCTCTGCCGAGATAGCGGATGCGGTCAGCGCGTTGCGCCTCACGACGTCCGCCGCACTCGCAGCGGGTCCCGTCCTGTTCGAGACGCTCGACGGGCGGCCGTTCGGGATCCAGCCGGTACTCCCGATCGCCGCGACCCAGCCGCCGGGCGAGCCGTCACGGCTCGACTCGTTTAGGACGCCGATCGCCGTCGAGGTGCTCGCTGCACTCGGCGATGCGGACGGCGATCCCGGGCTCGCGGAGGCACTCGACCGGTGGGAGCTCTCGCTCTTCCAGAATGAGCCGTTCCGCGCCGAGCAGCTTAGAGCCGCGCTTTCCGCCCTCTTCGGTGAGACGTGGCCCATGCGGTGCGCTGTCCTCCTGGGAGAGGACGGCAGTGCGCGGGAGGAGCTCTATGCGCAGCTCGTGGCCTTCGCCGGCGGGGAGCAGGCGGACTCGCCAGTGCTCGACACCGTTCGGCGGGCGCTCGTCGCGGTGCTGCGGTCGCGTGACCGCGCAGAGCTCGTGCACGATCTCGATCGACAGCTGCTCGGGCTACAGCGACGCGCACCGTTGCGCGCTGCCGCTGTCTGACACTGACTCGGCTCGAAGGCGTTACCCATCCGTGCGCCGGCCACGGCTACCGTCGACGCATGGAAGAGTCGCGAGCGGTGCTCGAGCGACTGGAGCGGATCGAGGAGCTCGACAGGACAGGTGCGCCGTCAGCCGAGATCGTCGCTGAGCTCCGCGCGCTGGTCGCCGATGCAACGGCGTGGTCACGGGCGGAAGGAGGTGAGTCCGCAGAGCGCGCGGTTGCGGTGCTGCGATCGGCGCTCGCAGATGACATGATCGCCGTGTGATCTCGCACTGGGACGACGTACGCACCTGGCGTGGTGAGCGCGGGCATATCGCCGGCACGTGGTCCAGCTTGACCGGACGCACGACGGTCTCGGTCGGCGTCAAGCGGATTCAGGTTGACCCTGGGAAGTGGTCGACGCCGCTCCATCTCGAGGGCGCCGAGGAGGAGATCTTCTACGTGCTCGGAGGCTCGGGCATCTCGGTTCAGTGGGAGGGAGAGGGCGACCCTGTCGGGTACGAGGTGCGAGCGGGCGACTGTCTCGTCCACCTCCCGCTCGACAACGCGCACACGTTGCAGGCGGGCGAAGAGGGGCTCGATGTGCTCGCGTTCGGTCAGCGCTCTGTCGCCGCCGGTATCACGTGGCTCCCGCGCGCGGGAGTCGCCTGGCTGGGCGAGACGTGGGCGCCGGTCGGTGCCGAGGAGGACCACCCCTGGGCCCGGGAAGCTGCAGCTGGACCTCCGAAAGTCGCCGAGCTGTCGCCGCGGCCCGCGAGTATCGTCAACGTCGCCGACGTCGAGTCGTTCGAGCGCATCATGACGACGATCGGGCGGCGAATACGCCTTTTGGGCGAGGCCGTGGGTTCGCAGCGGACCGGTCTTCGGCACTGCGACGTGCTCCCTGGGATGCTGAGCATGCCGCCTCACTGCCACTCGATCGAGGAGGAGATCTTCGTCGTGCTCGACGGCAGCGGTCATCTCCTGCTCTGGGAGGAGGCGGGCGTCGAGGAGCACCCCGTCCGTACGGGATCAGTGATTGCGCGACCGCCGGGCACCGGGGTCGCGCACGCGTTCCGAGGCGGCGAGAGCGGGATGACGCTGCTGATGTACGGCACGCGGGAGCCCGGTGAGGTCTGCTACTACCCGCGATCCGGCAAGGTCTATTTCATCGGCCTCGGCCTGATCACGAAGGTCGGCGAGCAGCTCGACTATTGGGACGGCGAGGATTGAGATCACCGCGCAAAACCGGAATCCGCTCGCGCAGTGGCGCAAGCCGGGGGCAACTTCCGGTTCCCCCGGACCCCTTCCCCTGGTCCGCTTCGCGGACAAGGCGCTCCGCGCCTTCCCTGAAGGCGTCCGCTTCGCGGCCGCGAAGCCCGTGTTTCCATCGAGCATCGCGCGGGGAAGGAGTTTCGCGCGGAGACGGGAAGGTGAATCGGTCATGGCGCTGTCACGGATCCTGTCGCGGTCCCCGCGAGGCGAGCCTGCTGTCGATCCTGCCTCGGTCGAGGTCGAGGGGTCGTCGCCGCGCCTCCATGCGGTCCCGGCACCTGACCCAGCGTCCATCCCACAGGGTGAGGGCGCCGTGATGGCGAACGTCATCGTCTTTGCGAACCAGAAGGGCGGTGTCGCGAAGACGACGACGACGCTCAACCTCGGCGTCGCGTTGCGGGAGATGGGGAAGCGCGTTCTCATCATCGACCTCGATCCCCAGGGCAACCTCACGATGAGCCAGGGGATGAACCCCGACGCCATCGAGCGGTCGATGTTCGACGTACTCGTCCATCGGGTCCCGATCTCCGATGTGATTCACACCGTCGAGGTCGATATCGCCGTCGCGTCGATCGACCTCGCCGGCGCCGAGCTCGCGCTGTCGGCTCTGATCGGCCGTGAGCGTGCGCTCGAGAAGGCGCTCGTCGAGGTGCGCGACCGTTACGACTACATCCTGATCGACACGCCTCCCTCGCTCGGCCTGCTGACGATCAATGCCTTCGTCGCGGCCGACGGGGTCATCGTGCCCGTGCAGTGCGAGTACCTCTCGCTGCGCGGCCTCGTCCAGCTCGAGAACACGCTGTCGATGGTGCGCGAGAACCTCAATACGCGCGTGCACGTCCAGGGGATCGTTCCCACGATGTACGACGGCCGGACGCTGCACGCGCGCGAGGCGATCGAGATTCTCGAGGAGCACTTCGGCGACCTCGTCTACAAGACCCGCATTCGCAAGACCATTCGCTACGCAGAGGCCCCTGTGAAGGGAAGTTCGATTCTCCGTTATGAGCCGTCCGGCCCGGCTGCACAGGGCTACCGCGACCTCGCAAAGGAGGTGCTCGATGGCGCGAAAGCGCGCGACGATGCGTGAGGGCCCGCTCGCCGAGCTCTTCCGCAAGACCGAGGCTGCACAGCGCCAGCAGGACGCATCTCCCGAGAGCGAGCCCGGCGATGAGCCCGTGCCCGACCTTCGCGCGCAGGCCGCTCTCGAGGAGACGGTCGAGCACGTGCACGACTTCGAGGAGTCGACCGGCAAGCCACCGGTGACCACGGCAGCGGCTCCACCGGCAGAAGAGGTCCCGTCCGAGGCGGCAGCTTCCCGAGCCGCTGCGCGGTACTTCCAGACCATGCTCGAGCCCGCGCCGCGCCTTCACCGTGTTCCGCCTCCGAAGGGCGCGGCGTACATCGCAGCGATCCGCGTCGTCGGAGTCGGCGGCGCCGGCCTGAACGCGATCCACCGGATGATGGATGCCGGTATCGCGCAGGTCGACTTCGTCGCCGTGAACACGGATCTCCAGGCGCTCGCGGTCTCCGACGCGCCGACCAAGATCTCTATCGGCGCGGGTGTGACACAGGGGCTCGGCTCTGGAGCCGACCCCGGCGTCGGCCGCGAGTCGGCCGAGGAGGCCGTCGACCAGCTTAAAGCTGCGCTCCGCGGCTCCGATATGGTTTTCGTCACGGCAGGGGAGGGAGGAGGCACCGGCACCGGCGCTGCGCCGGTCGTTGCCCGCATCGCGCGTGAGCTCGGCGCGCTCACCGTCGGGATCGTCACCACGCCGTTTCGCTTCGAAGGAACACGGCGGCGCACGGCGGCAGAGCGCGGCGTCGAGGAGCTGAGAGCGGCGTGCGACACCGTCATCGTCATTCCGAATGACCGCCTGCTCGAAGTGCTCGATCGCTCGACGTCCATGGTCGACGCCTTCAAGATCGCCGACGACGTGCTGAGGCAGGGCGTGCAAGGCATCTGCGACCTGATCACGACTCCCGGGCTCATCAATCTCGACTTCGCCGACGTGCGCACAGTGATGCAGGACGCCGGCTCGGCTCTGATGGGCATCGGCTATTCGAGTGGCCCGGACCGCGCACGCGAGGCCGCGGAGCGTGCTCTTGGCTCACCGCTGATCGACGCCGAGATCGTCAGCGCGCGCGGCATCTTGCTCTCGATAGCAGGCGGCGACGACCTCTCGCTGGTCGAGGTCCACGACGCCGCCGAGGTCGTTCGCCAGACCGCGACGGACGAGACGAACATCATCTTCGGAGCGACCGTCGATCCGCGGCTGACAGGCCAGGTGTGGGTCACGGTCGTCGCAACGGGCCTCGGAGGCACCCGCCGGCGCGCTGCCAGGGCAGGCTTCGAGACGTCGTCGCATTCGACGCCCGCGGGCGATCACGAGCTGCCCTCGTTCCTGAGCTCCGAGTAGCCCTGAGGGCGACGGGCTCGGGAGACGTCGAGCCGAAGTACCCTCCTGCAATGCTCGGCGCCATCGCAGCAGGCCACCCTCTGACGGCAGAGGCGGGTGCGCGAGTGCTGCGCGAGGGCGGCAACGCGGTAGACGCGCTCCTCGCCGCGGCGTTCACGGCATTCGTCACCGAGGGCCCGCTGACCGGCCCCGCCGGCGGTGGGTTCCTGCTGGTGCACGAGCCCGGTGGGGAGACCACGGTGCTCGACTGCTTCTTCGGCGTTCCGACGACGCGGCTGGGACCCATGGAGGAGGTCCTGATCGACTTCGGCGACTCCGGGACGCAGGTGTTCCACATCGGGCTCGGATCGGTCGCGGTCCCCGGATTGCTCGCGGGTCTGGAGGAAGCGCATCGGCGCTACGCGACGCAAGACTGGTCCGGGCTCGCAGCTCCAGCCGTCGACCTTGCGCGGGCAGGCTTCGTCCGTGACGAGCCCCGCGCAATCCTCCATCGGATCCTCGAGGGGGTGCTCCTGCGTGAGGAGAGTGGCCGGCGAGTCTACGGCGATCCTGCTCGCGTGGTGACAGCCGATTTGGTCCCGACGCTCGAACGTGTGCGGGACGCGGGCGCCTCGGCGGCGCACGAGCTCCTTCCCGAGTTCGAGCAGGATCTTCACACGTACCGCGTCGCTGCTCCGGCTCCACTCGAGATCGACGCATGCGGGTTCCGGATCCTCTCGATGCCGAAGCCGTCGCTCGGCGGGGCGGTGGTCGAACGCGTCCTCGAGCTGCTCGACGCCGCGGGAGAGCCGACCCTGGAGGACGAGGCACGAGCCATCGCCGATGCGTACGGCGCTTCGGGCTCAGGCCCTCTGACAGGCACGACTCACGTCTCGGTCGTCGATGCGTCGGGCATGGCCGCGGCACTGTCGTCGACACTGGGTTCCGGGTCCGGAATCTTTCGCGGAGGCGCGCAGCTGAACAACATGCTGGGCGAGCTCGACGTCATCGGGCCTGGCGAGCATCTGCCAGGTGAGCGGCTCGCGAGCATGATGACGCCGACGCTCGTGCTCGAGAATGGGCGCCCGCGGCTCGTCATCGGGAGCGCAGGGTCGGTACGACTGGCAGGCGCGATTGCGCAGGTGACGTGGCGGATCCTTCGGGGCGCACACGTCTCGGATGCAATTCGCGCGCCTCGCGTGCACGTGGACGGTGCGACCGTGCACCTCGAAGGCGGGTGGTCCGACGCGGATGCTGCGGCGCTGCCGGCGGACTGGGACCTGGTCCGCTGGGAAGGCATCAATCTCTTCTTCGGTGGGGTACAAGCGGTCGAGAGAACCGCGGCCGGAGAGCTGCTCGCCGCAGGCGATCCGCGGCGCGGAGGCGTCGGGCTGGTCGTCGAATGATCCGCGTCCGCCGAGCCGGGCCCGGCGACGCGGCGGCTCTCGTCGCGCTCGCCGAGGAAGTGGGTCGCGAGGACGGACGTTGGATCCTCGCCGCCGACACCTGGCGCTCGGTCAGCGACGAGCGCAGGTACCTGCGTACCGTTCAGCGCCATCCGGATGCCGCGGTGTTCGTGGCAGCTGACGACGGTCGAATCGCTGCGCGGCTCTCGCTCTCGCGCGATCCTCATCCATCGAGCCGGCACGTCGCCGATCTCGGGTTGATGGTCGCCGAGCAGTACCGGAGGAAGGGGATCGGGATGATG
>JAOUHF010000035.1 GCA_029865325.1 Thermoleophilia bacterium
GACGAGCCCACTCGAGCCGATCGCACTCGCGCAGGAGGCGGAGCGCCTCGGCTACGACTCTGCGTGGGCCGCGGAGGCCTGGGGAACGGACTGCGTCACCGTCCTGTCCTGGCTCGGCGCAACCACCGAGAAGATCAAGCTCGGGTCGGGGATCATGCAGATCCCTGGGCGCACGCCGACGAATACGGCGATGACGGCAGTGACGCTCGACCTCCTTTCGGAGGGAAGGTTCCTCCTCGGGCTCGGAACCTCGGGGCCGCAGGTGGTCGAGGGCTGGCACGGCGAGCCGTGGGGTAAGCCGCTCATGAAGACGCGCGAGTACGTCGAGATCGTGCGCGCCGCGGTCCGGCGTGAGCTCGTGGAGCACCACGGCGAGCACTACGACATCCCGTACAGCGACGGAACAGGGCTCGGCAAGCCGCTCAAGATCATGGCGCGTCCTCTGCGCCCGGACATCCCGATCTACCTCGCGGCGATGGGGCCGAAGGCGGTTGCGCAGGCATGCGAGATCGCGGACGGCTGGCTTCCGCTGTTCTGGTCACCCGAGAAGGCACGAGATGTCTTCGGGCCGGCGATGGCGAGCGCACCGGCGGACTTCGACATCGCTCCCTCCGTGCCGACGATCCTGATCGACGACGTCGACGCCGGCCGCGACTTCCTCAAGCCGTACTACGCGCTCTACATCGGCGGCATGGGCGCGCGCGGCAAGAACTTCTACAACGACCTCTTCAGCCGCTACGGCTACGAGGCGGAGGCGAAGCAGATCCAGGACCTCTACCTGGACGGGAACAAGCGTGACGCCGCAGCAGCGATCCCGGACTCCTTCGTCGACGAGGTCGCCCTCGTCGGGCCGAAGGAGCGGCTCGCCGAGCGCGTGGAGGCATGGCGCGACTCGGGCGCCACCTCGCTACTCGTCGCGACGCAACAGCCCGAGGCGCTGCGCGCGCTCGCCGAGATCGTCCTCTGAGCTCTAGCTCGCCGCTCAGGTGTGGGAGAGCGCTTCCGCCGCGGCCTCGGCAAGGTAGGGCACGCCTTGCTCGAAGCGCGCGGCACGCGTGTCCTCGACTCCGAGCTCACCGCGCACGAAGCGGCCGTAGATCGCTTCACAGAAGACCGCGGCCTTCCAGAGGGCGAGCGCTTCGAACCAGGGCAGCGGCTCGACGTCGCGACCACTGCGCTCGATATAGCGCTCGATGAGCTGCGACCTGGAAGGGAATCCGGGTAGAGCAGTCACCGGCGACGTGCCGAGCGGGTTCGCGGGCCCACCTGGCTCGCTGTACGTCGCAAGCAGGTAGCCGACGTCGGCTCGCGGATCGCCGATCGCCCCCATCTCCCAGTCGAGCACAGCCAGGATCCGCGACGGGTCGTCGTGCGCGACCATCGTGTTGCCGAGACGAAAATCGCCATGCACGACGGCGGACGCGAGCGGCTCGGGGACATCGCGCGCGAGCCGATCGCCGACTTCCTCCACGAGCGGAAGGTCGCGCGTCTTGTTGATCTCCCACAGCTGCACAAAACGCCGAACCTGGCGCTCGTTGTAGTTCCCCGGCCGCGCAAACGCCGCGAGTTCGGGTGTCGAGACGTCTGCAGCGTGGATCTCGACGAGGACGTCGACCAAGTCGTCCGCGAGCTCGCGGCGCGATTGCTCGCTTTCGAGCCCAGGCGGTGAAATGTTCGTCGGAACGTGGCCGTCGAGATATGTCATGACGTAGAACGGGACGCCGAGGACGCTCTCGTCCTCACCGACCGCGACGATCGTCGGCAGGCGCGAAAATCCGGCTTTCCCGAGGGCGAGCTGGAGTCTGGCCTCGCGCACGACGTCGTGGGCGGAAGGCGGTAGCGGAGGACGCGGAGGACGCCGGAGGACGAAGCAGCCTTCGTCACGCTCGAGGAGGAACGTGAAGTTCGAGCCTCCGCCTTCGCCGATGCGCAGCGCCCGCAACGAGCCCGAGCCCAAGCCGTGCCCGTCGAGGAACCCACGCACGCGGTCGAGCACGAGCAAGGGCGGCTGCGCGAGGCCCTCGGCGTCAGCCGCGGTCTCGACGATGTCGGCCGACGGCATCGTGCGATCCTATGCCGCTCATGCGTCGAAGGCTCTACCTGATGCGGCACGCCGAAGTCTCGTACTTCGACACGGACGGGAATCCCGTCGACCCTGTCGGCGTGTCCTTGAACAACGAGGGCGTTGCCCAGGCGGAGGCGGCAGCGAAGGCGCTCCAGGGCATCGAGCTCGATCGCGTTCTGACGAGCGGGCTTCCTCGAACGCTCGAGACCGCGGCGATCGTCGCGCCTCGCCGAGAGGCCGAGACCTGGCCCGACCTCACCGAGATCCGCGGCGGGCGTCTGTCGGAGATACCAACCGACGCGCTCCAGCACGAGTTCGTCCATGCCTTCCGGGGCGTGATCCCCAACGAGACGCGGTTCTTGCGCGGGGAATCGATCGGCGAGTTGTTCGATCGCGTCCTCCCCGCTCTTGACCGCCTCGTCGCCGACGACGACTGGCACACCTCCTTGGCGGTTCTGCATGGCGGCGTGAACCGCGCGATCCTCTCGTACGCGCTCACTGCCGAGCGGATGTTCCTCGGCCACTTCGAGCAGGCGCCCGCCTGTGTGAACGTGCTCGACCTTGGCGACGACGGCGAGTGGATCGTGCGCGCCGTCAACGTCGCCGCGTACGACCTCCTACACCTCTCGCATCGCCAGACCACCATGGAGCGCTACTGGGAGCAGTACCGGCTCCGAGCCGAGAACGAGTAAGGGCCGGGAGAGTCCCGGCCCTTACAGGTCAAACAAGACGATCCGCGGCTAGCGCGGGCGTCCCTCGATGAGCTTGCCCACGAGCTTCCAGTCCGGATGCGTGTACCGCTCGAGCTGCATCTGGCTGATGACCCAGTGGTCGGACTTCGACGTCTTCTGCTTGACACCCGGCAGCGCGAACTTGTTCACCGAGTCCATGCTGAGAAGCGCGGCCATGAAACTCGCGCGCGTCGGGTTCTTGCCGGCCTTGTAGAGCGCCTGGACGAACGTCTCCGCCTTCGCGACTCCGTACAGGTACAGCCCGTCGCTGGCCTTGGCACTCGGCGCGTACTTGGCCATGATCGTGCGGTACTGCTTCATGGCCGCGTCGTTGTCCCACGTCGGGCTGGCCGGGTCCTTCAGGTACGCCACCGAGAGCGACCCGTTCACGTACGCGGCACCGGCAGCTCCGACCGCGATGTTCAGGAATGCGGCAGTCGCGCCCACCGAGTTCAAGTAGATCTGCTCGGGGTTGAAGCCAAGCGCCTTCCCGGTCGCATACGCGCGAATCGTGGGCGTTGGTGTAGCCAGGAGGACGAAGATCGTGGCCCCCGAGGCCTTGATCCTCGTCATCTGCGACGCGAGGCTCGTGGCCGTCACCTCGAACGGTTCCTCGGACACGATATTTGCGTCCGCGTACGTCTTTCCGAGCGCGGCGCGAACGCCGTACAGGTAGTCCTTGCCGTAGTCGTCGTTCTGGTACAGGACCCCGATCTTCTTCCCGTTGAAGTTCGCCTTCATGTGCAGGCCGTAGATGCGGCCCTCGGCGATGTAGTCAGGCTGCCAGCCGATTGTCCACGGGTACTCCTTGTACTGGAGCCCCCAGTAGGACGCGCCCGTCGAGACGAGCGTCTGCGGGACCTTCTGCTGGTTGAGATAGGAGCGCACGGCCAGGTTGTGCTCGGTACCTAGCTGGCCGACCGTCGCGAAGACCTTGTCCTGCTCGACGAGACGGCGAGTCAGCTGGACCGTGTTGGCGGGGTTGTAGCCATCGTCGTAGAACTTCCAGATGATCTGGCGACCCAAGACGCCGCGCCGCCTGGCGAAGTCCTGGGACTTAGTCGCCCGGCGGGCGTTGATGTAGCTGAAGTACGCCTTCATGCCGAGCGCAATCGGGGCATATGCCGCCGCCGGCCCGGTGAGCGGGAACGTCCCGCCGATCGTAATCGTCTTGGCCGTTACGCCCGGTGTCGCCCCTGGCCCGCCGATGGCCCCAGGTACCGAGAGCGCGAGTGCCGCAACCAAGACAACAGCAGACGCAATGATCTTCCGCACCGACTCCTCCTTTGTCCCTCTCAAACCTGCCTGTCGACCTCGAGCGTAGCGCTGCCGCGTTAGGCGCGCCACATCTTCACACGCTCGTTGTTCTTTCTTAGCCGAGCCCGATGTCGGCCGCGAGCGCCTCGGCCTCGTCCAACTCGGCTGCGAGCGCGTCGATGCCGCTCTCCCAGATGCGCGGATCGGTGAGGTCGAGTCCCACGATCTCGGCGAGCTCCTCCGGCGGCTTCGACCCTCCCGCTCGGAGAACGTCGAGATACGGCTCCACCATCGCGTCGCCCTCGAGCTCGTACTTCCGGAAGATGGAGAGGGCGAAGAGGAAGCCGTACGCGTACGCGTAGACGTACCCGGGCGAGCCCATGAAGTGCGAGACATAGCTCCACCACGTGCCGTAACCGTCGACGTCGACCGAGTCGCCGAAGAGCGTCGTCTGGGATTCGAGCCAGAGCTCCTCGAGCTTCTCGACCGAGAGCTCGCCCTCCTCGCGTCGCACAGTGTGGACGGCGTGCTCGAAGCGGTTCATGGCGATCTGCCGAAAGACGGTCGCGATCGAGTCCTCGATGCGCCCGGCGAGCAGGTTGAGCCTACGGCCTGGATCCTCCTCGAGCGCGAGTAGCCGCTTGAAGGTGAGCGCCTCGCCGAAGACCGACGCCGTCTCGGCCGTGGTCAGCGGTGTGGAGGCGTTGAAGAGGCCGAGAGGTTGAGCGAGATACCCATGGAGCCCGTGTCCGAGTTCGTGAGCAAGAGTGAGGATCGAGCGCCGGTCTCCCGTGAAGTTCATGAACACGTACGGGTGCACGCCGGGAACATTCGTCGCGCAGAACGCACCGGAGCGCTTGTTCTCGCGCACGGGCGCGTCGATCCAGCTCTCACGGAAGAAGCGCTCGGCTATGTCGCCCACTTCGCCCGAGAAATCGCGGTACGCGTCCACGACGATCTCCCGAGCCTCGCCCCAGGAGGCCTTGGTCGGGTCTTCACCGATCGGCGCCATGCGGTCGTAGAACGCCAGCCGGTCGAGACCGATCAATCGGGCCTTCAGTCGGTAGTAGCGTTGGACGACGTCGTAGCGGGCGACGGTCGCGTCGATCAGTGCCTGGACGGCCTCGTCCGTGGTGTCGTTGCGCAGGTTACGCGCTGAGAGCCACGTCTCGTAGCCCCGGAGCCGATCGTCGATCGACTTGTCGAGAACGATCGTGTTGAAGATGAACGTTCGGGTGCGGAGCCCGGGCTCGAGAGCTGCGGTGACGGACTCGCACGCTCGGCGTCGCTCGTCACGATCGCCCGAGTAGAGCTTCGCCATCGCTTGCTCGAAGCCGACTTCCGTGCCATCGAGATCGACACGCACCGCTCCGAGAAGCTCGTCGAACAGGCGGTCCCAGGCGCTCGTGCCGGAGACCGACTTCTCGGTCATGATCTTCTCCTCGGGCTCGGTGAGGATGTACGGGCGGAACTTCCGGACCGAGCGCAGCCAGTAGTGCCAGCGCTCGAGCGCCGCGTCTGTCAGGAGGACGTCTGCGGCAGCGTCGTCGAGATCCGCGATCTCGAGGCCGAAGAAGAGGAGCTGCGTGTCGAGCCCGGCACCCTTCTCGGTCAGCCGTGCGAGCAGGGCTCCGCGCGGAGAATCGGCCATGTCCGTCGAGAACCAGAGGTGCGCGTAGTAGATCGCGCGGGTGAAGATCGACTCGATCCGCTCACGCTCGTCGATCGCCTCGACGAGCTCGGTCGCGCTCAGTTCGGCGACCCTGCCGTAGTACCGCTCACGAAATGCCGCGGCCGCGGCCTCGGCCTCCTGCACGTCCTCTTCGAGACGTGGATCGTCGCCGTTCTCGTACAGGTGGGAGAGGTCCCACGCGACCTCTTCCGCGCCCGTCAGCTCTGTCGTTGTCATGGGCTGGAAGCTACCTGAGCGCGGGCAGCAGTCGCCCGCCGATCAGGGACACCATCTCGTCGTCCCAGTGGTTCAGGTGCTGGAGGAACAGCCGCGTCACGCCGAGCTCCCGCAGCTCCTCGATGCGCTCGGCGACCTCCTCGACGCCCCCCGCCAGCCATCGGTCGCGCCTCGCAGCGAGCATCGCCTCGGCCTCCGTCTCGTCCCCGCGCGCCGAGAGGAACCGAGCGACGCGCTCGACCGCGTCAGCATGTGTGTCGCCGAGAAAGCACGAGGTCATCACGGAGAACCCGAGCGTGGCGGGATCACGCCCATGGTCCGCGCAGGCTCGATCGAGCCTGCGCTTGCGCTCCCGCAGTTCGTCGTTCGAAGCACCGAGCGTGTTGACCTCGGTCGCGTAGCGGGCGGCAAGCGCCGCGAAGCGCGGCTTGACGCCTCCCCCCAGGACGAGCGGCGGATGCGGGTGCTGAACCGGGCGGGGCAACGCCTGCTGGTTCTGCAGCTCGTACGCTGGACCTCGGTGGTCGAACCGGTCTTCGGTCCACGAGCGGACGACGATCTCCACCTGCTCGGCGAAGAGCTGGAACCGCTGCTTACCGTCGAGGAACGGGAAGCCGTGAGCCTCGTGCTCGCGCTCGTACCAGCCCGACCCCATCCCGACGTCGAGGCGACCCCTGGAGATGTGGTCGACCGTGACGGCCATGCGAGCGAGCACGCTCGGATGCCGGAAGGTCGCGGGCGAGACGAGCGTGCCGAGGCGGATTCGCTCGGTGACCGCCGCGAGCCCGGCAAGCGTCGCCCAGGCGTCGAGTGCGTCGGCGTCAGGGCGGATGATCGCCGTGTAGTGGTCGGAGCGGAAGAGGCCTTCGAGCCCGCCGTCCTCCGTGAGGTGGGCCAGACGCACCCAGTCCTCCCAGGTGACGCCCTCCTGCCCTTCGATCATGAGACAGACGCGCATCTCAGACCACGATCTCCTCTGATTCGGTCACAGGAGCCTGACATGCGAACCGCTCGCAGATGTAGACGGCCGGCTTGCCGCCAACGAGTCCCTTGCCGGCCAGGAGCGGAACGTCGTCGGACGGGCCGAGCGCGACCACGGTGTTAGGTTGAAATGGAGCCAGCGCCGCGCGGGCGACCGGCGAGTCTACTGAGCCGACGATCGCGATCTCTCGCGGTGGGCTGAACCAGAGGTCGAGGCCGCACAGCGCCCAGGCGAACGCGCCCGGCGCGCGTTCGAGTGCAGGTCCAACGAGGCGGAAGACCGACACGGCGCGTTGTTCGAGCGCGTCGTCACCCCAGATGCGGGAGAGCCGCAGCAGCACCAGCGCGAGCATGGAGTTCCCCGAGGGAACGGGTGTGTCCTGGAGCTCCTTCGTCCGCGGAACACGCGCATCGCCATCCGCCGCGGAGAGGAAGAAGCCACCGCGCTCGGCGTCCTCGAAGAGCTCGATCGCGAGCAGCGCCAGCCGGCGGGCTTCGAGCAGCCAGCGCAACTCGCTGGTCGCGACGTGCAGTTCCAGCAAGCCGTACGCGACGTTCGCATAGTCGTCGAGGTAGGCCGCACCGCTCGTGCGACCATCCCGATATGAGCGCAGAAGCCCACCACTCTCGCCCGAGAGCGGGCCGAGCAGGAACTCCCCCACGCTGCGCGCAGCGTCGAGCCAGTCCTTGCGTTCCAGTCGGTAGGCCGCCTCTGCGAGCGCCGCGAGCGCGAGCCCGTTCCATGACGCGATGACCTTGTCATCGCGGAACGGCTGAGGGCGTCTCGCACGCTCTGCGAGGGCGTGCGCTCGGAGCTCAGGCCCGAGCTCGCCGCGAACGATGTAACGCCCGTGTTCGAAAGGCTCGAGGACCTCGGTCGGCAATCCCACAGCCGCCGCCTCTTCGACGGTCCACGTGTGCGTCGCTCCCTCTACGCCTTCGGTATCGGCGTCCTGCGCCGACGCCAATCCGCCTTCCGGGAGCGCGAGCTCCCGAAGGACGTACTCGAGCGTATGCTCGACCACCTCGCGGTAGCGCTCCGTACCGGTGACGGACCACGCGTGCAGATACACGGAGGCAAGCACCGCGTTGTCGTAGAGCATCTTCTCGAAATGGGGCACGAGCCAGCGATCGTCGACCGAGTAGCGATGAAACCCCCCGGCCACGACGTCGTACATGCCTCCGGCGGCCATGCCGTCGAGGGTGGCCTTCACCATCGCGAGCGACTCCTCGTCGCCTCGCCTGAGAAGGAGCTCCAACGTCGAAGCGGCCGGGAACTTCGGCGCTCGACCGAACCCGCCGAATGCCGGCTCGAACGTGCGGGCGATGCCGCGCGTCGCCTCCGTGAGGAGCGACGAGGTCAGCGGCTCGGTCGAGGGTGGAGCCTGCGCGACGCTCCTGAGCGCATCGTCGATGCGGCTCGCCTGGCGATCGATGTCGCCGCGCCGCTCGCGCCATGTTTGTGCGACGGCGCGAAGGACATCCTCGAAGCTCGGCATGCCATGACGTGGCTCGGGCGGGAAGTACGTTCCGGCGTAGAACGGCTTCCCGTCCGGTGTCATGAACACCGTGGTCGGCCAGCCGCCGGAGCCGGTCATCCCGACCGTGGCCTCCATCGTCACTGCGTCGACGTCGGGTCGCTCCTCGCGATCGACCTTCACGTTCACGAAGAGCTCGTTCATCACGGAGGCCGTCGCGGCGCTCTCGAAGGACTCGTGCGCCATAACGTGGCACCAGTGACACGAGCTGTAGCCGACCGAGACGAGCAGCGGCTTGTCCTCGAGCCGCGCTCGTTCGAACGCCTCGTCCCCCCACTGGTACCAGTCGACCGGGTTCTCGGCGTGCTGCAACAGATACGGGCTGGTCGCCCCGGTCAGGCGGTTCACACGGCGCAGGGTACGCGGGGAGCTAGTAGGTGATGACGATGTCGCTCTCGAGCGCGAGCGCGACGAGCCTGTTCGGCATCGCAAACTCGACCGGCTTTCCTTCGAGATCCGACTCGGCCACCCCGCGGGCCTTGCTCGACATCCCCGACGCGTACAGCCGCGCGCCACTCGCCACCACTGCGTCGTACGACTCGCGGAGACTCCCGGTGCCGAGGCCGGTCAGGGAGTCGAGCACGGCGTCTCGCAGCAACTGGACGCCATCGCCGGCAAGGAACATCGAGACCTCGTGGCCATCGTCGATCGCAGACCGGGCCACCAAGAATGCGAGCGCGGCCTTCGTCGGACTCTCCGGCCCGCAGGTGACGTGAACGAGAACTGTTGCCATACCACTGATCCTTTCAGATGGGAGCTCAACCCGACAAGTTGCGTCTTCTTGCCCGGGCGTGCCGCACAACCTCGACGACCAGGCCGAGCGTGAGCGCGACTCCGAGCGCAAGCAGCACGCCGTAAAACGGGTGATTCTCGAACGTCTTGCCGCCGAAATAGCCCAGCATGGCGCCGTACGTTCCCCAGATCAGACCTGCAATGACGTCGTAGACGATGAAGCGCCGCCACGTGAGCGAGTGCACGTAACCGGCTGAAAACGTGATTGCCGTCCTGCCGCCGGGGATGAAGCGGGCGGCGATGATGATGTAGGCGCCGCGCTCGTCGAGCGTGCGCTCCGCCCACTCGAACCGCTTGTGCGCCTTCTCGCCGCGGAACCACCGCTTGACGGTCCTTTCCCCCACCCACGACCCGATCCCGTAGGAGATGTTGTCCCCCAGGATCGCGCCCGCCGAGCCCGCGAGGATCACGAGCAGGAGGTTGAGGTCGCCAGAGGCCGCGAAGCTGCCGCCGATCACGAGCACGGTCTCGCTGGGCACGAGCGGGAAGAACGCGTCGACCACGGCGACGGTGAAGATCACGAAGTAGCTCCACGAGGAGCCCGAGACCCAGTCGGCTATCTGCTCGAAGTCGAGCCAGTTCGGCATGCGCCCATCCTCGCAGAGCGTGATGATTGGCCTGATGTCCTTCCTCCCGCTCGCGAACATGAAGGTCGTCGACGTGACGACCTCGATCGCGGGGCCTTACTGCGCGGAGATCCTCGCCGCGCTCGGGGCGGAGGTGGTCAAGATCGAGCGCCCGGACACCGGCGATGACGGCCGCGCGTGGGGACCACCGTTCTGGAACGGCGAGAGCGCGATGTTCCTGTCGGTGAACGCGGGCAAGCGCTCGTTGGCTGTATCACTCGCTGACGAGCGTGGGCGCGAGATCGTGCGACAACTCGCTGGCGGCGCCGACGTCTTCCTGCAGAGCCTCCGGCCCGGACTTGCGGAGCGCATGGGCCTCGGGGCCGAGGCGGTCCGAGCACGCAACTCGCGCCTCGTCTACTGCTCCGTCGGAGCCTATGGGCACACAGGGCCGCTCGCGCACGAGCCAGGCTACGACGCGCTCATGCAGGCGGCCGGCGGCCTCATCAGCGTGACGGGAGAGCCGGGTCGGCCTGGCGTTCGGGTCGGCTCGTCGCTCATCGACATGGGTACGGGGATGTGGTCCGCGCTCGGGATCGTGTCGGCGTTGCTCGAACGCGAGGCGACCGGTGAGGGCACACTCGTCGACACCTCCCTGTACGAGACGGCGCTCGGATACATCGGATATCACCTCGTCGGGTATCTCGCCGACGGCACCGTCCCATCAGGTCAGGGAACCGTCTTTCCGATGGTGGCGCCGTACCAGGTCTTCCCGACGCGCGACGGCGAGCTGATGATCGCTGGCGGTAACGACCGACTCTTCTCGCTTCTCTGCGAGGTCGTCGGTGTGACCGAGCTCGTCTCGGACGCACGTTTCCAAACGAATCCCGAGCGGGTTCGGAATCGCGACGAGCTCGTGTCCCTGCTCTCCGTCCGGCTGCGAGAGCGCGACACGGCAGAGTGGCAGGAGCGGCTGGCCGCCGCCGGCGTTCCGGCGGCACCTGTCGCTGACGTCGCCGACGTCGTGAATGCGCCCCAAACGAACGCGCTCGAGATGATTCAAGCCGTTGCACACCCTCGGGTCCCCGAGCTCCGCCTGGCGGCGCTCCCGTTCTCGTTCGACGGCGAGCGAGCGCAACATCGGTCGCCTCCGCCGCTTGTCGGCGAGCACTCGGGCGAGGTGCTTACGGAGTTGGGCTACTCCGGGGACGAGATTGCGTCACTCGCGACGGATGGGATCATTCGACTCGGCAAAGCTGGCTAGGCTGAGGCTCGGATGGCGCACGTCTCACCTTCGTTCTCGGCCACGCTCCGCGTGCGCCTCGACGACACCCCGGGTTCCTTCGCGCGTCTGGCGGAAGCGATCGGGGAAGCCGGCGGCTCGCTCGGCTCGATCGACATCGTCCGAGTCGAGCGCAGACACAAGGTGCGCGACGTCACGGTCTCGGCGACGGACGACGAGCACCTGCATCGGATAGCCGAGGCGGCTCGAGCGGTCGACGGCGTCGAGGTTCTGCGCGTCTCCGACCGAACGTTCCTGATGCACCTGGGCGGAAAGATCGAGATCCGCTCGAAGATCCCTCTGAAGACGCGGGACGACCTGTCGATGGCGTACACGCCGGGAGTCGCACGCGTTTCCCAGGCAATCGCGGACGATCCGTCGTCAGCGTGGAACCTGACGATCAAACAGAACACGGTCGCAGTCGTCTCCGACGGGACCGCCGTTCTCGGGCTCGGGGACATCGGGCCTGAGGCAGCGATGCCGGTGATGGAGGGAAAGGCGCTCCTGTTCAAGGAGTTCGGCGGAGTGGATGCATGGCCGATCTGTCTCGCAACGAAGGACGCCGACGAGATCGTCGCCGTGTGCAAGGCGATCGCACCGGGCTTCGGGGGGATCAACCTCGAGGACATCTCCGCGCCACGCTGCTTCGAGATCGAGGCGAGGCTCCGAGAGGAGCTCGACATCCCGGTCTTCCACGACGACCAGCACGGTACTGCGATCGTCGTTCTTGCCGCCCTCGTCAACGCGTTGCGAGTGGTCGGCAAGAGAATCGAGGACGTGAAGATCGTCGTCACCGGAATCGGCGCTGCAGGAATCGCGACGACCGATGTGCTCCTGGCGGCAGGTGTCCGCCGGATAGTCGGCTGCGATCGCGAGGGCGCGGTCTACGTCGGGCGCCCCGGGCTCGCGTCCCACAAGGAAGCCTTCGCCGCGCGGACGAACCCCGACAGCGAGCCAGGGAGTGCGGACGAGGTGCTCGCCGGGGCAGACGTCTTCATCGGTCTCTCCGCGCCCGGAGCGGTCTCCGCGGCAGGCATCCGCACGATGGCGAAGGACGCGATCGTCTTCGCAATGGCGAACCCGACGCCCGAGGTCATGCCCGAGGAGATCGAAGGCGCCGCTGCCGTGATCGCCACCGGCCGCTCCGACTACCCGAATCAGATCAACAACGTGCTCGCGTTCCCTGGCGTGTTCCGGGGCGCCCTCGACGTTCGTGCGCGATCCATCACGCGTGAGATGGAGGTTGCGGCCGCGCGTGCGATCGCAGCGACGATCCCGGAGGATGAACTCGGTCCCGAGTACATCATCCCGAGTGTGTTCAACCGCGACGTCGCGCCGAGGGTGGCGGCCGAGGTCGCAGCCGCGGCCGAGGCGAGCGGCGTGGCCCGCCGGCCTCGCCCGGGTTCCCAGCCGAATACGTAGTTCCCCGTAGCCGAGGCAGTACCGGCGCCGATGTAGCCAAGAGGCGGGCGGGCATCATCGACGTATGCCCGACGAGCATGAGCAAGCTTTCGCGGAGACGGCCGGACCCGGAGCCTCGGAGTCGGCACCTCCCGCGACCGACGAGCCTTCACCCCAGGCGGCGCCTGCCTCGGAGGCTCGCCGACTTCGCCGAAGTCGTGACGACCATGTCATCGCCGGCGTTTGCGGGGGCGTGGCCGAGTACTTCGGAATCGACTCCGTACTCGTCAGGATCGCGGCCCTCGCTCTGGTCTTCGCGGGAGGCGCGGGGATCATTCTGTACATCATCGGCTGGATCGCGATGCCCGAGGCGCCCGTGACAGCCGTGGCGGGTTCTTCGGGCACCGCGGTCGTCGCCGCACCAGGTGAGCGCACGACCAGCTCGCTGGCAATCGGACTGATCTTCGTTGTTCTCGGCGCGTTCTTCCTGCTCGACGAGGTGTGGTCGGACTTCCTCGCGTGGCAGTACGTGTGGCCGATCGCACTGATCGCGGTCGGCGTCGCGGTCATCTTGCGCGCACGGCAATGACGAGCCGGGTCGCGTTCGGAGTCCTTCTCCTCGGCGTCGGTGTCCTCTGGCTTCTCTCGATCACCGACGTGATCGGGCTCTCGTACCAGACGTGGATCGGGCTCCTCCTGATCGCCATCGGGCTTGCGATCGCACTGACACCGGGGCGACACGGCCTCCTCGTCGTCCTCGGAGTGGTCGTCACGCTCGCCGGGCTTCCCGCGCTCGTCGTGGGCGATGTGTTCACCGGCGATGTCGGAGACGCGATCGAAGCGCCCGTGACGCCGGCGGAGATCGTGCCGTACGAGCACGGGATCGGGAAGCTCACCGTCGACCTGACATCGCCGCGCCTCGGAATGGAAGACCTCGACGCCGAGGCGCAGATCGGGATCGGCGAGCTCCTCGTCCTCGTCCCGGCAGATGCCGACGTCGTCGTCGACGCGCACGTCGGGATCGGGAACATCGACGCCTTTGGTCAGACCGAAGGCGGTGTGGACGTCGATCTCGACGACCGGATCCCCGGCGCCGGGTTGCAGGAGATCACGCTCGAACTCGACGCCGGGATCGGAGACATCCGGATCCAGCGCCGCTAGCACTGCCGGGAAGCCAGGCTACTCGTACGCGATCGCCTGGAGCGGATCGAGCTTCGCAGCCCGGCGTGCGGGGAAGATCGCGGCCACGATCCCGACCACAACCGCAGCGATCACGAACACGATGACCTGCGTCGTCGGGAAGGAGAAGACGAGGAAGTCGACGCGCGCGATCAGAAGCGCCGCGAGGACGATCCCGAGCACGATTCCGAGCGCCGCACCGATGAGCGCCGTGATCACGCTCTCGTGCCGAATCATGCGTCGCACTTGGCGCCGCGTCATCCCGATCGCACGGAGCATCCCGATCTCTCGCGTGCGCTCGAACACCGTGAGGACGAGCGTGTTCACGATCCCGAACAGGCTCACGATCACGGACAGCGCGAGCAGCACGTACAGGATGTTGAGCACGGAGCTGAGGCCCGCGATCTGGTTGTCGATGAACTCCTGGCGCGTCTGCACCTTGGCGTTCGGGAACTCCGCGAGCGCCTCCTCGAGAGCGCGCGTGTTCGCGTCATTCTCGTCGCCGTCGATTGCGATGAAGGTGTAGAGGTTGCGCGGGTTCTCGACCTTCGCATCCCAGGCCTCGGTCGAAAGGGTGACGTTGCCGAACGGTGAACCTCCTGTCGGCGGGTCGAAGATCCCCTTGACGACATACGTCTCCGTCGAGCCGCTTGGGAAGGTCACGTCGATCGGCGAGCCGACGACGAGATCGTTCGAGTCCGCGTACCCGTCATCGACGAACACACCGTCGGCGCCGAGGTTCGCAAAGACGTCCTGGGAGCCGTCCTTCCACTTGAGCGCGATCAACTCGCGAGCCGTCGGGTCGACTGCTGTTGCAAAGATCGTCTCCTTGAACGCGCGCACCTCGCCGGTTCGGACGTTCATGACGGCAACGACGCCGGGTGCCTGCGCCGCAGCGTTCGCGGCATCGATCGGGATCGGTGAGAAGTTGTTCTGGGCGGTGATCGCGTAGTCGGAGTCGGAGTTCTTCCAGAGGTCGTTGACGGCTCCTTCGAACGACGCGATGATCCCGGCGGCCAGCGTGGCCACGAGCGTGACGAGCGCGAGCCCGATCATCAGCGCGGCCGCCGTCGACGCTGTGCGCTGCGGATTGCGCCTGGCGTTCTCGCTTCCGACGCGGGTCGTCGAGCGATCGGGAATCACGCTGGGGAACTCGGCTGGCCACTCAGGCGCCCAGTGAGTGACGCCCTTCCGGAGCCACATCGCCAGGACGAGCACCAGGATCAGCGGATTCAGAAGCGCGCCACCGACGAAGGCGAGCACGCGCTTCCCGGGAGCGCCTGGCCCCCAGGCGCCGTAGCGCAGAAGCCAGTACGGAAGGGTGAAGAAGGGCCAGAAGAGAACGAGCAAGGCGAAGACCGACCAGCGCGCGATCGGAGACATGAATGCCGCCAGGCTCGGGATGAGCCGAGTCGTGACTCGGGCGACGCCGAAGAACACGAGGAGCACGCCGACGCCCATCCAGAGCAACACGCTTGTCGTCCCCAGGCCGGGAACGAAGAGCCCGTAGACCAACGCGGCGAAGCCGAGGGCGCAGGATGCGATCGCGCCCAGCGTGCGCGATGGGAACAAGGCGCAGCCGAAGAGGGTCAGAACCAGGCCGAGCACCGCCAGGAGTGCGCTGACGAGCGAATTGCCGGGAGTCGTCGTGATGGCGACGACACCGACTATCACTCCGACGCCTGTCATCAAGGCTCCTGCCAGCGTGCTCCTGACGCGATCGAGCGGCTCGTCGGGCAGGCTCGCACCTTCGCGAACGGCCGCGATCGGCGGCACCATCGTCGCGCGAAAGCCCGGATACACGCTCGCGAGGAAGGTCACGAGGATCCCGGCCGCGAGAGCCACGAAGATCGTCCGCGGCTCGAAGACGAGCCCCGAGTTCGGAAGCGTGAAACCGACGGCGTCGAAGAGCCTGAAGAGGCCCTTGGCGAGCGCGAGCCCGAGGAAGAGCCCGACGATCGATGCGAGCGTGCCCACGACGAGGGCCTCGACCATGACCGACCCGAGCACCTGGCGGTTTGTGGCGCCGATGGTCCGCAGCGTCGCGAACTCGCGCGTCCTCTGCGCGATCGTGATCGAAAGGGAGTTGGCGATCACGAAGGAGCCGACGAACAGGGCGATGCCGCCGAAGGCGAGGAGGAAGGTCTGAAGAAAGGAGATGAACTCGCTGGTCTCCGCCGAGTCCGATTGCGCCTGCTCGTTGCCGGTCTTCACTTGCGCTCCGGGCGGCAGGATCTCCTTGATCTGGCGCACGAGCTCGGCATCGGGCGCGTCGGGCTTCGCCGCGATGGCGATCTCGTCGAGCCGCCCGACCTTCTTGAACAACCGCTGCGCCGTCGCGAGATCGAAGCCGGCCAAAGTCGCCCCGCCGATCGTGAGGCCCGAGCCGAACTCCACGACTCCTGAGACTCGTACGCGCTCGACCGGGCCCTCGGCCTGGACTCCAATCGTCTCCCCTACCTCGAAGCCCTGGTCCGCGGCGGTCTCCTTGTCCACGACGACCTCGTTCGGACCTGGCCACGCGCCGTCGACGAGCGTCAGTGGATTGAAGTCCGAGTCACCGTTGGCTATCGAGAACCCGAGGTTGGGAGCCCCGCCTGACACGACGGCTTTTCCGTCGTCTCCAATGAGCTGTGTCGCGTCCGAGTCGACGCTCCCTTCGGCCTGCGCGACGCTCGGAAGCTCGCGCACTTCGCCGAGCAGGCTCTCGCCCAGCGTAGGATCGGTCACGCCGCTTCCGTCGGAGAGGTCGAAGGCCGACCTTCCGGTGATGACCGCGCTCGAGCCCTTGCGAATGTCCGTGAAGATGCGATCGAACGCCTGGTCGATCGAGTCCGTGAGGACGTAGGTGCCGCTGATCATGGCGACGCCGAGGACGATCGCGATCGCCGTGAGCGCAGTTCGGAGCTTGCGGCTCAAGAGTCCACGGATCGCGAACTTCGTCACCGCCGCCTACTCGTACGCGATTGCTTCCAGCGGATTGAGCTTCGCCGCGCGCCGGGCGGGCATGATCGCAGCGAGGATCCCGATGATGATCGCAACGATCGTCAGCACGATCAGCTGCGCCCATGGGATCGAGAACCGCACATCGAACTCGCTCAACGCGCGGTTGACGAGCGCGGCGAGGAAGATCCCGAGGGGAAGTCCGAGTGCAGCTCCGATGAGGGCGGTGATGATGCTTTCCTGCCTGATCATCCGACGCACCTGTCGACGCGTCATCCCGATCGTGCGCAGCATCCCGATCTCTCGCGTGCGCTCGTACACCGAGAGGACGAGCGTGTTGATCATGCCGAAGATGCTCACGAACACCGCCAGCGTGAGCATGACGTAGAGGAAGGTGATGAACTCGTTGAAGTCCGCGTCCTCGCGGTCGATCCACTCCTCGCGGGTCTCGAGCTGGGTATCCGGATAACCCGCGATAGCCGTCTCCATCTGCGCCCGGCTCTCGTCTGTCGGCTCGCCGGCGAGGTTCGCCCAGGTCCAGCGGTTGCGCGGCCGGTCGTAGAGCGAGTCGAAGAGCTCCGAGGAGACGTTGACGCTCTCGAGAAGGGGGTAGAAAGGCGGGGGCTCGAACGTTCCTACGACGGTGACCGTCGCCGTGCGATCGGCGGTGGAGCGAAGCGTGAGCACGCTGCCGACTCCGATGTCATGGTCCTCGGCGTAGTTACTGCTGACCACCGCGTTCGTCGTGCCGAGGGTCGCGAGCACGCCGTTGTCGCCGTCGCGCCAGTCGAAGTCGTAGGCGGCCGCGATCGTGCCGGGTTCGATACCGCCTATCTCGGCGCTGTCACCGTCCACCAACCCTGCATCCGAGCGGACGCTCGTGACGAGATCGGGTACGGAAGACGCGGCGAGCGCATCACCGGCCGCAGCGACGAAGGGCGTATAGCCGTCCTGCGACGTCAAGACATAGTCCGCGATGACCTGTTCCTCGATCGCCTCGCGGTTCGACGCCTTCATCCCGTTGGTGAGCGTCGCGATGAACGAGACGAGCGCGATCCCGATCATCAAGGCTGCCGCCGTCGCCGCCGTCCTGCCCGGGTTGCGAACGGCGTTCCCGCTCGCGAGACGACCTGCGACACCTCCCGCAGTGTGCGCCGGGAGCCCGACCACTCTCGCGATCGGCTTCACGAGGTGCGACGAAAGCATCGCAACACCGAGGAAGAGCAGGAGTACGCCGCCCGCGATCGAGAGCAGCCGATCACCGGTGCCGAGCTCGTCGGTGAACATCGCGCGCGCGAGCGCGAGCAATGCGACGACCACGACGATCCCCGCGATCCAAGGCGTGAAGCGGTGGAATCGCGACTGCGGGAGCGTCGCACCCTCGCGCACGGCGGCGATCGGAGGCACGCGCGTCGCCCGGATCGCGGGAAACAGACCGGCAACGAGCGTAATGCCCACCCCGACGGCGAGCGATACGACCACCGTTCGGGTCGCGAAGACACGATCTCCCGTGGGGAAGTCGGCACCGAGACTCTTGAACAGTGCCTGGATTCCTTCCGCGAGCAGCACGCCGAGCCCAAGCCCGACGAGCGCGGCGGCGAGCCCGATGACGAGCGACTCGAGGATCACGGACCCGAGCACCTGCCGCCGAGATGCACCGATGGTCCGCAACGTCGCGAACTCGCGCGTTCGCTGCGCGACGGTGATCGAGAACGTGTTGAAGATGACGAATGCACCGACGAAGAGCGCGACCCCGGCGAACGCGAGCAAGAAGTACCGAAAGAACTTCGTGAACTCGCCCACCGCGTCCGTCTGCTCCTGGGCTTCGGCCGTCGCACTCACGGCCTTGGCATCCTTCGGAAGAACTGGCTCGATCGCCGCGACGAGCTCGTCCTCGGTGAAGCCCTCGCGTGCGGCGACGGAGATGGCGTCGTACTGCCCCTCTCGACCCAGGAGCTCCTGCGCGGTGGGGATCGTGAACACGGTGAAGCTGATGCCTCCGAGGCTCGCCACCTCGCCGTACTGAGCGACGCCGACGAGCGTGAACGCGCGTTTCGGCTGCAGCGTGGAGATCTGGACGGTGTCGCCGATCTCCCATCCCTGTTCATCCACGGATCCCGCGTCGATCACGACCTCGTCCGCGGCCGTAGGCCACCTACCTTCGTAGAGTTTGAGTGGGTTGAACTGCGCGAAAGCCGGAGCGGTGTCGATACCGAACCCGAGAGTGGGCCAACCCTCCGAGTTGACCGGCTCGCCATCCGAAGTGAGGAGCTTGGTGCTGTCCTCGTCCGCCACGCTCCCGGACGCGAGCGCGACGCCCTCGACCCCGCGCACCACGTCGAGCAACGACGCATCGACCGGCGGGTCGGGCGGCTTCTCGCCGTCGATCGAGATGTCCAGGCCCTTGCCAGTGACGACGGCGTCCGTTCCGGCGTAGGAATCCGTGAACAGGTTCGTGAACGCGCTTTCGACCGTGTCCGTAAGGATGTAGGTGCCGCTGATCATCGCGACGCCGAGGACGATCGCGATACCAGTCAGAGCCGCGCGAAGCTTGCGGCCGGCAAGACCGCGGAGGGCGACTTTGATCACGCTGCGGAGACTTCCTCCATCACGGAGAGGATGTCGTGCGCGCTGGACTCGCCCAGCTCGCGCACGATCTCACCGTCCGCGAGGAAGAGCACTCGATGCGCCATCGCAGCTGCGCGGGCGTCGTGGGTCACCATCACGATCGTCTGGCGGTACTCGTCGACCGAGCGACGCAGGAGCTCCAGGATCTCGTGACTCGTCGACGAGTCGAGGTTGCCGGTGGGCTCGTCCGCGAAGAGCACCGTCGGCTTGGAGACGAGTGCGCGGGCGATCGCCACGCGCTGCTGCTGTCCACCCGACAGCTCGGCCGGCCGATGCGAGAGTCGGTCCGTCAGCCCGACGTCGGCGACGAGCTGCTCGAACCAGCCGTCCGCCGGCTTCTCGCCGGCGATCGTGAGTGGAAGCAAGATGTTCTCCTTCGCGTCCAGCATGGGCAGGAGATTGAAGAACTGGAAGACGAAGCCGATGTGATCCCGGCGCAGCTTGGTGAGCGCGTTGTCGCCGAGTTGCGTGATCGCAGTTCCGGCGAGCTCGACGTCTCCCGACGTCGGCTTGTCGAGTCCCGCGAGGATGTGCATGAGCGTCGACTTCCCCGAGCCCGACGGCCCCATCACTGCGGTGGCCTCGCCGGCTGCGATATTCACCGAAACCCCTCGCAAGGCGTCGACCGCGGTCTCACCTTCACCGTATCGGCGGGTGACATCGCGCGCGACGACGACCGCCCCATTGTGGCTTTCACTCATTTCTCCCGGCTCCTCTCTCGGCTCTGAGCACGAGAATCTAGCCGACGTCACCCGATCGGTCTTTGCTTCTGGTCACGGGTGAGGCAGAGTTCGTCTGTGGAATCGCGAAACGAGATCCGCGCCGCGCTCGAGCGAGCCCGCGCGGCGACCGATGCGCTACTCCAACCGGTACGCGACGCCGAGCTCACGACGCCGATCGGGCACGACCAGCGCCCGCTGGTCTGGGCCTACGCGCAGATCGCGTACTTCGAGGAGCTCTGGCTGCTCCGCAACGTCAAGGGCGACCCGCCGATCTCCCCTCTCCACGACGAGATCTACGCAGCTCTTCGGAACGAGCACGGCGAGCGTGCGCCGCTCCCGATCCTGCGACCTGCCGCGGCACGAGCGTATGCCGAAGATGTGCGCTCACGCGTTCTCGACGCGCTCGAGCACATCGATCTGGACGCTCCCAACGCGCTCCTGCGCAACGCCTTCGTCTTCGGCCTGGTAGTTCAGCACGAGCTCCAGCAGCAGGAGACGATGCTCGAAGCACTGCAACAACGCACCGATTTCGAGTATCCGGACCCAGCGAGCTCCGCTCCAGATCGAGCGCCCAGCGGACCTTCCGAGATCCATGTAGCGGCCGGCTCGTTCATGCTCGGTGCAGTCGACGAGCCGTGGGCGTACGACAACGAGCTCGCCCCGCACGAGGTCGAGCTGCGCCCGTTCTGGATCGATCGCGCCCCGGTGACGAACGGCGCGTTCATGAAGTTCGTCAAGGACAAGGGATACCGGTCGAAGAGGCTCTGGAGCGCCGAGGGATGGGAGTGGCGCGCGCGAGAGGACGCGCATGCACCTCTCTACTGGGAGAAGGGCACGGACGGCTGGGAGCGCATCCGGTTCGGCCGGCGCGAGCCCGTTCCCGCAAACGAGCCCGTGCAACACGTCTCATGGCACGAAGCCGACGCATTCGCACGCTGGGCTGGGAAGCGACTGCCCACGGAAGCCGAGTGGGAGCGCGCGGCGGGCTGGCACGAGCAAGAAGGGAAGTTCCGCTACCCCTGGGGTCAGGCGTGGATGGGATTCGAGGCCAGCCTCGATCACCGTCGCTTCTCACCCGCCCCGGCTGGCTCGTACGCGGGCGGGGTCAGCCCTGTCGGTTGCGTCCAGATGGGAGGCGACGTGTGGGAGTGGACGTCGTCCCCCTTCCAGCCGTACCCAGGGTTCCTCGCGTTCCCCTACCCGGAGTGCTCCGAGGTCTTCTTCGGCGAGCAGTACCGCGTTCTTCGCGGCGGCTCGTGGGCTACCGATGCCCTTGTCGCGCGCGCTTCATTCCGGAACTGGGACTTCCCGGGTCGGCGGCAGATGTTCGCCGGCTTCCGCTGCGCGCGCGACGGGTAGTCGGCGCGACCCGCCGATCGCGGCTAGAGGTCTTGCTCCTCGGTGTACGAGAGGAGACGCTCGGCCAGCGCCCGCGTCACCTTTCGCTCAACGGTAGGGCTCTCGTCGAGCACACGACGGAAGTCGCCCCTCGTCAGGATGAAACAGCGAATCGGAGTCTTCGCGGTCACCGTCGCCGTCCGCTTCGTGGTCGTGAGGAGCGCGATCTCGCCGAAGAACTCACCCGCCTGCCGCGTTGCTAGGCGTTTTCCACCTTTCGTGACCTCCGCGACTCCGTCGACGATCACGAAGAACTCGCGGCCGAGGCTGCCCTCGCGGCACAGAACCGTGCCCGCCTCGATCCTTAGGTCGTCAGTTGCCCTCGCGAGATCTCGCAGCTCCTTCTTCGACAGTCCCTCGAAGAGCGGTGCCCGCTTGAGCGCTTCGACCTTCACATCCTGGGTGAACAGACGCACCGGAAGAGTCTAAAGCTGTGAGACTTGCGCAGTGCACGACCAGACGCGATACGCGCGGAGTGGCGAGCTCTGGATCGCCTACCAGGTTGTCGGCGACGGGCCTGTCGATCTCCTCTGGGCGCCGGGTTACATGTCCCACATCGAGCAAAACTGGACATGGCCGGCGTACGCGGACTACCTCGAACGACTCGCCTCGTTCTCGCGACTCATCCTCTTCGACCGCCGCGGCACCGGACTCTCCGATCGCATCCTCGAGCTCGGCTCGTTCGAGGAGATGCTGGACGACATGCGCGCCGTGCTGGACGCCGTGTCGTCCGAGCGGGCCGTGCTCTTCGGCGGCGCCGAGGGCGGCCCGATGTGTGCTCTCTTCGCGGCGACGTTCCCAGAGAGAACTTCTGCGCTCGTTCTCGGCGCCTCGTATCCGCGACGGGCGTGGGCGCCGGACTATCCGTGGGGGCTCGACGAGCAGGCGCAGGAGCGCATACTCGCTGCGTACGAGACCAAGTGGGGCACGGACGCGTTTGCGGTCCGAACGACCGCGCCGTCCCTTGCTGAAGACGAGAGATTCAGGAAGTGGAACTCGCAGGCCTGCCGCTTCGCCGGAACGCCGGCGTCGGCCCGAGCGTGGTTCCACATCACGATGGCTATCGACATTCGCGACGTCCTCCCCGTGATCCGAGTCCCAACGCTCGTGATCCATCGCTCGGGCGACCGGGTAGTTCCGGTCGAGGCGGGTCGCTACCTCGCCGAGCACATCCCGGACGCGAAGTTCGTCGAGCTGGACGGCGTCGATCACTATCCGTTCGCCGGGGACAGCGAGGCGATGCTCGACGAGGTCGAGGAGTTCCTGACCGGTTCTCGGCGGTCGCGGGAACCCGATCGCGTGCTCGCAACGGTGCTGTTCACCGACATCGTGGGCTCGA
>JAOUHF010000123.1 GCA_029865325.1 Thermoleophilia bacterium
ACGGCCCCCCGAGGGTGCCTGCCCCTGAGCGACCCCATCCTATTCGGGTCGCGCGTGACCTGCAACACACAGGGGCGGCATACGCCGCCCCTGTGTGTCATGTCAGAGCCGCTCTAGCCGTGGATGGAGACGAGCAGCGGAATCAGCAGGATCGCGACGATGTTCGCGATCTTGATCATCGGGTTGATCGCCGGGCCGGCGGTGTCCTTGTACGGATCGCCGACCGTGTCGCCCGTGATCGCGGCCGCATGGGCGTCGGAGCCCTTGCCGCCGTAGAGGCCGTCTTCGATCGTCTTCTTGGCATTGTCCCACGCGCCTCCGCCGGAGGTCATGGCAATAGCGAGGAAGAGCCCGGTGACGATCGTCCCGATCAGGAGCCCGCCGAGCATCTCGACGCTGATGATCCCGACGATGATCGGGATGAGCACGGGGATGAGCGCCGGTGCCATCATCTCCTTGATCGCCGAGCCCGTGACGATGCCGATCGCGTTCGAGTAGTCCGGGCGCGCCGTGTAGTCCATGATTCCTGGGTTCTCGCGGAACTGGCGGCGAACCTCCTCGACGACCTGCCCGCCGACGCGACCGACGGCCTGCATCGCGAGCGATGCGAAGAGGAACGGCATGAGGCCGCCGATGAACAACCCGGCGATGACCCACGGGTTGTCGAGTGAGAAGAGCGTCGGGAGCCCCTGATCGTCGAGGCTTCGGCCGTACTCGTCGAAGAGGACGAGAGCGGCAAGGCCTGCCGAGCCGATCGCATAGCCCTTCGTGACCGCCTTCGTCGTGTTGCCGACGGCGTCGAGCGGGTCGGTGATGCCGCGGACGGACTCCGGAAGGTCGGCCATCTCGGCAATCCCACCGGCGTTGTCCGTTACCGGGCCATAGGCATCCAGAGCGACGATGAGCCCTGCCATGGAGAGCTGCGCCATCACCGCGACTCCGATGCCGTAGAGGTTCTCCCCGGCCGCGTAGTAGGCGCCGACGACCCCGCCCGCGATCACGATCACCGGAAGCGCGGTCGCCTGCATCCCGACGGCGAGCCCCGAGATGATGTTCGTCGCGTGGCCGGTCTGTGACGCGCTCGCGATGTCCTTCACAGGCTTCCAGCGCGTACCCGTGTAGTACTCGGTGATCGCGACGAGGAGGAACGTCACCGCGAGCCCGATGAGCGCCGAGCCGTACAGGTCCCAGAAGTCGAACTTGCCGCCGTCGTACGCCATCGTCACCGGAATGAAGCCGACCGCAGAGAGGATGGTCGCAACGATAACGGCGCGGTAGAGCGCGTTGATGATCGCGTTCTGGCCACTTCCGACGCGCGTGAAGAACGTCCCGATCACCGATGAGAGAATCGAGATGCCGCCGAGAGCGAGCGGGTAGAGCACGAGGTCGGGCTGGCCGACGCCGATCGCGAGCAGCATCACCGCGACGGCAGTGACGGCGTAGGTCTCGAAGAGGTCTGCCGCCATGCCTGCGCAGTCGCCGACGTTGTCGCCGACGTTGTCCGCGATGACCGCCGGGTTACGCGGGTCGTCCTCGGGGATGCCTGCCTCGAGCTTTCCGACGAGGTCGGCCCCGACGTCGGCTGCCTTCGTATAGATGCCACCGCCGAGACGGGCAAAGACCGAGATCAGCGAGCCGCCGAACGCGAGGCCGATGAGGTCGTCCACGGCCGAGTCCGGTGTGTTCCCGATCCAGTCGGTGAGCACCCAGTAGTAGCCGGCAACGCCGAGGAGACCGAGCCCCACCACGAGGAGGCCGGTCACCGAGCCGGCGCGGAAAGCCACCTTGAATGCGGGTTGCAGCCCTTCTCGTGCAGCTTCCGCCGTGCGCACGTTCGAGCGCACGGCCACATTCATCCCGATGAAGCCCGCCGCCGCCGAGAAGAGCGCACCGATGAGGAACCCGAATGCGGCGCCCCAGCCGAGCTTGTCGTAGAAGCCGAGCAGGAAGAACGGCACGATCGCTACCAGCGCCACTGCCGTGTACTGCTTGCGCAGGTACGCCCCGGCACCCTCCTGGATAGCACGCGCGATCTCCTGCATCTTCTCGTTGCCGGCCGGCTGCTTGAGCAACCACCAGGTGAGATAGAGCCCGTACAAAACCGCCACGGCCGCGCAAGCCAGCGCGAATCCGACAGCGTGGTCAACGAAAAAGTCCATGATCCTCCGGTCTTCCGCCCGTCACAAAGTGAGCGCCGAGTCGCCCCGGCGCGGCCGATTATGTATCACAAGCGGCGAGAACGCCTGGCGATCAGCCGCCGCTGGACTCTTCGACGGCCTTCGCATAGGCGAGCTGAAGGTTCGCGCGCGCTTGCTCCAGATCCCGCACAACGGCGTCGTCCACACCGCCTTCCCTGAGCACGGGCTCGAGCGCACGAAGCGCCTCGATCGCCAGACGGGCTTGTGGGAGATCTCGTGCCTCCGGCGAGACCCGGCGGAAGCCGAGGGATGCCGTGGCGGTGATCGCCTGCAGGAGAACGTCCGCCACGCCCACCTTGTCGAGGGCCTCGCGGAGCTCCTCCTCGGTCGGCGGCTGCTCGCTCTCAGCCACCGATCGTCTCCGTCGCGCGCACCTGCTCGGCGTAGATCTCCTCGAGCGTCGCCCCGCCGTCGAACCGCTCGATCTGGCGCTCGGCCGCGTTTCGCTCGGGTACCCCGAGATACGAAGCGGCGCCGATCTCCTCTGCCACGGGCAACACCCACTGGATGATCTCTTCGATCCGCTGCCTCGCGGGTATCGGCTCGCCTCGCTCGAAGTCGAGCAACTCGCCGGAGAGACCCCACCGAATCGCCCGCCAGAAGTTCTCCTCGATGAGCCGATGTGGAAGGGGCTCGACCGGAGCGCCCTCGTCGTAGGCCCGAGCGACACGCACGGTCAGAGCCGCCGCGAACGCCGCGAGCGACTGCGCCTCGGCCAGATCGGGTTGCCCGTCACACACGCGGATCTCCACGGTTGGGAACGCGAGATGCGGGCGCACGCTCCACCAGAGCTGCGTGTGCTCGGTGATCGAGCCCGTGTCGTAGAGGAAGCGCACGAAGCGCTCGTACTCATCGAAGGACGAGAACGCATCCGGGACGCCGCACCGCGGAAAGAAGCGCGTGAAGATCTGCGTCCGCGCGCTGTGCAGGCCGGTGTTCACGCCCTCGACGAACGGAGAGCTCGCGGAGAGCGCGAGAAGCTCCGGAAGGAAGTTGCGCATCGCAGCCACGACCGCGATCGCCCGATCCGGCCCGTTGATCGCGACGTGAACGTGCAGGCCGAAGGAGTTGTTGCGCCACACGACGTAGCGGAGCAGCTCGTCGTTTCGCCGATAGTGCGGCGTGTCGATGATCCGCTGCTTCTTCCAGTCCGCCCAGGGGTGCGTTCCAGTCGCCCCGAGAAGCAGCCCCATCGGCTCGACCACAGCGCGGAGCTCCGCGCGCCGCTCCGCCATCGCAGCGGGGATGTCCGCGAACGTCTCCTGACGGCCGGTCCGGATCTCGACCTCCGACGCGATGAGCTCACCGACGAGATGCTCCTCGAGCGCCGTGCCGCGGGCCGCCGCCTGGACGTCTTCGAACCGATTCGTGAGGTCCAGCGACTCCGGATCGAGAATCGCAAACTCCTCCTCGACCGCGACCGTGAAGTCGGTTGCCGCCTCGAACTGTGCGCGCGATTGCGCGATCAGCTCGTCCGGTGAGAGGCGCTGGTCGTCGTCCATCGGGCCACTACAGTAGTTGAAGTGTTGCCTAGCGACTGAGGTCGAGCAGACGCTCCGCGACACTGCGCCAGCTCCAGCGCTCGACGGCCGTGCGCCGCGCCGCTGCCCGGATCTCGTCGCGCTCGACAGGCGACAGCGACAGCAGAGCCACGAGCTTCGAGCGCAGGTCGTCGACATCGCCCGTGGCGAATGACGTTAAGTGCCGGAGATCGGCCGGATACTGCTCCTCGAGCCCTTCCGCCACCTCTGCGAGACCCGAATGCCGAGCGACGAGCGGCGGGCAACCGGTAGCAGCAGCCTCAGCGGCGACCATGCCGAACGCCTCGGGGAAGATCGACGGCACGACGCACACGTCCGCCAGCGCGAGGAGATGGACGAGGTGGCGATGGTCGAGCGGCCCCGTGAAGAGAGCCTGTTCGGAATCGGCGAGTCGTTCGAGATCGGCCCGGTAGTCGCCGAAGCCGACCACGACAACGCGCGCGTCGAGTCCTGCGAGCGCCTCCAGCAGCACGTGGACTCCCTTGTTGAAGAGGAGCTTCCCGAAGTAGACGACCGTGGGCCTCTCGCCCTCGAGGAAGCTGGACAGCCGCTCGGCGTTCCTCTCGTCCGGGAGGCGCTCGTTCGCGTCGCCAGCGTTCGCAGGATCGAGCTCGGCTTCGGCGATGAGCCCTCTCAGCGCATCCTCGTGGGACTGAGGGCGCCACTCGTCGATGTCGACGCCAGGTGGCACCTCGTGCACGCGGTCGACGTGCCCGCACACGTCCTCGAGCACCTCGCGGATGTGAGCCGAGCCTACGAACACCGACGCCGCTCGCTCGAGCACCTCTCTCCCCCAACGCTCGAGCTCAGGCCGCCCGCGCATCGAGTACTCGAGCTCGGAGCCGTGCGCCTTGATCTCGTAGCGGGCTCCGCTCGCAGCTCCGACGGCACCGCCGAGAAGCACGTGGTTGCAGAAGACGAGATCGGCAGGAAGCTCGCTCCGAATCGCCGCGGCGTTCGCCTCGATCCAGCCTTCGAGCTCCTCGCGCGAGCAGTCCTGGAGCAGTCTGACCTCGTAACCCTCGTAGCGATCGAGGACGAAGACGGGGAGCAGGCGGCCGACGTCCGGGCGAACGACACGCGCCCCGCCGAGGTCGTACAGCTCGGGGTGCGCCTCCTGACTGAAGACGGTGACGTCATGTCCGAGACGGGACCACTCGCGGGCCAGCTGGCGCGTGTAGACGTTCGATCCCGTCCCGCCGAGGAGGTACCCGTGCCAGAGCAGAATCTTCACGCTCTCATCCTGCTCCAACGGTGACCCCGGCGCGTCAGAGGCAACGCTTGTTACAAGTTGCGACAAGGCCAATCGGAGGCTCTGCGCATGCCTGCCGCAACACGCGAGCGACGGGCCTACGTCAAGTGGAAATACAAGGCGTACAGCAGGTCGACCGCGGGGTTGGACGTATGCACGTTGACGTCCGAGGGGACGTCGAGCAGCGCCTCGGAGTAGTTGAAGATGATCTTCGTGCCCGCGGCGATCAGCGCATCCGCGGCGTCCTGGGCCGTGTCGGCCGGGACCGCGATCACGCCCACGATGATGTTCCGATCGCGACAGATCTCCGCCATGTCGTCGATCGCGCTGACGCGCATGCTCCCGACGTGCTGCCCGATCTTCTCGGGATCGATCTCGAAGATTGCCGCGACCGTGATGCCGTGCTCGCCGAAGATCGGGGAGCTCGCTATGGCGCTCCCGAGCCGGCCGGCGCCGACCAGGGCGATGTTGTGCTGGCCC
>JAOUHF010000124.1 GCA_029865325.1 Thermoleophilia bacterium
AGATCGCGTTCATGAACCCCGGCGGAGTGCGCTCCGACCTCACCTACGCGCAGTCTCAGACTCCTCCTGAGGGCGACGGCGTCGTCACCTTCGGCGAGGCGTTCACGTTCCAGCCGTTCGGCAACACGCTGGTGACGTACCCGATGACCGGGGCGCAGATCGTCTCGGTGCTCGAGGAGCAGTGCCAGCCGCTCGGGTCGAGCCGCCCGTTCCTGCATTTGGGCGTGTCGAAGGGCTTCACCTACGACCTCGCCAAGACCATCGTGGCGGGCAACTGCACGTCGGTGACGATCAGCAACGTGAAGCTGAACGGCGTGGCCCTCAACCCGGCCGCTTCCTACAACGTCACGGTGAACAACTTCCTCGCCGACGGCGGGGACAACTTCACCACGTTCCGCACGATCACCGCCGCGCGGCTCGACGGAGGCAACGACCTCCTGGCCTTCGTCAACTACCTCGGCACGTTCAGCCCGGTCGCTCCTCCGAGCACCGATCGGGTGAACGAACTGCCCTAGACGCCGTCCTAGTCAGGCTGGATGGACCCGACCCGCGCCCGGGTCGGGTCCATCCAGCCTGACCGCTCGGTTGGTGCCTCTAGCTCCCGCTCCTCGATCCGCAGGTAGCTCACGAGGTCGGCGTCCTCGCGGCGGATGAACGTTTCGACGGCGTCACCGAGCGGGTGATCGGGGCTGGAGCGGATGTCGATGACCCCGAAGACGATCACAGCCGAAACGATGCCGGGTGCGTTCTGGGGTGTCGAGAGGCTTCTCTCTTGCGCCCGGAGCAGGAGGGCCTTGTGCGAGAGGGGGCCGGTGGGCCCCCACGCTCGCACTCTCTGGAAGATCAGGTCGAGTTACTTCTTGAACTGGAAGTTGGCGCGGTGGATGCCCCCGTCGTTCAGTTGCACGATGAGCTGGCGGCAGGTGTTCGCCCATCCCGTGTCCGTCTTCCAGACGTACGTGTACTGGTCGGCAATCGGGTCGTACGAGAGGCTGCTCGATCCGGCGGTGACGGTCTCTTCGGCTCCGTCTCCGGTACCGAGAGCACAGTCAATCTGCCGCGACTTGGGGTAGCCCGCGGAGAAGATGTCCAGTCCCTGATCGCCGGAGAGACTGAACTTCACCGGAACGCTCTGCCCGGCCTTGACCGCGTTGAGCGCGGGCAGGTTGTCCACCGGGCGGAAGAAGCCGCTGAAGTCGTACGTGAAGAGGTCGAGCCCGACCAGCACCGGGTCGTGATCCGACGAGCGGTACGCGTTCGGCTCGTACAACGCGTCCTGCGCCGGCGGCTTGAAGGTCGTGTCGTAGTCGAGGACGTCGGGCTCGTCGGCGTTGACGTGCCAGTCCGCAGCGCCCGTGACCTGGGCCCCCAGGCTCGGAGAGGCGAGCGCGTGGTCGAGGTAGCCGGCCTGGCCGTCGAAGACGTACGAGTAGGCGTACGCGCCCTGGTACTGCCCGATCAGGTTGGTGTAGTCGTCGCTCGTCCCGGCGGTATCGTCGGGACCCGCTTTGATCGCGTCGATCGGATCCTCCTGCCCATAAGAGTTCAGGTCGCCCGTGATCAGGAAGTCCGCGTCGCCGCTGCCGGTCGGATCGGTCGCCAGCCAGTCCACGAGCGCCTGCGCGGCAAGCGTGCGTGTTCCGTTGCAGTTGCCCTGGCCGTCGCCCGCGTCCGGGTCGCCGTCGCAAGCCGAGCCCTTCGACTTCAGGTGGTTGACGACGACGGTGAAGCGAGCGCCCGTCCCGACGACATCGAAGGTCTGGGCAAGTGCGGGACGGTTGAGGGTGTCGATGAAGCGCGGGTCGACGCTCGAGTCGAGGATCTCGAAGTCGCCGACCGGCGTCACCTTCGCCGGCTTGTAGATGAGGCCGACCTTGATCGCGTCTGTTCCGATCGTGCCCGTGTCGATGTAGTCGTAGCCGGGCAGGCCGGCGACGATGTCGGCGAGCGGCTCGACGCCGGTCGTGTTCTCCAGCTCGTTCAGGCCCACGACGTCCGCGTCCAGGCCTGAGATCGCCGCCAGGAGCTTGTCGCGCTGGCGGGTGAACTCGTCAGCTTGGTCGCTATCCCAGCCGCGGCACTCCACGATATTGGCAGGCCCGCACTTGTTGTCGAGCGGATCTCCCGTCGGGTAGTCCGCTGTGACGAAGAAGTTGAGGGTGTTCATCGCGGCAACGTGCAGCCCGCCTCCGACCGACTCGGGTGCGGGCGGGCGGGTGTTGACCGCCGTGTAGTCGGCCGGCCCGGTCGGGAAGATGCGATAGAGGCTGAAGTCGAAGCCGAGCACGCCGACCGCGTTCTGCACCGTATCCCCGCCGCGGAAGCGATTGTCGAGCGCGAAGGCGCCGCCGTTGGGATGACGCAGCGTGCTCGGGTTCTGGGCCGAGTTGGCGTCGTCGAGCGTGATCCGGCGCAGGCTGTTTGCCAGAGTGCGGGCGTTGGCCGGAGCTCCCGGCTCGTCGATCGCCGTCCCCGTGAACGCGCGCGTCTCGCCGTCGAGCGGAAGGGCGAGCACGATCTCGCCGAAGCGGTCGTAGTTGAAGTACTCGGAGATGACGAGCGACTGCGGGAAGCGCACGTACATGCCTTCGTAGCGCTCGGGGTAGTCGGCAGCGGCGAACGGCATCGTCACGTCGGTGGCCGCGACCGAGGCGCTCCCGCAGTTCACGATGTTCGCTGCGGGCACGGGCGAGGAGTTGCTGTTCGAGCCGTTGAGTGTCGTCTGGCTAAAGCGCTCGCGGGCGTAGCCGGTGACGCGCACGATGTCGCCGACGGTGACCGTGTCGGCGCTTCCGGTGTAGACGAAGATGCCGTCCGAGGTGGCGGCGTCACTATCGCCGGCCGCATCCTGGATGTAGAAGCCGCCCTGGCTGGCCGTTCCCTCGAAGTCGCCGACTACGACGCCCTGGGTCGTGACGGTGCCGGGAATCGGGGTCGAGGGGCCGCTTCCCTGGATCGTGTAGATGGGCGTGAACGAGTTTGTGCAGGGGTTGCCGGCCACGAAGCTGAAGGCGTAGTCCACCGCCATGTTGTCCGGCGGGTCGTTTGCGTCCTGGTCGGTCACCTGGGCGGCGGACACGGTCACGGTGCAGCTGTCGCCGTTGGTGAAGTCGACGTCTGGATCGAGCGTGAAGCTCGTCGTCCCGCCCGAGACGCTCGCCGTATGCGAGCCGCTCGTCGAGCAGGAGATGTCGAACCAGCTGCCGGAGACGTTCACCGGCTCGCTGAAGTCGATCGTCACATCCGCGGTGAGGGCCACGCCGACCGCCCCGTTCGTGGGAGTCGTCGTCGAGACGGAGGGCGCGCTATCGCTCGCACAGACGTTGAGGGGCGAGGCCGTGTTGCGCGGCGTCGGCGTGCCGACGGTGAAGTCGGTGGCGTTGTTGTCGGTGTCCGTGCAACCGTTCGCGTTTCGCAGCACGGCGGTCGTGTTCGAGGTCGCCGGGGCCGGAGCTCCCTCGTAGAAGTTCGCTCCGTCCCAGCCGATGAGATCGACGATCTGCGCGAGGGCGGCCGGTGCGCACGGCGTCGAGCCGCCGTTGCAGCCGAGGGATGCGGTCGCGTTCACGAGCGCGACCTTGCCTCCGGTTCCGCTCATGTTGATCGGCGTCGAATCCGTGACGTCCGGGGTCGGAAGCGGGGTCGTCCCCCCTGCCCCCTGCGCCTCCTGAACGAGGGCGTACTGACCCGGCGCGAGCGAGCCCGAGAGCTCGGTGAGCTGCCCGCTGTTCGCGCCGAAGTTCCCCGTCCCGGTCGCGCTCGCATACTGCACGGACCAGCCTGAGAGAGAGACGGTCGTCGATCCGCGGTTGAAGAGCTCTATGAAGTCGTGGGTGTACGTCGCCCCGGAGTTGCCGCCGCCGCCGTAGACCTGGCTGATCACGACGTCCGTCGAGACGGCCAGCGGCTGCGAGGCACCGAGGGCCGCGACCACGAGCCCGAGAGTCACCGTTGCGAGAAGCGTGCGAGCGCGAGTCATCTGGATCGATCCCCTTTCTCTTTCCCCGATCTCGCCGCTGAGCGACGGCCAGACACCGGGGTCGCCCCTTTGACCCCGCAATACGAACAGGTCCACTTCGGCCAGGCATCGGGGTAAACCACGGATGCTTCGCCACGAGATACTCCGAGTCCCCTGTCACCCGCTCGGAGAGGCGGTCGTTCTTGCGTGTCCGCGTGTGTGAGAGCGAAGGGGGGCGAACGCCTCGCAGACGTTGGCAGCTGTCTCACGCCCCAGCGAGCACCCAGGGGTACCGATTTCGGGTACCAAGTACCGCTTAGGCGCTTGGTTGAGCCAAAACTCCTAGAAGAGCTGGTTCTCGCCGCCGAAGATAGCGGACACGGATTCATCCGCGAACACGTTCATGATCGTCTCCGCGAGCAGACCAGAGACGGTCAGCACCGTCATATTCGGCGGCTGATGCATCGGGTCGATCGGCACCGTGTCGGTGACGACGATGCCCGTGATCTCCGCAGCAGCCAGTTGCTGGAGCGCTTCGGCGTCGAGCAGCGAGTGTGTCACGAACATCCAGACCTCGGTCGCGCCGTGCTCCCTGAGTGTCGTCGCGCCCGCGATCTGCGTGCTACCGGTCGTCGTGACGTCGTCGCCGACGATCGCGATCTTGTCGCGGACGCCGCCGGTTACTTCAGTGATCGCCACCTCGTCGTGGGCCGGCCTCGTCTTGTGCATGATCGCGAAGTCGGCCGAGATCATCTCGGCGAACCGAAGGGCGTACTTGGCGCGTCCGGCATCGGGAGCAACCGAGACGATCTTCTCGCCGGTGAGGCCGAGGTCGCGGAAGTGCTGGGCGAAGAGCGGCAACGCCGTCATGTGGTCGACGGGAATGGTGAAGAACCCCTGCACCTGCCCGGCGTGCAGATCCATTGTCAGCACGCGGTCGGCGCCCGCTAGCTGGAGCATGTCCGCCACCAGACGACCCGAGATCGGCTCGCGCGGCTTTGCCTTCCGATCCTGCCGCGAGTAGGGGAACCAGGGGATCACGGCGGTGATTCGCTTCGCCGAGGCGAGTTTGGCCGCCTGAATCATGAGGAGCAGCTCCATCAGGTTCTGGTCGACCGGGGCGCAGCCCGTCTGCACCAGGAAGACGTCGGCGCCGCGGATCGACTCGCAGTAGCGGCAGTAGGTCTCGCCGTTCGCGAAGGTCGTCAGCTCGATCTCGCCGAGCTCGACGCCGAGCCGCTCGGCCATCTTCGCGGCCAGCTCGGGGTGCGAGCGCCCAGCGAACACCATCAGCCGCTTCTTCGGAGCGAGCGGGATCGCGTGCCCGGTCTTCATCTCCGGCACGACGGACTGGACGTCGAGCCCCGGTAGCGACTGCTCAATCGTCCCGCTTTCCACCGCGTCCTTCCTTGTTGACCTGCTTCGCCCGCGCAATCGCGAGCGCTCCTGCAGGAACATCCTCCGTGATCACGGAACCGGCT
>JAOUHF010000125.1 GCA_029865325.1 Thermoleophilia bacterium
GCCGAACTCGCGCGTCGTGATCACGTACGAGTCCTTCCAGACCCCGAGCTTCGGGTAGTCCGGGAAGAAGTTGCCCGTCGTGAACGCATAGCGGTAGTACGCGCCCGTCGGATCCCCGGTCTGCGAGATCGCGATGCACTCGTAGAAGACATCGTTCTGCGGATCGGGCGTGAACCGCGTCGTGAACTGGCTGAGGATCCAGCGGTCCGCGAACTGGTCGTACAGCACGATCGGATCGCCCGACGGGTCGGTGCAGTCCTCGACCGCGAAGTCCGACCAGAGCGTCCCGGTGTCCACCGGCCCGAGGAGGAGCGTCCCAGTCTTCGAGTAGATCCCGTAGACGAGGTTGATCATCTCGACGTAGTGATTCGGACCGACGTCACCGACGGTGTCCGGCGGGTTGACGCGGAACCCGAAGAGGTCGAAGTTGTCCTGGTTGCTCAGTCCCTCGAAGTTCGCCATCGGAGCATCGATCGTGAGGGCCTGCTGCGCGTTCGCCGCCCGCGGCGCCATTGCCGCAGAGAGCGTCGCGCTCGTCGAGAGGAACGCGCTCCACGCGCTCACCTCGACACTCGGCTCGCTGTCCGTGTCCTTCCCCGTTGCGGGCGGAAGCGTCTTCTTCGATGGCTTCTGGTTCTTGACCAGGTCGCGAAGCGGCTTCGAGACGTCGAACGCCGCAGCGTCGGTGAACTTCGGGCCCTTCACGCCCGGGCTCGGGCGGGCCTGCGTCGCGCCTGCTGAGATCGCCGTCACGACAACCGCGGCGAGGGCCACGGGAAGCGCGACTCTCCACGACCATGTCGCATGTCTGCGCGCTCTTTTCATCTTTCCTCCCCTGTCGATGAGATCGGAGCGCCCCGAACCCTATGCCCTCTCGGAGATCGGTGCGGCACACAGCTGGGTGATCCGGCGCTACCGTGGAGGCGTGCGAAGAATCGCGGTCATCTGGATCGCGCTCGTCATGCTCGTGTCGGCGTCCGCCGCTGGGGCAGCCGCGACCTCGTCGGGGCTCCGGGGGAAGGTAACGCTCTCGCCGGCGCGCCCGGTCTGCATCGAAGGTCAGCCGTGCAGCAAGCCTGCGCCCGGCGTTCTCATCGTCTTTCGGCGCGGCGGCCGCACGGTCGCGCGCGTGACGACGCGGAAAGACGCGACCTACCGCGTGACGCTCGCTCCCGGGAAGTACACCGTCGCGGCGCCGAAGTACCGCCGCGGCTCAGGTGTCACGCCGCGGGTCGTCCGCGTCGTGAAGGGATGTCATCGCCGCGTCGACCTGGAGATCGACACCGGAATTCAGTAGCGCGGTTGGGTCAAACTCAGCCCGCAGCCTCGAGTGCCGGGTCCAAAGCCAGCGCTTCCTGCTCCTGGAAATCGCGCCCGCGAACGAGGAAGAGCGAAACGAGCACACCGACGAAGGCGAACGCTGCACCGGCCCAGAAAGCCGCCGCGAAGCCCTCTGTCAACGCGGTCGGGGTCTCCGTGCCGCTTGCGACGGCATCGCTCGTCGTCGTGACGGCGATGGTCGACAGGATCGCGATGCCGACGGCGCCGCCGATCTGCTGCGAGGTGTTGATGAGCCCCGACGCAAGACCGGCCTCGTCAGGCCTCGTGCCCGCAACGGCGGCGATCGTGACCGGGACGAAGGCGAACGGCATCCCGAGGCCGATGATCAGGAAGCCCGGGAAGAGATCCTTCCAGTACGTCCCGTCGACCGAGACCTGGGTGAAGTAGAGAAGCCCGACGGTCATCATCGACATGCCGAACACAAGCGCGGGCTTGACTCCCACGCGCGTGACAGCCGCGGCAGCGACGTTTGCCCAGATGATCGCCGTGCCGGCGACCGCCAAGTAGCCGACGCCGGTCTCGAGCGGAGAGAGCCCGAGCACCTGCTGCATGTACAGGGTCAACATCAGGAACATCGCGAAGAGCGCCGTTCCGAGGACGAAGCCGACGATATTCGCCGCCGTCAGCGTCTGCAGGCGAGCGAAGATCGAGAGAGGGACGAGTGGATCGCGCTGCCGCCGCTCCCAAGCGAGGAAGGCGACGTGCAGGATGGCCGACGCCACGAAGGCGGCGATCGTCTTCCCCGAGGTCCAGCCCCAGCTCTGGCCTTGGGTGATGCCGAGCACGACCAACACGAGCCCGGAGGTGATGAGAACCGCCCCGGGCACATCGAAGCCCTGTCCGTGCTTGTCGAGGCTCTCGGAGAGGAGAAACGGGGTCAGGATCAAGGCCGCAACGCCGACCGGAACGTTGACGAAGAAGATCCATTCCCAGGACAAGAAGTCCGTCAGGATGCCGCCCAACAGCACGCCGGCTGCAGCGCCCACCCCACCGACCGCACCCCAGGCGCCGAGCGCGATGTTGCGCTCGCGACCCTCGGCGAACATGGCGACGAGGATCGACAGCGCGGCCGGGGTGAGCGTGGCGGCCCCGAGGCCCTGTAGCGCGCGGGCGCCGATGAGCGACGCCTCACTCCACGCCAGGCCGCAGAGCAACGATCCGACCGTGAAGACGATCGTCCCGAACATGAAGACGCGCCGCCGGCCGAGGAGGTCGGCAGAGCGTCCGCCGAGGAGGAGGAACCCGCCGAAGACGAGCGCATAGGCGCTGATCACCCACTGCAGGTTCTCCTGTGCAAAGCCGAGATCGAGCTGGATGGACGGAAGCGCGACGTTGACGATCGCGATGTCGAGGATGGTCATGAACTGCACTGCGAGGATGAGCGCCAGCGCGAACCACTTCTTCCGTCCCGAGTCGATCATGTAAGGCCCTCCTTCGAGGCGTTTCACTGCGTGGAGCGCGCGATCCTAGCACGCGATACTTCTGATTTGCAAGTGCAAGCTTCCATTTCGCAAGTTGTCGCGCTAGAATCCGCCTGCGATGGCGAAGAGCTATCACCAGTACTGCCCGATCGCGTGCGCACTGGATCTCGTCGGCGAGCGCTGGTCTCTTCTCGTCGTGCGGGAGCTCCTGGAGCACGGCGAGCTTCGCTACTCGGATCTCAATGCCAGTCTCGACGGTTGCGGAACGAACATCCTTGCGTCGCGCCTGAAGCAGCTCGAGCAGGGCGGCGTCGTTCGTCGTCGTCGCCTACCGCCCCCTGCGTCGGCAACCGTGTACGAGCTGACGGAGTACGGCCAGGGGCTCCGACCGGTCATGCATCAGCTCGCGCACTGGGGCGCGCGCGTCATGGGCCCGCCGCGCGCCGAGGATCTCGAACCCGGCTGGCTCGTGGGTGCGCTTCAAATGGCGTTCCCGCCGACCGCGACGGGAGCCTGTGTCGAGTTTCGGATCGGTGCTGAGGTCGCGTCAATCGCTGACGGCGAAGCACGTGCCGGGGGGACCGACGGGCCGGATGCCGTGGTGATCGGAGATGCGGCGGGCTTCTACCGCCTCTTTGTCGATCGCGATATCGACGCCGTGTCGGTCGAGGGCAGCGCTGACGCGCTCGGCGCCCTGCTCGCGGTGCTTCCTCCTGCCGCGCCACCCGTGGCCATCGCGCCGGCCGATCAGCTCTCCGCTGCTTAGTCGCTACCGCGCCCCGAAGTCGTCCAGCCGGCCGGTCTTACCCCGGATGCCGACGCCCACATAGCCCGCGCCGACGTACGTCGAGTCAGTGACTCGACCGAGCTGCGACCAACCTGCTCCGTCTTGCACCCACGATTCAAGCGCAGTGCCAGTGGCACGCAGGAGCAGGCGGCTCCCGGCGGTGATCTCGCGGTTCACCGTCGACAGCGCAGTGAGCGCGCCGTTCGTAATCCGGAGGAGGACGACCTGATCGGTGCCGCTCAGCTGGTTGTAGAAGAGCATGTAACCGTCCACGGCGGAGGTGCCGGGGGTTTGCAGCCTGACGTACAGACGGACGGCGTTACCGTTGCCTGGAAGGGTCGCGATCGTCGCCCACGACTCGCAGTCGGCGCCGTACTGTGCGTTGTTCCACCATGCGGTCGCCGTCGTGGATCGGGTGCTCGCAAGCTGGTTGGACACGACCTTGAGGCTGCGTTCGCCGCTCCCGAGGATCCCGTCGCCCCAACGCCCGCCGAAGGAGACCGGGGTCTCGTTGGCGCGGTCGAAGTTGTCGAGGGTGGGAAGCGGCTCGACGGGTAGAACGAGGTCGACCGGAGTTGCGGAGGCCTCGTTCGAGAGCCCGCCCTCACCGGGGAGGTTCAGCGCCGACACCTTGTAGTAGTAGGTGGTGCCGTTGGCAGCGGTCGAGTCCGTGTAGGTCGTGGCGGTGTTGCCGGTGTTCGCGAGGAAGGTCTCCGTGCCCGCGCTCGTGCCTCGGTAGACCGAGTAGCCGGTGATCGGCGAGCCGCCGTCGAAGGCGGGCGCGTTCCAGGAGAGGGAGACGCTGGCGTTGCCGGCAGCAGCCTGCAGGTTGGTGGGAGCGTCGGGCGAAGTGGCAACGGCGCCGGATGTGCGGGCGCCGAAGTCGTCCAGGCGACCACTCGTCCCCCGCAGGCCCACACCTACCCATCCAGCCGCGCCGTAGGTGGAGTCGCTGGCAGTGCCGAGTCGCGACCAGGATCCGGCGTAGCGCCAGGCCTCGAGTGTCGACCCTGTGGCGCGCAGAAGCAGGCGGTCACCGGCAGCGAATTCTTGGTTGACCGTCAGCACCGCGGCGAGCGAGCTGTTCGTGATCCGGAAGAGGACGACCTGATCGGTGCCGCTCAGCTGACTGTAGAGCAACATGTAGCCGTCGTAGCCCGAGGTGCCTGGCGCCTGCACGCGCGCGTAGAGGCGGATCGCGTTGCCGTTCCCCGGCAGAGTCGAGATGCGAGACCAGACCTCGCTCTCGGGACCGTACTGCGCGTTGTTGCGCCAGGCAGTACAGGTCGACGACACCGCGCAGGCGAGCGTGTTGGAGTTGACGTTGAGACCCGTCTCGACGCCGCCGTTGACGGCGTTCGACCACTTGCCCGAGTCGGAGAGCGGGTTCTCGTTGGCGCGGTTGAAGTCGTCGAGCGTGGGAAGCGGCTCGTCCGGTAGCACGAGACCGGAGGGAGTCGCCGAAGCTTCGTTCGAGGCAGGGCTCTCGCCGTTGGCGTTCAGCGCGGACACCTTGTAGTAGTAGGTCGTCCCGTTCGTGAGGCCTGTGTCCAGGAAGCTCGTCACGACGCCCAGGTCCGGCGTAAGCGCGGTGGTCGGGTTCGGGCTCGTACCCCGGTAGACGCGGTAGGCCGAGACCGGCGAGCCGCCGTCGAAGGCGGGCGCGTTCCAGGAGAGGGAGACGCTGGCGTTGCCGGCAGCAGCCTGCAGGTTGGTGGGAGCGTCGGGCGAAGTGGCAACGGCGCCGGATGTGCGGGCGCCGAAGTCGTCCAGGCGACCACTCGTCCCCCGCAGGCCCACACCTACCCATCCAGCCGCGCCGTAGGTGGAGTCGCTGGCAGTGCCGAGTCGCGACCAGGATCCGGCGTAGCGCCAGGCCTCG
>JAOUHF010000036.1 GCA_029865325.1 Thermoleophilia bacterium
CCGCCCGCGAGTACGGCCGCGAGGAACTCGGGTGCCGGAAGACGACGATTCTCCTTCCGTTCGCCCTCCTCGGCCATCTCGCGGATCACCGTGAGCATGGTTCCCTCGACTGGGCGCTTGACTGCCCGGTACGCGGCATCGCTCGCACCGCGAAAGGCACGGCGTAGACGCGGCGTGCTTACGTCGCTCGTCTGGCCGAGCACGTCGACGAATCCGCGGACGATCTGCGAGAAGATCACGCCGGAGTTCCCTCGGGCACCCATGAGCGCAGCCCGAGTGACGTCCTTCGCGACGGCGGCGCTGTCGTCGGCGTTCGAGCTCTCGAGCGCCTCGACGATCGACCGCAGAGTGAGCGTCAGATTCGTACCGGTGTCGCCGTCGGGCACCGGATACACGTTCAGGTCGTCGATCCGCTTGCGATGAATTTCGAGGTTCCGAAGCGCACACGTAGCGAGATGCCGGACCGCCTCGAGCTCCATTAGTCGTCTCTCCGGGAAGTTCGGTGCCCATTCGCCGGCGAGAACCGAGTAGGCCTTTGACGCAGGGAGGCCGCATACCAGAAGGTATGTGGCCGACTGAGGACGACGGCATGCGATGTGTTCGCAGCCGCGCGAAGGGGTGGCGTACTTCGCGGAGAGGCCATTAGCTCGACCGCACTCCGTCGATGTGCACCTCGAGAGAGGCAATCGGGACGCCGAGCATCCGCTCGAGCTCGTACTCGACCCGTGAGCGGACGGTCGTGGCAACCTCCCCGAGCTTGAGCCCGTGTTCGACGACGATCCGAAGCTCGATCGCAAGCCCGTCGTCTCTCTGCACGACGTCGACTCCTTTCTTGATCCCCCACGGGAACAAGCGGGAGAACCGTCCACGACCCGCGAGCGCAACGACCCCGTAGCTCTCTGCCGCGGCCTGCCCGACGATCTGCCCGACCGCCTCGATCGAGACCGCGACGATGCCGAGCTCGGTCGAGGTGATCACAAGTTGCTCACGTTCCACGCCGCGAGCTTAAACGTCCGGAGTACAACACTCTGGCGTCGCAGGCGCGGCGCTCGCAAGCAAGCCAAGGGCTCGCCGCGCAGGACAGCACAACTAGTACGGACAAGCGGCGAGCCCGCAGGATTGCGCCGCGAGCGTCGGCAGCCGGTCGCGGAGGCCCGCTCCGCGGGCCGGGAGCGGCCGGCGGCCTGCGGCGTCAGACGGCTTTTTGGACCTTGCCGGCTTTTAGGCAGCGCGTGCAGACGTAGGCGCGCGTCGCATGCCCGTCGAGCATGATGCGAATGCGCTGGAGGTTCGGGTTGAAGCGCCGCTTCGTGGCCACCATCGAATGGCTGCGGCTGTTGCCGAAGCCGGGCTTCTTCCCGCAGATGGCGCAGATCTTGGACATGCGGCCGCGCATCCTACCTTTTCGCAGCGGCACGAAGTTCCTATTCGGAACTCCGCGCCGCGCGGAGATCCCTGAAGGGCTCGCTTTGCGAGCGCTGTCGTTGCTCGGGCTCAGCCGCAGGAAGTTCTCCTCGCACTCCGCGCCGCCACGGAAACCCCCGAAGGCGCTTGCTCCGCGAGCGCTATCCCAGCTCCAGCTCGGCCGCAGCTCAGGTCAGCGGGAAGCGGCGACCCTGAGCTGGGAGAAGAGATCGGCCATCTCGAGCGCGCTCCGAACGGCCTCGGCGCCCTTCTCGATACGCGGATCCGCCTGTTCGACCCGGTCGAGCGTGAGAACGCCGAACGAGACCGGAACACCCGTCTCGAGCGCGGCGAGTTGAAGCCCGCTGGCGGCCTCGCTCGCGACGTAGTCGAAGTGCGGCGTGTCGCCACGGATGATGCAGCCGAGTGCGACGATGCACGCGAAGCGCCGCGTCTTCGCGAGGGCTGTTGCCGCAAGCGGCAGCTCGAACGCTCCGGGAACGACCATGATCGTGATGGTCTCCTGCCGAACGCCGGCCGCTTCGAGCTCTACGAGCGCGCGGTCGAGGAGCTTCGTGGTCACGTTCCCGTTGAAGCGAGAGACGACGATGCCGACCGCACGGCGGCCTCCCTCGGCCTCGCCCTCGAGCACGGCGTATCCGTCCGGGATGTGGAGGTCGCCCGCGGCGTGCTCGTGAGATAGCTCGACGTGAATCGGCGCGCCGTCCTCCTCGGACACCTCCGGCTCGAAAGCCGCCTCGTCCTCAACCGGTTCAAACGTCGTCTCGGGCTCCGGTTCGGGATCGGCGATGGCAACCACTTCGGAGTCACTCTCTGCCGGTTCAGCCGTCGCGCTGGATGTCCCCCAGGCTGGGGCACCGTCGTCGTCGGTCGTTCCGAGCTCGTCCTCTTCGGCCTCGACGTCCTCCGGCGCGCCTTGGTTCGGCCACTCCGAGAGGACGTTCTCGCTGGAGTCGTCGATGTCCCGGCTGCTCACTTCTCGTCCTCCGGGCGAGGCTCGGGCTCGAGCCGTGCACCTTGGTGGTGGAGCTTCGTAAACGTATGTCCGAGCTTCTCACGCTTGGCCGCGAGATAGCGCGCGTTCTCGGGCTTCGGCTCGACCTCGATCGGCACCTGCTCGACTACAGAGAGACCGAATCCGTCGAGCCCGGTGAGCTTGCGAGGATTGTTGGTGAGAATGCGAATCGTCGAGAGGCCGAGGTCGGCGAGAATCTGGTTTCCGATCCCCCACTCCCGCGCGTCCGCCGGGAAGCCGAGCTCGAGGTTCGCCTCGACGGTGTCGAGCCCCGATTCCTGGAGCTCGTAGGCTCGGAGCTTGTTCAGGAGCCCGATCCCCCGCCCTTCCTGCCCCATGTAGAGCAGGACGCCGCTGCCCTCGGCCTCGATGCATGCGAGTGCCTGCTCGAGTTGCTCGCCGCAGTCGCAGAGAAGCGAGTGAAAGACGTCGCCCGTCAGGCACTCGGAGTGCACGCGGACGAGCACGTTTTCCGCGCCTTCGACCTCTCCGTTGAGGAGCGCGACGTGGTGCTGGCCTGTCAGAAGCTCGCGGTATGCGATCGCCTGGAACATGCCGTGATCGGTCGGAAGCTCGACCGAGACGACCCGCTCGACGAGCTTCTCGGTGCGCCGTCGGTACTCGATGAGATCGGCGACCCTCGCCATCTTGATCTGGTGCCGTGCACAGAAAGCGGTGAGATCGGACACGCGGGCCATCGTCCCGTCGTCGTTCATGATCTCGCACACCACGCCGGCCGGAATGAGCCCTGCCAGGCGCGCGAGGTCGACTGCCGCCTCGGTCTGTCCCGTCCGGCGGAGGACACCTCCGGGGCGGGCGCGGAGCGGGAACACGTGGCCGGGCTGGACGAGGTCGTGTGGCGTCGAGCCTGGATCGATCGCAACCTGAACGGTGTGCGCCCGATCGTGGGCCGAAATCCCAGTGGACACACCCTCGCGCGCCTCGATCGAGACCGTGAACGCCGTGCCAAGCGGCGTCTCGTTGTGGTCGGTCATCGGCCGCAGGTCGAGCTCGTCACAGCGCTCGGCGGTCAGACACAGGCAGATGAGCCCGCGGCCATAGGTGGCCATGAAGTTGATCGAGTCGGGCGTGACGAACTGCGCCGCGATCGTGAGGTCCCCCTCGTTCTCGCGATCGGCATCGTCGACGACGACGACGAACTTCCCGGACCGGATGTCGTCGATCGCCTCCTCGATCGTTGCGAAGGGCGACGCGGTCGCAGGTGCTTCGAGGTCCAGGCTCACGGGCGGATCGTAGCCCGATTGCGGTCAGGCCCCGCGGTTCCCACCGCTGGCCAGCAGTCTCTCGACGTACTTCGCGAGCACGTCGACCTCGATGTTGACCTCTCGCCCAGGGACGAGCCCGGAGAGACTCGTGACCTCAAGCGTGTGCGGCACGAGCGCGGCGGCGAAGGCGTCGTTCGCGACCTCGGCGATCGTGAGAGAGATACCGTCGACGGTCACGGAGCCCTTTTCGACGCAATAGCGGAGGACATCGTCGGACGCTTCGACAAAGACCCGCAGGCCCTCGCCTTCCGCCTCGACTGACTGAACGCGCCCGACGCCGTCGATGTGTCCCTGCACGTAATGGCCCCCCAGGGGCTCGCCCGCGCGCAGTGCCGCCTCCACGTTGACGGGATCGTCGGCCTCGAGCCGTCCGAGTGTCGTCCTGGCCAGCGTCTCCGAGACGGCGTGGAACGTGATCCGGTCGCCTTGGACCGCCCCCGCGGTCAGACAACAGCCGTTGATCGACACCGAGTCGCCGACGTTCGTTTTCGATGCCGTGCTCGGAGCGCGAACCCCGAGCACCCGATCGCCGCCTCGATCCAGCGTCGAGACGACCACCCCCAGCTCCCGAACGATTCCCGTGAACATGCCGAGAAAGTAGCTCAGGGCTCGTGGAGGTAGCCCTGGAGCAGGACGTCTTCTCCAATCGCGCGCGCCTCGAGTCGGCTCAGCTCGAAAGGCCGAGGAAGCCCCGCGAGCATGCCCGGCCCCTCGCCCGCGAACGTCGGAGCCACGAACACAAGAACCTTGTCGACCAGGTCTCGCTCGAGGAATGCTGCCGCGAGCGTCGGGCCGCCTTCGAGCAGCAACGACTGCACACCGTCTACGCCAAGCGCTTCGAGCTCCTCTTCGAGCAAGCCGGAACGAAGCTCGAGCTCCGAGTCCTCGGGAAGCGGCCCGCGGCCGAACGCGATGCGGCGTGGCTGCCGAATCACCGGGACGTCACGCGCGTCGAGCCGCGGATTGTCCCAGCGCACGGTTCCCATGCCGACTGCGACAGCATCCGACTGCGCACGGAGGACGTGGACGAGGCGGCGCGAGCTCTCCCCTGTTACCCAGCGTCGGCCCGGCACAGTCACGCGGCCGTCGAGCGTAACCGCAACCTTGAGCGTCACAAAAGGCCGCCCGAGCGCAGCCCACGTACGCCACTCCTCGATCTGCTGTCGACACCGAAACGCAAGCGGATCCTCGGCGAGCTCCACATCGACCCCGGCTTCGCGCAGGAGGCCAAGACCGCCGCCGTGCTCCGGGTGCGGATCGATCTGACCAGCGACGACCCGCGCGACGCCAGCTTCGATGAGAGCGTCTGCACACGGCGGAGTATCGCCCTGATGCGCGCAGGGCTCGAGCGTGACGTAGACGGTCGAGCCGCGTGCTCGCCCGCTCGCCGCCTCGAGGGCCACGATCTCAGCGTGCGGGCCACCCTTGCGCTCGTGCCAGCCCTCCCCGACCACCTCGTCGCCCACGACGACGACCGCTCCCACGATCGGGTTCGGGTGCGTCGTGCCCCGCCCGCGCTCCGCGAGCTCGAGCGCTCGTTCGAGAAACCCGGACTCCATGCAGCTGATCCTAGGCGCCGTGGCGCATACGCTGTCTCTGCGGACTCTGTCGGCACATCAGGGCTGGGTGTCGTATCGTTGATCTACCGTGCCCGCATTCGCTGGTGCGTTAGAGAACCGGAGGAACACATGGGAAGCCTCACGATCAAGAACGTAGCTTCGCCCGAAGAGGTTCGACAGTTCGCTGCGCATGGTCACGCTGACGTCGTCGACCTCGCCGGCCATCCTGTCCTCCTGGGCACGTTCGAGCCAGGCTGGACCTGGTCCGGTGATATCAAGCCGATCGCGCAGACCGACAGCTGCCAAGCCCCTCATCTCATGTACTGCATCTCGGGCCGCATGGGGATCCGCATGAACGATGGGACAGAGGGCGAGATAGGGCCAGGCGATGTTGTTTCGATCGCCCCTGGACACGATGCGTGGGTCGTAGGCGACGAGGCCTGCGTTACTGTCGACTTCGGCGGCTACGCACAGTACGCGAAGGGCTAGAAACCTCACGGAAGCAGTCTCGCGATGAAGAAGCCCGACGTTCCGTGGACGTGCGGCAGCGTCTGCAGGAACTCGGGCCGCCGCGGGTGGCGAAACTGCGGCCACTCGGCGGCGAGTGTGTCGTCGACCGCGAGCCCGGATAAGTCGACCACGGCTTCGGACTCGTCTGCGTTGATCGTGCAGACCGAGTAGACGATCGTCCCGCCGGGCTTCGTGCGGTCGGCCGCCGCGCGCAGGAGGTCGAGCTGGAGCCCAGGCAGTGGCTCCGAGCGCCAGCGCAAATCCGGCCGCTGGTTGAGAACGCCCAACCCCGAGCAAGGCGCGTCGACCAAGGCCCGGTCGAAGTCGGCCAACTCGGGTGGCATGTGACGGCCGTCCGCGACGACGACGCGCACATCCTCGGAGCCGAGCCGGCGGGCGGTCTCCTCGAGTTCGCTGGCCCGGTTCTCGTTGATCTCTACCGCCACCACGTCTCCGGCGAGCATCGTCGCCTTGCCGCCCGGGGCGGCGCAGAGGTCGAGGACCCGATCGCCCTTCACAGCCCCGACAGCAAGACCGACGAGCTGCGATGCGCTGCTCTGCGGCCAGATCCTGCCCTCGGCGAGCGCAGCGTCATCGACGCGATCGACATGCCACGCGCCAGGGATGGTGCGATCGGGTGTCCCGTCTATCTCGCCGCGAACCAAGCGCACGACGGTGTTCGCGGGCTCGTTCTGGGCGCACATGAGCGCGACAGCGTCCACGGGGCCGAGATCGCGCCACCACGTCTCGGCGACCCAATCGGGGTAGGAGTGCTTGAGGGCCGCCTCTTCCGCACTCGCCACCGGAAGCGCGTCGAGCAACGGCCGTATGCCATCGGCGAGCCGGCGTAGGACCGCATTCGTGAACGCAACCGCGCGCTCGAGCCCCGCTTCGCGCACAAGCTCGACCGATTCGTTCACGGCTGCATAGCGCGGTACTCCATCGACAAATCCAAGCTGGTACGCGCCGAGCCTTAACGCAGCTCGCACCGGAGGATCGAGACGCGCGATGCGACGGCGGCCGAGCGTCTCGATCGCGTGGTCGAGGGTTCGGACCCGCTGAACTGCCCCGAACGTCAGTCGCTGCGCGAGCGCGCGATCACGCGCGTCCAGACCGGCTGCGGCCGATCGGAGCGCACGGTCGGCATACGCTCCGTCCTCGAATACGCGCAGGAGAACGCTGAACGTCGCAGCGCGCGCCGGGCTTACGACCGAAGCCCGCGCAGCCATGCCTCGTAGCTCATCCGCCGCCCGCCGTCCGGTTGGACTTCGACCGGAACGAAGCCCTCGTCGTCACCCATGCGTGCGCGCCAGATCGTGATGTCTCGTCCGAGTATCTCAGCGCGGGCTCCGATGTGCGGGGAGAGCGCTCGAACGACGTTGACGAGCTCGACGGCTGGCCTCGCAAAATCGAGCACGCGGTCTGCAGCGGTGATCTTCTCCGCATACGTGATCTGTCCACTCTGATCTCGGAGCACAGGTGCGGGATCGCCGAGCACGTCGTCGAGCAGATCCACTGCGGCGCTGGCAGCCTTGGCGAAGACATCGCCGGAGTCGTCGTCGGCACCGATGACGAATGCGTGTCGGGCGACGATCGGGCCCGCGTCGAGCTCACTCACGAGCTTGATGATCGTGACGCCCGTTTCCGTGTCACCCTCCATGATCGCCCGCTCGACAGGCGCCGCACCGCGCCAACGCGGAAGCAACGAAGGGTGCACGTTGAGCCAGAGCCGCTCCTCGAGCACCGAGCTGGGAACGATCAGACCGTACGCAACCGCGACCACGGTCGGCGCACCCAGATCGAGCCCCGGGGGGAGGCGCTCGGCCTGGAGAACCGGAATGCCGAGTCGTCCGGCCACCGTCTTCGCCGCAGGCGCGGCGAGACGTCGTCCGCGTCCAGCCAAAGCATCGGGTCGCGTGAGAACGCAGCTGATCTCGTGGCGCGCAGCCAACCGTTCGAGCACATCGGCGCCGAAGGGCGCTGTGGCAGCGACCGCGATTCGCGACGTCACCGCGCGCCGAGGACGGGCTGCGGCCTGAGCTTCGCGAGCGCGGCTCGACGCGATTCATCGTCGGTGCGGTCGATGATCAGCACACCATCGAGGTGATCGAGCTCGTGTTGGGCGACCCGGGCGGACGGAAGCTCGAGCTCGAGCTCGAGCCGTTCACCTGAGGCATCGAATCCTTCGATCGTGACCCTCGTCGCCCGTTCGACCGGAACGAGGACATCTCGCAGCGAGAGACAACCCTCGTCGTCGATCTCGCGGTCCGAGGAGAGCTTCGTGATGACGGGATTCACGAGCACTCGATTCTCGCCTGCGTCGACGAACACGAAGAGGCGGCTGAGCACCCCGACCTGATTCGCAGCGAGCCCGACACCGTTCGCTTCGTGCATGAGCGTCGTCATGCGCTCAATGAGCCGCTCGAGGTCGTCATCGAAGATCTCGACCTCGCGCGCCTTCATCCGCAGTACGCCGTCTCCGTACTGCCGGACACGAGAGAGCGCGACAAGACGCCGCGCCTCCCGCTCGACGTCCCCGTCGGCGCTCTCGTGGTCGTTGTCGTGATCGTGGTCGTGCTCGTGCTCGTGGTCGTGGTCGGCCATCGCGCGGCGAGTCTAGCCGCCACGCGATGGCCGATCTCGTCACCTCACGAACCCTGTCTGTTGGCGATCGATCTCCTGCCCCGCGGCGTCCAACGCGAGGACGGCCGCCGGCTCGGCACCTTGGCGAAGCTCTCCTGGCGTGAACCGGTGGCCGAACGCTCGATAGCTCGCGCCGTCGATGCGCGCATCTCGGAGACGCATAGCGCGGCGCGATCCGTCGCTCATCAGAACGTGCACCTCCGCGACACGCTCGGCCACGAGCCCGATCAGCCTCGCGTCCCTCACGTCGGAAACCGCTGGACCACCGTCGTACGCGAAGCTCACCGATAGCTCATGGCCGCCGAGCGGATCGTCAGCACTGTTGCAACCTCCCTGCCGCTGACGCGACCCAGCCGAAGGCGCGTCCCAGAGGCAGAGCTGCCCCGTGTCCGTCGTCTGTACGAACACACCACGACCGGGCAACCCTTCTCCCGCTGCGATGTCCGCGACACGAGCGATCTCTCCGGTTGCAAGCCCGGCGTGGAACGCCTCCGAATCCGGGCTCCGGAACTGGCCGGCGACCACGCTGGTCGCCAGAATCGCCGTCGCGAGCGTTGAGACCAAGGTCACGATCGCCCATCGACGGCGCGTCATTCTCAGTCCGACCATCGTTCTCTCCTCTCAGTTGACGACCGCACAGCTGCCCCAGAAATACGCGCTGTTCGCGCGGCAGTGCCCGCGCTTCACGTTCGAGGCGAACCAGTACGTGTATGTCGTCGAGGACGTGTTCCTGACCGTCGCATGCCACGAATAGGTGACGTTGTCGATGAACGTGACGGTCGAGTCGTGCCCAGAGCCGTTCTTGAAGAAGTAGTTGTACTTCCAGCCCGAGCTGAACGAGCTTCCTGCACCCTGATTCTGCGCCCATTGCTGCGGGCCTGCGTACGTCGTGGCACCCGCCAGCGCTGCTCCCGCCAGCGTGAGCGCGACCATGACAACGACAACGACCAACCCTGTACCAAGCCTCTTCACACCACTCTCCTTCCAATTCGTAGGTGTCAGGAGGCGTGGTACTCGAAGACCAAGTTCGCGTCAATTGCCACGAAAAGACATGACCGAAACGGCCAAGGTCGTTACAGCGACTGCGGATCGACGTCCACGACGGCGGCGAGCCCATCGCGGCGCATCGCCGGAGCGGCGCTGACGAGAAGCGCCGCAACCTGCGACGCAAACGCGCGTGGAGAAGTCGTCTTCGCCAGCAACTGAGCGCGATAGCGCCCGCGTAGGCGCAGGAGCGGCGCCGGTCCCAACAACCTCACCCCAGGAAGGCCGAGTTCGGCTCGCAGCTCCGCAAGCGCGCGGAGCGGGTTCTCCTGGTCTGGTCCTGAAACGACGAGTGAAACAAGATTGTGAAAAGGCGGATAATCGAGCTCTTCGCGGCGAGCAAGCTCGCGCGCGAGGAAGCCGTCAACGTCGTGGCGGATCGCGTACGTGAACGGGACCGCGTCGGGCTGGAAGGTCTGGATGATCACCTTCCCGGGCGCGTCGCGCCCGCTGCGTCCGGCGAGCTGCGTGACGAGCTGGAAGGTTCGCTCCTCGGACCGAAAGTCGGGAAACGAGAGGCCTGCGTCCGCATCGACGACGGCCGCGACCGAGACGCCCGGGAAATGGTGTCCTTTCGCAACCATCTGCGTTCCGATGAGGGCCGCTGAACGTGCCGAAGCGAAGCGCTCGAGCGCCTCGCGAAGAGCTCCCGGCCGCGACGCAGTGTCGGCGTCGAGCCGGATCCGCTCAAGCCCCGGCACCTTGCGCTCGAGCTCAGCCTCGAGCCGCTGAGTACCCGCGCCGATGCGCGCGAGCTCGACAGATCCGCACTCCGGGCACTTCTTGGGTAATTCCGTCGAGTAGCCGCAGTGATGGCAGTGGAGGCGTCCGTCGGCATGGAGCGTCAACGCGATATCGCAGCTCCGGCAGCGACGCGTGCTTCCACATGAACGGCAGTGGATCGCGCCGGAGATCCCCCGCCGGTTGAGGAGGAGAATCGCTCGACCGCCGCGCTCCTCAACTGTCGCGAGCTCGGCGAGCAACGGCGCTGAGAGCGGATACCCCGCTTCGCGACGCAGATCGACGATGCGCACTGAGGGAAGCGGGGCGCCGATGCGGGTCGGCAGCTCGAGCCGGTCCAGCCGCGCCCAGCTCTCGACGCGCGGCGTCGCGCTCCCGTAGACGGCGACGGCACCCTCGAGCGCGGCTCGTTTGGCCGCGACGGTCCGCGCGTCGTACCGCGGATCCGATTCCTGCTTAAAGGACGCGTCGTGCTCCTCGTCGACGACGATCAGCCCGAGGTCGAAGACGGGCGCGAAGATCGCGGAGCGTGCGCCGACGACGACGCGAGCCTCTCCCGTGGCGATCCGCTCCCTCTCGTCGCGTCGCTCAGCTTCGCTCAGCCCAGAGTGGAGGACCGCGACACGTCCGCCGAACCGCGCGCCGAACCGCCCAACCGTTTGCGGCGTAAGCGCAATCTCCGGCACCAGAACGATCGCCCCGCGCCCACGCTCGAGGACGGAAGCGCACGCTTGGAGATAGACCTCCGTCTTCCCGCTCCCCGTCGGGCCGTGCAGGAGGAGATGGCCACCGCCACCGTCGAGCGCGGCCACGATGCGTCCGATCGCATCGCGCTGAGCCACTGTCAGCTCATCCGGGGCGGGCTCGCCCGGAAGCGAGTCGACCCAGGCAGGTGCCCGACGCTCTCCGCGACGGGAGCGCGCGAATGGCGCTACGAGGGCGAAGGTGCGGGCAGGTGTCGATCCGTAGTAGTCAGCCAGCCAGAGCGCGAGCTCCACGAGCGCGGACGGAATCCGGTCGAGGACAGGGCCGGCATCGGCTACCTCGATGCCCGCAGGCGCGGCGACGCCTGTATCGACGACGATTCCCCGCACACGTCGTCCGCCGAACCCGACCCAGACAACAGCCCCACGCTCGACGCCATCGGCGACGCGGTACGTGAACGCGCGCGCCAACGCGCGGGCAGTGACGAGCGGGTAGATCTCCGCGAGAGGCACGTGGGCGAGCGTAGCCGCGCCCTCGGCGCACGGCTTACGCGGTGGCCGCGGCGGCCTTCGGCTTCCGGAAGAAGAAGTAGAGCGTGGGCGTGGCCAGAGCGGCGAAAGCCCCGACGAGAAGCAATTCGCTCTCGGGGATCACCCCGGCTTCGGCGAGCTCATGGAGCCCTGACGCCAACAGGAAGCCGGCGAAGAGGAGCAGGAGAACGCTTGTCACCGAGAAGAACGCCCGCAGGTTCAGCCGGTGCGACCCGCGGTAGAACGCGTAGCCGAGACCGACCGCTGCAGCGCCACCGATGAGCGCGGCAACCAACGAGACGATCGAGCTCGAACCTTCGACAGAACTGAACAGGAAGAGCGCGGTCTCGACACCCTCACGAGCGACCCCGATGAACACGACGAGCGCCAACCCAACTGCAGATCCCGCATCGAGCGCCGCCTGCGTTCGCCCTTCGATCTCTTTGCGCAGTGTCCGGGCCCGGTTCCGCATCCAGAAGATCATCCAGGTAAGGAGCCCGGCCGCCGTGATCATGACCACGCCCTCGAAGATCGCTTCGGAGCGACCCTCGAGCTCAGCGCCAGCCGCGAATAGCGCAACCCCGACCAGGAGGCTGAGCGCAAGCGCCGCGCCCACTCCGATCCACACCGCCGCGAATCCGTCGCGACGGCCGGTTCGGTCGAGGAAGGCGAGAACGATCCCGACGACGAGCGAGGCTTCGAATCCCTCGCGAAGAACGACGACGCCGGCACCCATGTTTCTCTAGCTCTCCCTTGGTGTTGAATTCACCGCGATGTAAGGGTCACCTTACACGCGCCGGGCGGGACTATAGTGCGGGTCCCCCAATGCCGTCAACCGGGAGGCGTACGTGGCGCGCACGCAAGGTCATTCGGTCGACGAGTACCTCGAGACGATCTACTTTCTCGCCTTCCCGATCGGGGAGTACCAGCCATCGGCCGGGTCGACTGCGATCGCGGCACGCGTAGCCGAGATGCTCGGTGTCTCGCGCGCTTCCGCCGGGGAGATGCTGAAGCGACTCGAGGCTGACGGACTCGTCGAGCGCGGCGAGCAGAAGGAGGCAATCCTGACGGATGTGGGGATCGAGCGTGCGAAGCGCGTCGTCCGCAAGCACCGCATCATCGAGCGCTTCCTGACCGACTTCATGGGATACACGGCTGCCGAGTCCCACGTCCACGCTGATGAGCTCGGCGACACATTCACCGACGAGATGATCGAACGGATCAACGAACGCCTCGGCCACCCCGACCGGTGCCCGCATGGGTGGCCCGTCGAGCCTGAGCTCGAGCAGGCCGAGAACGCCGGACTGATTACGCTCGCGGATCTCGAGACCGGCCAGCCGGCCGAGATCGTGCGACTCGCAGAGCACGACGGCGATCTCCTGCATTGGTTCTACGCCGAAGGGCTCGCCCCGGGGGCCCAGGTACACGTTCGCGCTGCCCGACCCGCCGCAGAGTCGCTCGACATCACCGTGGACGGCACCGATCGCTCGATCGCCGAGCGGGCTGCGCTCGGGATCTACGTTCGAGCCGCATAGGCGCGCTTTACGAAACGCTCACAGGCTTCTTAGACCACGCTCACCGGGCGCTGTCAGCATAGTTGCGAAATCTCGGGGAAAGGCAACGAAAGGAGACTTGGGCAGAATGACACTCAATCGCTACGGAGTCGGCGCACTCGTAGGAGCGGCAGCGCTCATGGTGGGAGGTGGCACCGCGCTCGCCGGGTCGGGCGAGGGCAAGAGCGGCGCCCGCTGCGAGAGCCGTCTCGCGAAGATCGCCGAGAAACGCGGCGTGTCGGTCGAGCAACTCCAGTCCAACATGAAGGCGAAAATGCTCGCGGCGATCGATGCCGCCGAGAAAGCCGGCAAGATCACGTCGGAGCAGGCTGCCCAGAAGAGGCAGAGGGTCTCTGAGGCATCGCCGTGTTCCGGCGTTCTCATCAAGAGGACGAGGTTCGCGGGACGCGGGATGATCCATTCGGCGGCCAAGTTCCTCGAGCTCGACAGGGCAGCGCTGAAGGAGCAACTCCCTGGCAACTCGCTCGCTGGCCTCGCGACGAAGCAGGGCAAGGATGTCGCCGAGCTAAAGGCTGCGATGCTCGCACCTGCGAAGAAGCGGCTCGCGCAGGCCGTCGACGCTGAGAAGATGACTCAGGCACAGGCGAACGAGCGGCTCGCAAAGCTCGAGATGCTGGTCGACAAGCTCGCCGCGAAGACGTTTCCGACGAAGTAGCCAACCGCCAGACCGACCACAACCAGGCCCCTCTGGTAAGGCCCCGTTGTGCTTCTTAGTCAACTCTTAGGTGGCTCACAGAGCGCTCTCACAGGCACACGCTTCGATTGAGCTCCGCTCCACCCTCCCATCGAGTGCCCTCCCCCCGAAGGCCCGCAGCGCGGGCCTTCGGCGTTTCCGGGCTCAGACCGTGGACTCGGAGGGGAGAACAGCGGCGGCGCGCAGCGCATCCGCCTTGTCGGTGCGCTCCCAGGTGAAGTCCCGGTCGTCACGACCGAAGTGGCCGTATGCCGCCGTCTTCGCATAGATCGGGCGACGCAGGTCGAGGTCGCGGATGATCGCACCGGGCCGAAGGTCGAAATGCTCGGAGATGAGCCGTTCGATCGTCCCGAGCGGCACGGTTTCCGTTCCGAAACACTCAACGTTCAGGCTCATCGGATGAGCGACGCCGATCGCGTATGCGACCTGGAGCTGGCAGCGATCGGCTAGGCCGGCCGCAACGACGTTCTTGGCGACGTAGCGGGCGGCATACGCCGCGGAGCGATCGACTTTCGTGGGGTCCTTGCCCGAGAACGCGCCACCTCCGTGCGGCGCCGCCCCGCCGTACGTGTCGACGACGATCTTGCGCCCCGTCAGGCCCGTGTCCCCCATCGGGCCGCCGATGACGAACTTCCCGGTCGGGTTCACGTAGAGGAAGTCTCTTTCTCCGAGCCGTTTGGGATCGAAGAGCTCACGGAAGTCAGCGTGGAGAATCGGCTCGACCACGTGTTCGAGAAGGTCCGGCTTCAAGAGCGTCTCGACGTCGAGGCCATCACGATGCTGCGTCGAGACCAAGACCCGCTCGATCTCGACCGGGCGCTGGATCCCGTGCTCGTCCACCTCGTAGCGCACTGTCACCTGCGACTTGCCGTCCGGCCTCAGATACGGGAGCACGTTCGCCTTGCGTACCTCCGCCAGACGCTTCGTGAGCCGGTGTGCGATGAGAATCGGAAGCGGCATGAGCTCGCTTGTCTCGCGCGTCGCGTAGCCGAACATCATCCCTTGGTCGCCAGCGCCGAGAAGGTCGATGGGATCGGTGTCCCCGTGCTGTGCCTCGTACGACTCGTCCACGCCTTGGGCGATGTCCGTCGACTGCTCGTCGATCGCGACGACGACACCGCACGTCTCGAAGTCGAACCCGTACTTCGCCCTCGTGTAGCCGATCTCGGCGATCCGGTCGCGTACGACCGCGCGGATGTCAACGTAGGTGTCCGTCGTGATCTCGCCGGCGACGACGACCAAGCCCGTCGTGATGAGCGTCTCGCAGGCGACCCGTCCGTTCGGGTCGTCGGTGAGCACGGCGTCGAGCACCGAATCGGAGATCTGGTCGGCGATCTTGTCCGGATGACCCTCCGTGACGGACTCGGACGTGAACGAGAACGAGCGCCCAGCCATGGCCGGAAAGGCTACCTGCGGCGGCTGCTCTTACTCAGCGGTCGGCTCGCGACGCATGAGCTGAACGAGGAGCTCGGTGAGCGGAACACCGTCCAGCACAGCACACACGCTTTCGGTGATCGGGAGCTCGATGTCGAGACGGCGCGAGAGGTCACGAAGCACCGGGGCCGTCGTAAGGCCCTCGATGACCATGCCGATTTCCGCCGCGGCTTCGGCAGGAGAGGAGCCCTGAGCAATGAGCTCACCCGCCCGGCGATTGCGCCCCGAGGGCGCCCAGCACGTGACGATCAGATCTCCCATCCCGGCCAGGCCCGCGAAGGTGTCCGGGCGCGCTCCCGCGACCTCCGCGAGCCGACGCATCTCCGCCAGACCCCGTGAGACGAGAGCAGCTTTGCCGTTGTCCCCGAGACCCAGTCCGTCCGCGCCGCCGGCGGCGAGCGCGATCACGTTCTTGGCTGCCGCGCACAGCTCGACGCCGGTGACGTCCTCGTTGACGTAGACCCGAAACGTCGTCGAGTGGGCGGCGAGCTGCAGGCGAACACCGAGCGCGAGGTCGTCGCTCGCAATCACGGCCGCGGCCGGAAGCCCGCGCACGATCTCGCCGGCGATGTTGGGGCCGGAGAGAACTGCAACAGGTCGTCCGCGTACCAGTGTCGAAAGCCGAGCGCCCGTCGCGGGGTCGAGTCCTTTGGTGAGGCTCAGAACGGGTGCGTTCCCAGGCAGGCCCTCGACGACCTCCCCGAAGACTCGGCTCGGCACGGCGACGACGACCACGTCCGCGTCCGCCACAGGCGCATCGCCAATCATCATCGGCTTGATGCCGCGAAGATCGGCGAGCTGGGCGTACCGCGGGTTTCGCCCGGTCTCGAGCATCGCGGCGACCTGTTCCGAGTCGCGCGCGGCGAGCGTCACGTCATGGCCGTTGTCGCGCAGGAGGCAGGCGAACGTCGTTCCCCACGATCCGGCGCCGACGACGACGGCCTTCATGCCGAGACTTGCCGCTTTGCTCGGAGGCTCTTCACTCGGACGTGACGAAGTCGATCGAGACGGGCACGCCCTCGAGCCTAAACCGTGCGCGTAGCTCGTTCTCGACCCAGTAGCCGTAGTCGCGCGTGACAAGCGAGCGGTCGTTCACGAAGAAGCGGAACCGCGGCGGTCGCGACGTCACTTGCGTTCCGTAGAGCAAATTGAGTCTTCGGCCTCGCCGGCCGGGCGGCTGGCGAGCCTCCCGTAGCTCTTGCAGCGCGCGGTTGAGCTCGGCGGTCGTAACTCTTCCGGCGAAGCGGACGAAGAGCTCTTCGATCATGTCGAGGAGCCGCTCGAGGCCACGTCCGGTGTGGGCCGACACGGCGATGATCGGCGGCCTCTGCCGAAGTCGCGTCGCGATTTTGGGCCGCACATCCTCGATCCGGACCTCCGTGACATCCCACTTCGACAGCACGACGATCGTCGCGCATTGCGCCTTGCGCGCCACGTTCGCAACAGCCAGATCCTGGTCCACGACTCCCTGGTTCGCGTCGACGAGAACGAGCGCGATGTCGGCCCGCTCGGCCGCGTCGAGAGCTCGAAGCTCCGAGTAGTACTCGATCCCCTGGCGCTGCCTGCGCTTCCTGCGAAGACCGGCCGTATCGACGAGGACGAACGTCGTCGAGTCGCGGCGGAGCACCGTGTCGATCGAGTCTCGCGTGGTGCCCGGGACGTCGGAGACGATCACGCGCTCGCGCCCGAGGAGCGCGTTCAGGAGCGACGACTTGCCGACGTTCGGGCGCCCGAGGATCGCAACCTTGATCGCCTCCTCGCCCACGGGGCGCTCGGCCCGCCCGGGAAGCCGCCCCACGATCTCGTCGAGCAGGTCCCCGGTTCCGTGACCGTGGATCGCGGAGATCGGAATCGGATCGCCGAGGCCGAGGCGATGGAACTCCAGGGCTTCGAGATCCCGTCGCGGGTCGTCGAGCTTGTTCGCGAGCACGAGCACGGGGCGCCGCGAGGAGCGCAGGATCTCGGCGAGCTCTTCATCCCCGGGCGTCACTCCGATCTGCGCGTCGACGACCATGAGGACGAGGTCGGCCTCGGCGACCGCCTGGCGCGCCTGCGCCGCGATCTGCGGCCCGAGAGGACCGGTGTCGGCGCGATCCACGCCTCCCGTGTCGATCAGCCTGAAGTACGTGCCGGACCAGTCGCACAAGAGCTCCTTGCGGTCGCGCGTGACGCCTGGCGTCTCGTGGACGACCGCCGTGCGTGAAGCGGTGAGTCGGTTGATGAGCGTCGACTTACCAACGTTCGGGAAACCGACGATCGCCACCGTGCCAGCGATCTCGACCTCGAGCTCAGGTGATTCGACGTCCGTCATGACGGTGGTATCGCGTGCCGGGGTCTGCCGAGCTCGTGGATACCGACAAGCCACTCCCAGAGCCGGCGGATCTCCCGCTCGATCTCGATCGATGCCTCCTTGTATCCCTTACCGCCCCTCGGAAGGCCCTCGAAGGTCATGGGCTGACCCCACGCCAACGAGACGGGATGGAAGTTCCCGAGACGCCACGAGTGACTGCCATGAATTGCGACAGGTATGACCGGTACATCCTCGTTGATCGCAACCATGGCTGCGCCCGGTTGAACGGGACCGGGTTCACCGGAGTGTTGTCGAGTTCCCTCGGCGAACAGTCCGAGCGCGTGTCCGTCCCGGACGACCTGGCGCATCGTGCGCACGGCGTCGCGATCCGACTCGCCGCGCCGCACGGCGAACGCACCGAAGGACCTCGCCAGCTGTCCAAGTCCCAGAGTCCGATGGGCCTCGATCTTCGCCATGAAGTACAGCGTGCGCGGGCTGGCGACACCGAGAGCAGGGGGATCGACCCAGCTGAAGTGATTCGCTGCAACGACGAGTCCGCCGCTCATCGGCACGCGCTCGGTCCCGTACACGCGAAGCGGCGCTGCAATCTTGACCGCAGTTCCGATCGTTGCTCGGCCCACTACCCATGCCGCGTCGGTCTTGTTCATCCGCGTCGCGCCTCCACGAGTCTCGCGATCGACTCGACGACCTCGTCGATGCCGAGTTCGGTCGTGTCGAGGATGACAGCGTCATCCGCGGGCTGCGTGTTCACGGCGTCGCGCTCGTCACGACGTCTGAGGTCGTCCGTGAGTGCGTCCACCTCGATACCGGGACGGTCCGCCGAGCGGCGGCGTGCGCGCTCGCCTTCGTCGGCGACGAGAAACACCTTTACCTCGGCGGAGGGTGCGACCACGCTCCCGATGTCACGCCCTTCGATGACCGAGTCGCCGACAGCACCGAGGGAACGCTGGCGCTCGCGCATGACCTCGCGAACCTCGGGATGTCGTGCAACCGCGGGGACGAGCCGGTCGATCTCGGCGTCCCGGATCTCCGCCGACACGTCCTCGCCGTCGATGTCGACCTTCCCCTCCGCCGAGAACGACACGGGATGCTGGCGCGCCAGCTCTGCGAGCGCGCCGCCGTCGTCGAGTGCGAGCCCGTTGCGACGGGCGAGCCATGTGAGCGCTCGGTACATCGCCCCCGTGTCGAGGTAGCGAAAGCCGAGACGTCCGGCGAGCGCCGACGCAACAGTGCTCTTGCCCGACCCAGCCGGGCCGTCGATGGCAACGATCATGTCGCCGGAGGGTAATGAAGCGCGTCAGGCACGAGTTGTCGCAGCACCTCGAAGAAGCCCGGAAAGCTCGTTCCTACCGCATCCGGCCCACGTAGCTCGACCCCCTCCTGCGACGACACGCCGGCGATCGCACCGAGCATCGCCAGGCGATGATCGCCTCGCGAGTCGACGATCCCGCCTCGCAGCCGTGTCGGTACACCCCGCACCCGGAACCCGTCTCGGGTCGCGCGGATGTGCCCGCCGATTCGCCGCAGCTCCTCAACCACGCTTTCGATCCGGTCGGATTCCTTCACCCGCAACTCCCCTGCGCCGCGCACAACCGTGTCGCCATGCGCCTGACATGCCGCGAGCGCCAACAGCGGGAGCTCGTCGATGAGCAACGGCACCTCGGCCGCCGACACGGACGCGCCGACGAGCTCGGACGCGCGCATCTCGACGTCGCCGGCCGGCTCGCCGCCGACCAGCCGCCGGTTGTAGATCGCGACTCTCGCTCCCATGCGCTCGAGAACGTCGAGGAGCCCGATTCGACGAGGATTCAGACCGACCCCGTGCACCGTGAGCGCCGATCCCGGGACGATCGCCGCCGCGACGAGAAAGGGCGCAGCCGACGAGAAGTCTCCGGGGATCTCGATCTCGTCGAGCGCGAGCTCCTCCGCGCCGTCGATGCTGACGCTCTTCGGACGACGTGTGACCCGCGCACCCGCTCGTTCGAGCAATCGCTCGGTGTGGTCTCGCGTCGGGAGCGGCTCGACCACGGTCGTCTTCCCCTCGGCGAAGAGGCCAGCGAGCAGAACTGCGGACTTGACCTGTGCCGATGGCACCGGAAGCTCGTAGTCGATGGCGCTGAGAGCACCGCCTTCGATGACGAGCGGCGCGTGACCGTCAACCGTCTCGACGAGAGCGCCCATGCGTCGGAGCGGCTCCGCAATGCGCTCCATCGGGCGGACCGAGAGCGATTCGTCGCCGGCGAGCTCAAAGCGTCCCGCCTGGCCCGCAAGGATCCCGGCGAGGAGGCGCATGAGCGTCCCCGCATTTCCGCAGTCGATCGGGTCCGACGGCTCGCGGAGACCGCTGAGCCCTGAGGCGTGGATCGTCAGCGTGTCAACGTCGTGCTCGTCGACCTCGACGCCGAGCATTCGAGCGGCCTCGATCGTGGCCTCGGTATCGGCCGAGCGACCGAAGCCGGAAACGCGCGTTTCCCCTCCGCAGAGAGAGCCCACGAGAACGGCGCGGTGCGAGATGGACTTGTCCCCTGGCACCGCGACGTGCCCCTCGAGCATGGGCACGGGGTCGACGCGCATGCTCTACCCGACGGTCTTGCCCATGAGCGCGACGAGCGTCCGGATCTCGTCAGCGACGCGTGCGAACTCGCCGACCCTGATCTGCTGCGGGCCGTCGCAGAGCGCGTCCTCGGGCTGAGGATGCACTTCGATCATCACGCCGTCGGCTCCCGCGGCGACCGCGGCGCGCGCGAGCGGGAGGACGAGGTCACTCCGCCCCGCCGCGTGCGACGGATCGACGATGACCGGAAGGTGTGTCTCGCGCTTCAGGACGGGGACCGCGGAGAGGTCGAGCGTGTAACGCGTCGACCTCTCGAAGGTCTTGATCCCGCGCTCGCAGAGAATCACGCGCTCGTTTCCCTCCTTCGCCACATACTCGGCGGCCATGAGGAGCTCTTCGACCGTTGCGGCCGGCGATCTCTTGAGGAGAACCGGCTTCGGCACGCGGCCGACCTCGGCGAGGAGGTTGAAATTCTGCATGTTCCGCGCGCCAATCTGAATCACATCCGCGATCTCGGCGACCTCGGCCACGTCACGCGGATCGAGGAGCTCGGTGACGATCGGCAGGCCCGTCTCCTCCCTCGCTTCGGCCAAGATCTCGAGCCCCTTGGAGCCCAGCCCCTGAAAGGCATAGGGCGACGAGCGCGGCTTGAACGCACCGCCGCGCAGGAACGTGGCGCCGGCAGCCGCAACGGCACGCGCGGTCTCGAGCGTCTGCTCGCGCGTCTCGACGGCGCACGGCCCGGCAATGAGACCGAAAAAGCCGTCGCCGATCCGACGACCGCGAACCTCGATGACCGTCGCATCGGGTGTGAGCTCGCGGGCGACGAGCGGGTACGCAAGGAGCTCAGGCGGGCCGGTGATCTCCATCTCGGGTGAGTCTAGATGGCTGATGGTGACCCGACGCCGTCCCGCCGGTCCAGCGAGAATCCCCGAATGCGGATCTTCTCCGGCATCCAGCCCACGGGGGCCAAGCATCTCGGCAACTACGCCGGCGGGTTCCGGCAGTACGCGACGACGCAAGATCAGGGCGAGGCGTTCTTCTGCATCGTCGACCTCCACTCGATCAGCGTCGAGTACGACCCCGCCGACCTACGCGAGCGCACGCTCGACCTCCTCGCAATCCTGATCGCGACCGGACTCGATCCCGAGCGCTCGACGATCTTCGCGCAGAGCCACGTCACGGCCCATACCGAGGCCAATTGGCTGCTGGCGACGGTGACGAGTTTTGGTGAGCTCCGCAGGATGACGCAGTTCAAGGACAAGGCGGACGCGCAACAGTTCGTCTCCGCAGCGCTCTTCACGTATCCCGTCCTCCAGGCCGGCGACATCCTTCTGTACCAGACCGACATCGTCCCGGTCGGGGTCGACCAGCGCCAGCACGTCGAGCTCACGCGCAACGTGGCCGAGCGCTTCAATTCCCGCTTCGGCGAGACGTTCACGTTGCCCCGCGCGGTCTATCCGGAGACCGGGGCGAAGGTGATGGACCTCCAGGAGCCCGAGAAGAAGATGTCGACTACCGGCGGAACGGAGCAGGGGACTGTGCTGATGCTCGACTCGCCGGATGTCATTCGAAAGAAGTTCAAGACCGCAGTAACGGATTCCGGACGCGAGATCGTCCATGCCTCGGACAAGCCGGGAGTCTCGAACCTCATCGAGATCATGACCGTAGCGACCGGCGACTCGATCGACGAGGTCCAAGCGCGCTACGCCGGGGAGGGCTACGGCACGCTCAAGACCGACGTTGCAGAGGCAGTCGTATCGCTGCTGCAACCGTTCCAGGATCGATTCCGCGAGCTCCGCAGCGATCCGGGCGAGCTCCAGCGGACACTCGCGCGCGGAGCCGAGAAGGCACGCGAGGCATCAGCGCCGACGATCGCTGCAATGTTCGATCGGATGGGCTTCGTGGGTCGTCGCTAGAACGAACGCGCTACAGGCCGGCTAGTCGCTGCAGCTCGGCAACCTCGTCCGGCGTGAGCTCCCGCCACTGCCCCTGCGGGAGCCCGACCAGACGCAGGCCCGCATAGCGCCGACGGTGCAGGTGCTCGACCGGGAGGCCGACCGCAGCGCACATCCGTTTCACCTGGTGCTTGCGGCCCTCGTGAAGCGTCACCTCTATCCGACTCACCCGCGTGCCGCGCCGGACGATCCGAGCCTCCGCAGGCGCCGTAGGCCCGTCCTCGAGCTCGACTCCGGCTCGGAGCTCCGTGAGCTGCGCGGGGGAGGGCGATCCCACGACGTCGACGTCGTACACCTTGGGAACTCCGAAGCTCGGATGCGCCAACCGGT
>JAOUHF010000126.1 GCA_029865325.1 Thermoleophilia bacterium
GATGATCTCGGGTGGCCAGGGAGCGGGCAACCTCGTCCGCATCGGACACATGGGGCCGACCGCGAACTCGCTGTATCCCGTCGTCGGGCTGAGCGCGGTCGGGCGCACGCTCGCCGACCTCGGGGTGCAGGTGAAGCTCGGCGACGGGGTCGAGGCCGCGCTCGAGGTGCTCTCCGAGACCGCGGCGGTCGGCGTCTTGTGACGCTGCCTCCTTTCGACCTGCACCGGCCGCAGTCGCTGGAGGAGGCGACCGAGCTCGCCGACCTCTACGGCGAGGACGCCGTCTTCTATTGCGGAGGGACGGAGCTGTTGCTGCTGCTCAAGCTGGGCTTCGCCTCCTTCGGGCATCTCATCGACCTGAAGGGCGTCGAGGAGCTCGGAGGCGTGCGGACCGATGACGGTGCGCTCGTCATCGGGGCGGCGGTCACGCACAGGGAGATCGAGCACTCGGACCTCGTCCGGGAGCGGCTTCCCGCCCTGGCGAGGATGGAGCGACGGGTCGCCAACCTCCGCGTGCGCGAGGTGGGGACGCTGGGTGGGAATATCTGCTTCTCCGATCCTCACTCCGACCCTGCCACGTTCCTCCTCGTTGTAGACGCCGAGGTCGAGCATCGGCGCGGCGGCGAGGTCGCCCGTCGGACGCCGATCTCGGACTTCGTCGTCGGCCCGTACCAGACGAGTCTCGGCGAGGGCGAGGTGCTGACCTCGCTGCGAATACCAGAGCTTCCCCGAGGTGCGTCCGTCGCCCATGCGAAGTTCGCGTTCCACGAGCGCCCGACGGCCACGGTCGCCTGTCTCGTACGGGTTGCGGACGGAGAGGTCGTCGAAGCGCGCGTGGCGGTTGGATCGGTCGGCGCGCGTCCGGTACGCGCCGCAGCGGCGGAACGGGTACTGAACGGAGCACCCGCGGAGGAGATCGACTCCGGGGTGCTGGCAGAAGCGGGCGAGCGAGCCGCCGAGGCGGCGGCGCCCGTCGACGATTCGACGGGCTCTGCCGAGTACAAAGCGCAGCTCGTGCGCGTGCTCGTCGAGCGAACCTTTCGCGAGGCCGTCGCATGATCGACAGTCGTGACGTGCTGGCGGCGATCTCTCGGCAGACGGACGCCATTCGTGCAACGACGCAGTTCGTCCACGAGCACCCGGAGCTCGGCCACGAGGAACACGGGTGCGCGCGCCACCTCTGCGACGTCCTGACCTCGGCCGGCCTCGAGGTCGAGCCGGGCGTGGGAGGAATGGAGACCGCCTTCCGCGCCAGCCTGCACGGGGAGCGACCCGGAAGGACCGTCGGTCTCGTCTGCCTCTACGACGCCGTCACGGCGGTGCGGCCTGGCGGGCAGGTCGAGCCGGTTCACTCCTGTGGGCACGGCCCGATCGCCGGCGCGGTCGTCGGCGCCGCGCTCGCACTCGCCGAACTACGGCAGGGGCTTGCGGGCACGGTTGTCGTCATGGGCTGTCCCTCGGACGAGATCCATGCGCCGGGCTCGATCGCGCGCGGCGGCGGCAAAGCGCTCAGCGCGGAAGCCGGCCTCTGGGACGACGTCGACGCGGCCCTCTATGCGCACCCGGAGTTCATCGACACGGTGTCCCTCGAGTCGCGCTGGATGCAACGGGCGGTAGCCACCGTTTCCGGTTCTCGCTCGCTGGCTACCGCCGATCAGCCTCCGCTCGAAGCGGCGCTCGCTGCGCTCGAGTCCGCACGCGCCCACGTGCCGGACGACCTCATGCTGGAAGCGCTCGAGCTCGACGGTGACGTGGAAGAGGGAACCGGACTCGTGCTCCGAGCGACGTTCCTCGTCTTCGCCGATGCGGCGGACGACATCGAGCCGCGTCTCGCAACGCTTCGAGCGGCGGTTCCGCAGGCACGCTGGGAGCTCGGCCGTGTCGTTGAAGCGGTGCGGCCCGATGATCACGTCACCGCGGCCGTGGCCGGCGCCTTTGACATCCTCGGCAGGGATTTCGTTTCGAACCCTCCCCGACTGCCCTTCGCAACAGACTTCGGCAACATTTCGCGCCGCTGCCCGGCCGCCCTGATCGGTGTGGGGCGCGAAGGAGGGTGGGCGTTTCACACCGACGAGGGTGCGGCCCAGTTCGCCTCTCCTGACGGTGAAGCAGCTGCGCTCACGATCGCGCAGGTGCTCGCGCTGGCGACGGCTGACCTCAGCGAGCCGCGCTAGCCGCGGCGGAAGAGGCGACGCCAGAGCGTCCCGAACAGCAGGCGCAACCCCCCGACCGGCTTCACGTCGGCTGGTCGTCCGGAGGAGGCTTCCGTCTCGAGCATCGAGGCGAGGCAGGTCGCGAACTGCCTCGTCAGCTCCTCGGCGACGCTCCCGACGACCGGGCGTCCGTACTGGGCGACTGCGCCTCGAAGCGCCAACTCCGTGACGACGGTGACTCGCGTGCCGTCGCCGGCTGGGACGAGGCTGGACTCGATGGTCGCGTGCGCCCCGCCGCGTCCGCGCACCTCCTTCGCGTTCACGGAGAGGACGGCGCGGCGGTCCGTCTCGCTCAGCTCTGTCCGCGTGACTTCCGAGCGAAACTGCAGCGAGATGGGACCGAGCTTGACCCGTTGCAGGACCTCCCAGGTGGACTCGTCGACGGTACGCTCGAGCTCGGCGCCGGGCATGCACGGGACGACCCTCGGAACGTCGGTGAGGAGCGCCCACGCTCGGTCGGGCGCGGCCGGTACGTCGAAGACATTCTCGATTCTCATCACCGCGAATGTATCCGTCCTCGACTCGACTCGGCGACGAGCCGCTCTGTGGGGGCCGACCCTACCACTGAGGAGACGAGAATCAAGTGGGGCGTCCGGGGAGCTCCTGGCTTCTTATGGCGGAGGAAGAGCTGGGCGAGCTCGAGCTGCAGGACTTGGTGCGCCCGTCGCGGTGCCGTTCGAGTCGGCCGTTCCGACCGGTCAGAGCCTTAGCCTTTTCAGCGGCATCGAACGAGTCGAGAGGAGCAGGCAATGACTCAGTACGAGCCGGAGCCGTCAGGCTGGGCGATGGGCGGGGTCGTCTTCGCGGGCGCGATCATGATCATGGTCGGGATCTTCCAGGGCATCGCCGGCATAGCGGCGATCGCCGACGACGGGTTCTATGTGGTGACCGAGAACTACGTATTCGATCTCGACCCGAGTGCGTGGGGATGGATCCATCTCATTCTCGGCATCGTGGTAGTGCTCGCTGGGTTCTTCCTCATCGCGGGACGCATCTGGGCAGGCATGGTCGCCATTGCGCTGGCAACCCTCAGCGCTGTGGCCAACTTCTTCCTGATCCCGTACTACCCGTTCTGGTCGATTCTCATCATTGCGCTCGACGTGTGGGTGATTTGGGCCGTTACCCGCCCGGGCGTCTATCGCGCTCCTTCGTGATTCTTGTGTGAGGTGTGGGCGGCGTCCTGTCGCCCGCACCTCACGCCTGTCGGCTGCCGTGACGCCGAGGCCGTAGGCTTCGTCCAGTGTTCTTCATCGTCGCCCTCGCGCTGCTACTCGTTCTCCCGACCCCGTGGAACCTCGTAGGCTTTGTTGGCGGCCTGGTCGTCTTCGGCGGCGAGATTGTCTTTTGGAACCGAACCGTGCGCCGCCGACGACCGACGGCGGGAGCCGAAACGCTGATCGGCAAGACCGGGACAGTCGTCGCCGAATGCCGTCCCGGCGGTCAGGTACGCGTCGACGGCGAGATCTGGGAAGCGCGCTGCGAGAAAGGGGCCGATCGCGGAGACGGGATCGTCGTCATCGGACGCGAAGGGCTCACCCTTGTCGTAGCACGGGACGTGCCGGACTCGTAGCCGCGTCAGACGAGAACGGGGCGCCGCTTCGGCGTGCCCTCGCCCGCTGGGACTCCGGGGCTGGACATCGCTAGGGTCCGTCGCGTGTGGAGGCGGCTCCGACTCGCGGCAGCTGCCGCTGCGATCGCCGCGTTGCTCGCGCCGGCGGCGCTTGCAGCCACTCCGGAGGAGGACCTGGCGCAGACGTACGCGCCGGTCGTACGGGTGCAGACGCAGGCAGAGCCGTGCGCCGAGGGCGAGCCGTACCTGCCGCTCGACGTCGATGTCCTGTTCGCGAACGTCGAGGTCGCCTTCCGCGGGCCGTGGGACACCGTGAACCTCGTGAAGGTCGCGCCGACGGCGGCCGAGCTCGGCCGGGGCTACCCGCAGTACCACCTCGACTTCCCGGGCAACGCCCTCGACGCCGGCTGCGACTACGACCAGTGGGCGAAGCGGATCGCAGAGGGCACGGAGCCGACCACGTATGCCCGCGTCGTCACCGAGGCGGCGCGGCCGGGGAAGCTGGCGCTGCAGTACTGGTTCTACTACGCCTTCAACGACTTCAACAACAAGCACGAGGGCGACTGGGAGATGATCCAGCTCATCTTCGACGCGCCCGATGCCGAGGCGGCGCTCGCGGCGGGGCCCTCGGAGGTCGGCTACAGCCAGCACGAGGGCGCAGAGCGCGCGACGTGGGGGGAGTCCAAGCTCGAGCTCGTCGACGCGACTCACCCGGTCGTCTACCCGGCCGTCGGGTCGCACGCGAACCTTTTCGAGCCGGCGCTCTATCTGGGGCGCAGCGCCGCCCAAGGGGTCGGCTGCGACGAGACGCTTGCTCCGCATTCGGATCTGCGACCCGTGGTGGCCGTCGTTCCGACCGGCGAGGCCGCCTACCTCGCCAGGTATCCGTGGCTCGGGTATCTGGGCCACTGGGGCGAGAAGCAGGAGGCGTTCTACAACGGGCCGACCGGGCCGAACCTGAAGACGCAGTGGACGCAGCCGATCACCTGGGCGGAGGAGTCGTGGCGGAACGCGAGCTTCGCCGTGCCCGCCGCCGGTGTCCTCGGCGGCAGCGCGACCGACTTCTTCTGCGGGGCGATCGCGGCCGGCTCCGACCTGCTGACCAAGGCCCGGCTGAACCCTGCACCTGTGCTCCTCGGGCTCGCCGCGATCATCGCGCTGATCGCGATCGCCGCCATTCGCACCACGTGGACGCCGGCGCCGCCACTGCCGGCCGCGCGCAGGCGAGCGTGGGGGCAGCTGCTCGTCTCGTCGGGGAGCGCCTACATCCACCATGCGAAGACCTTCCTCGGGCTGGGGCTGCTCTACGTGCCCACGGCCGTCGTCACCGCGGCGGTGCAGGCACTCCTGTTCAAGCTGACACGGCTGGACGCCTTGGTCGACTCGGCAGGAGAGAGCAACGGGTTCGTCGTCCTGCTCGCCCTGCTCAGCGGTCTCGTCTTCTACCTCATCACCTACGTCGTCGTGCTCGCGGCGGTCGCGCGGGCGCTCGCCGCGCTCGCAGACGGCGCACCGGTCGGCGTGATTCAGACGTACCGCGACGTGCTCGGCCAGATCGGCCCGCTCGCCCGCGTCACCGGCTGGCTTGCG
>JAOUHF010000037.1 GCA_029865325.1 Thermoleophilia bacterium
CATGGACGAGTGGCAGCTGCAGTCGAACCTCGACGACGACGTGCTCATCGCGCAGCACACGGCGATCGAGGAGCGATTTTCGGCCGCACGCGCGGGAATCGCGCGCCTCGGACTCACGATGCCGGTGCTCGTCGACGGGATGGAGGACGTTATGAGCGAGGCGTTCGCTGCTTGGCCCGAGCGCATCTACGTCGTCGGAAGCGACGGGCGGATCGCGTTCAAAGGCGGCCCCGGCCCGTGGGAATTCGATCCTGATGGGGCTGCAGCGGCGTTGTCGACGCTGCTCGAGAGCGCTTAGCGCGCGACGTTCGGAACCACGCGGCCACTCTCGTCGAGTGCAGCGTTCCAGTCGGTGAACGCGGCCTCGATCTCGGAGATGTCGGCGCCGCGGTCGGCGAGCCGGATCGGCTGGCCGGCCTCAGGCAGCACGCGGTACTGGTACCACGTGATCTCCCACGCAAACGTGAGCACGACCTCGCTGTTCACGCCGGAGAGCGGGACGATGGAGACGAGCGGCGCGCCGAGTGCGCGTCCCACTCCCTCCACCGTACGACGGAACAGGCTCGCGTTGAAGAGGTCGGCAGCTTCGACCAAGGCGGCCTCCGAGTCGGAGAGGCGACGGAGGATGGGCTCGGTCATGACCGGCTGCGAGTCTCCGTTCCCGACGCCGAGGAGCTGGGCCCAGCGCGGGCGCTTCTTCCGGGCGTGGGCCGACAGCGCCGGCGAGATCGGCCCACCCTCGCGCGCCCACCCGTAGTCGAGAGCGGTGTCCAGGCAGAGCGAGCAGACATCGGCGAACTCGAGCCCGTCCGGCGAGAACCTGACCGTGTACTCCCCTTGCAGCAACGTCCGCTCGCAGATAGCGCACGCACGGCGGATCGTTGCCTTTGTCACGCGCATGAAGCGGACCCTAGCAGGGATATTTCGATATCCACAGGCGTGGATAACCACAACGCACCGAGATCTGGATAGTCGGGGTCAGACCCGGGGTCAGACCCCGGACATGTCCGATCAGGCCTTTGCGGCCTCGCGCTCGCGGCGCGTCTCGTCGATCACCTTCTGCGCGACGTGCGACGGTACGTCCTCGTAGCGAAGGAAGTGCATCGAGTAGTCGCCGCGCCCGCCGGTCATCGACGTGAGCGATTGCGCATACGTGAGGAGCTCCGCCATCGGCACCTCTGCCCGGATGGTGGTCATCCCGCTCACGGGCTCCATCCCCTGGAGGCGACCGCGACGTGAGTTGAGGTCGCCGTTCACCGCCCCAACCGCCTCGTCGGGAACCGTGACCTCGAGCTCCATGATCGGCTCGAGGAGCACCGGATCGGCGTTCATGTACGCGTCCTTCCACGCCATCGAGCCGGCGATCTTGAACGCCATCTCCGACGAGTCGACCGTGTGGTACGAGCCGTCGACCAGCTCGACCTTCACGCCTTGCACGGGCGCACCCGCGAGCTCTCCGTGGTGCATCGCCTCCTGGATCCCCTTGTTCACTGCGGGCCGGAAGCTCTGCGGAATGACACCACCGACGATCCTGTCCACGAACTCGTAGCCCTCGTCGGTCGGGGAGACGACGATGTGACAATCGCCGAACTGCCCGCGGCCGCCCGTCTGCTTCTTGTAACGGCCGTGCGCACGCGCCTCCCGGCGAATCGTCTCGCGGTATGGAACACGAGGCGGATGCAGCTCGATGTCGACGCCGAAACGCCGCTTCGCGCGGTCGAGCGCGACCTCGACGTGCATCTGGCTCATCCCGGAGAGAATCTCCTCGCCCGTCTGCTGGTCGCGGCGCAGGTGCAACGTCTGATCCTCCTCTGCGAGGCGTCGGATCGCCGATGCGACTTTCTCCTCCTCGCCCTTCGACTTCGGCGTAATCGCGAAGCTCATGACCGGCTCCGGGAACCCGAAGTTGGGCACCTCTACCTGGACTTCCTTGTCCACGAGCAGGTCGCCCGTCTGTGCCTCTTTGAGCTTCGCCACCGAGCCGATGTCGCCCTCACCGAAGTCGAGCGCGGGCTTGTGCTCCTTCCCCTGCAGCTCGAGGAGCGAGCCGAGCCGCTCCTTCCCCTTGCCGCGGAGATTCACGAGCGTCGTCTCGTGTGTGATCGTGCCCTTCAGCACGCGGAAGAGGTTGATTCGGCCTGCGAACGGGTCGGCCACCGTCTTGAAGACGAAGATCGCCGTGGAGGCGCCGTCGACATCAATCGATGAGCCCTTCTTCGCTGGAGATGGCACGCCCTCGACGAGGAGGTCGAGGAGTGCGTGCGTGCCGAGGTTCTTCGTCGCCACGCCGCACGCGACCGGATACACATCGCCGTTCGTCACGGCCGCCTTGAGCGCGGCCGCCACCTCGCGGGCGTCGAGCTCCTGGCCGTCAAGGTAGCGCTCCATGAGCCCCTCGTCTGTCTCGACGACAGCGTCGAGGAGCTTCTCGCGGTACTCGGCGACGACGTCGGACATCTCGTCCGGGATCCGGCCCGGCTCGCCCTCCTTGCCGCCCTCGGGGCTCGTGTACGCGCACATGTGAAGTACGTCCACGATCCCAGTCAGCTCGTGCTCGGACCCGATCGGGATGTGCACGGCGACGCACTGCGGCGAGAACTGGGAGCGGAGCTGCTCCAGGGTCCGGAAGAAGTCGGCGCGCTCGCGATCGAGCATGTTCACGAAGACGACGCGCGCGAGGCCGAGCTCGGACGCGAGGTTCCACGCACGAGCCGTCCCGACCTCGAGGCCCATTACGCCCGAGACGGTGATGAGCGCACCCTCGACGACGCGGGCTGCGGTACGCAACTCACCCTGGAAACTCGGGTCGCCGGGCACGTCGATCAGGTTGAGCTTGCGGTCCTGCCACGTCGCGTGCTCGATCGACATCGCGATCGAGAGCTGGCGCTTGTGTTCGTCCTCGTCGGAGTCCGAGACGGTGGTGCCCGCCTCAACCGTGCCGAGCCGGTTGATCGCCCCCGACTGGAACAGGATCGCCTCGACCAGCGACGTCTTCCCCGTCCCGCGGTGGCCGACGACAGCGACGTTGCGAATCTTGGCGGGCTCGGGCATGGGCTTCTCGTCCTCCTCTAGTTCGGTTCGAACGCAAGCTTAGTCAGCGGCAGGAACACCGCTACGCGGCTACGTCTCGGCCGGCTCGCGCTGCGCGCCCGAGAGATGCGCTTTCAGGCGCAGGATCGCCTTCGTATGCAGCTGCGAGACGCGCGACTCGGTGACTCCGAGGACTTCCCCGATCTCGCGGAGAGTCAGCTCCTCGTAGTAGTAGAGCGTCACCACGAGCTTCTCTCGTTCCGGGAGGTCGGAGATGGCCTCGGCGAGCGCCTCCTTCACCTCGGTCAGCTCGAGCGACGCCTCGGGATCCGGCCCAAGCTCATCCTCGATCGTGTCGATGAGAGATACCTGGTCGCCCGTTCCAGAAGGCGACCAGAGCTCGTCGAGCGCGGCCACGGACGTGCGGGAGATCTCGTGCAGGCTGTCCTCGAGCTCGTCGCCCGTCACTCCCAGCTTCTTTGCAATCTCCTCGTCGGTCGGAGCGCGCATCAGCTCCTTCTCCAGTGCGGCTATCGCCCGCTCGATCTGCCGAGCACGGGTTCGCACCGAGCGAGGCACCCAGTCGAGCGAGCGCAACTCGTCGATGATCGCGCCGCGGATGCGCGCCATCGCGAAGGTCTCGAACTTGATCTCTCGGCTGGGGTCGAACCGCTCGATCGCCCCGATCAGACCGAGCAAGCCGTACGACACGAGATCCTGCTCGTCGACGTGGGACGGCAGGCTCGCCCCGACCCGTCCGGCGACGAACTTCACGAGCGGCGCGTAGGTCAGGATGAGCCGATCGCGGAGAGCCTGGTCTCCGGACTTTCGGAACTCCAACCAAAGCACCTGGGTCTCGTCCACCGCAGCCACGGGGAGAGAATACGCCGCGGGGATGCGGACTCCTCAGGCTCGTTTGCGCATTAGTGCTCGCCGTGCGAGGTCGGCCAGCCAAGAGGCGAGTGCCGCAGACGCCAGCGCGATGACCCAGGCGCCCCCGCCCTCGAGTGCCGAGAACACGGCGACGAGCGCTAGACCCGCAGCCAGGGCCGCAAAGAGAATCCCGAGAAGCCGCCGCTGCATGCCGTGATGTTGCCACTCCAGGCCCCGGTACCATTCGCCTCCGCAACCCAGGGGCGTAGCTCAGTTGGTAGAGCGGCGGTCTCCAAAACCGTAGGTCGCAGGTTCGAGTCCTGTCGCCCCTGTAAATCGTCACTGTGCAGGAGGCACGCGGTGATTCTCGACGCGCGCCGATCCACAATGGCGGGCCACGCCATCGAGCTGAGGCGAGGCAGGCCCGAGGTGGAGATCTAGCCTGGCGGCAGAGGATCGCCCGACGAGGTTCCGCCGTCAGAGAGAGACCCCGCCAGTTTGAACTGACGCGCTGCCTCCCACTGGTGGCCCTGCTTCGCGAGCGTACGACCGAGCGCATAGTGGGCGAAGTCGTCGGACGGGGAGAGTAGGACGAGAGTCCGGAACTCCGCTTCGGCGTCCTCCCACCGACCGAGTCGAAAGTACGCGACTCCCAGAGCTTCCCGCGCCAGGGCAGAACGTGGCTTTCGGCGCGCTTCCTCCTCCACCGCGGCTATCGCATCGGGCGAGAGGTCGGGTTCGATGGGGGGCGTCGAGAAGAACGTCGGCCCGGCCGCCGCGGGCGGCTTCGGAGACAAGTCGGCATCGTGACCCCCAATGTTCGTCCACACGCCGAGGCCGAGTGCTGCGGCCGTCACGGCGACGCACGCCAACACGAGTTTCCACGGAATCGTCCGCCTGCCCGGAACTGAGTACGTCGCGCTTCGCGCCGGCGTCTCACGCTCGCGCCGCGTGGGCGGCCGCGAAATGCTGAGATCGGGGAGAAGTGCCCGTGCGTGGACCGCGAGCTCGGGATCGACGAGAACGAGCTCGGGCGAGACCGGACCGACGAGATCCAACCGCCGGAAGACTTCGACCTGGCTCCCATCGGAGTACGTCTCGGCGTCGTACGACCGGAGCGGCGCTACGACTGTCATGAGTTGAGCGCGTTGTTCCGGTCTCGCCAAGCGAATCCTCCCGTAGCCCACATGTGCGTTGATACACACTGAGATACTCATGCCATGACAAAAGACCAGCCAGGGCCGAGCATCGTTCCGAAGGCGACGCGGGATCGTCCCACAGTTGACGCAGAGGGCCGCCGCCTGGACGTCACGATCGAAGGAGTCATGCTGCGGCGGCTTGGGCCGATCCAAGTCGACCACCGAGGGTCGCTTCTCGAGGTGGTGGACACGCGCGACGCCTTTTGGAGTGACCCGATCGTCTACGCCTATCGGTTCTCGGTTCTACCCGGGCGGATCAAGGGCTGGGGAATGCACGAGCTCCAGACCGACCGCTATCTCCTCGCCTCAGGCCGGCTTCGCGTCGTTCTGTACGACGGTCGTCGAGACTCGCCGACGTTCGAGGTGGTGAACCAGATCCACTTCGCAGACGAAGCCCCGGGCCTGCTCGCGATTCCTCCCGGCGTCTGGCACGCGGACCAGAACACAGGCGTGACGGAAGCCGCCGTGATCAACTTCCCAACGCGGGTGTTCGACCGCCGGGAGCCCGACAAGTACCGCCTCGATCCACACGGCGGCGCGATCCCGTTCGACTTCACACTTCGGGACGGGTAGAGCCGGCCGCTCTCGCGCTAAACGGCGACCGATGGGAGCCCGGCCAACGCCATCGCGACGTCTTCCTCCGAGTACGCGTGATCCTCGAGTGAGCCCGCGAAGTAGTCGATGTACGCGCCCATGTCGAAGTGGCCATGTCCGCAGAGGTTGAAGAGAATCGCCTGCGAGACGCCCTCCTCGCGGCAGCGGACGGCCTCGTCGATCGCGGCCTTCACGGCGTGGTTCGCCTCGGGAGCCGGGAGAATCCCCTCGACGCGCGCGAACTCGACCCCGGCTGCGAAGACCTCGGTCTGCGTGTAGGAGCGCGCCTCGATCAGCCCCAACTCGTGGAGATGGCTCACGAGCGGCGCCATCCCGTGATAGCGCAGGCCCCCGGAGTGGAATGGCGGCGGGATGAACGTCGAGCCGAGCGTGTGCATCTTCACGAGCGGTGTGAGATGCGCCGTGTCACCGAAGTCGAATGCGTACATGCCCTTCGTCAGGCTCGGGCATGCGGCCGGCTCGACCGCGATCACACGCATGCGCGCCTCCTCGCGAAGCGCTCGGCCGATGAACGGGAACGTGAGCCCGGAGAAGTTCGAGCCGCCACCGGTGCAAGCGATGAGGATGTCGGGGTGGTCCTCGGCCTCGTCCATCTGCATCTGCGCTTCTTCGCCGATCACGGTCTGATGCATGAGCACGTGGTTGAGAACCGAGCCGAGCGAATACTTCGTGTCCTCGTGCGGCGCGGCGGCCTCGACGGCCTCGGAGATGGCGATCCCGAGACTCCCCGTCGAGTCCGGGTGCTCGGCGAGGATCGAGCGGCCAGCGTTCGTCTCCTCGGACGGGCTCGCGACGACGCGGCCGCCGAACGCTTCGATCAGCGCGCGCCGATACGGCTTCTGGTCGTACGAGACTTTGACCATGTAGATGTCGACCTCGAGGCCGAAGATCCCGCCGGCGAACGCGAGCGCCGAGCCCCACTGGCCGGCCCCGGTCTCCGTCGTGAGGCGCCGGACACCTTCCTGCTTGTTGTAGTAGGCCTGCGCCACCGCCGTGTTCGGCTTGTGCGAGCCGGTCGGCGAGACTCCTTCGTACTTGTAGTAGATGCGCGCCGGTGTGCCGAGCGCGGCTTCAAGACGGCGGGCCCGGTAGAGCGGCGTGGGCCTCCACTGTCGGTAGATCGACCGGACGTCCTCCGGGATCGTGATGAACCGGTCGGTGGAGACCTCCTGCATGATGATTTCCATCGGGAAGAGCGGAGCGAGGTCGTCGGGCCCGACGGGCTGGCCGGTGCCCGGATGAAGTACCGGCGGAGGCGGAGCCGGCAGGTCGGCCACGATGTTGTACCAAGCCTCGGGCAGGCGCCCCTCTTCGAGGAGGTACTTGACCTGGTCTGACATCTCGCGCTCCTCTCGGCGGTTTCCAAACAGCGGTTCCAAGAGTCTCGCCGATACCGGCCGGAGGGGCAAGCGGTAGGCTCAGCGGCCGATGGGGGTGCTCACGACGCAGGTCGTTCGCGACGAGGCCTTCGAGGCCCGCAAGGAGCGAATGGAGACTCTCGTCGCCGATTTGCGCGACCGCACGGCTCTGATCGCACGGGGTGGTGGCGAGAAGGCGGTCGAACGTCACCGCTCGCGCGGGAAGCTGACCGCGCGGGAGCGAATCGACCGACTCGTCGACCCTGGCACCGCGTTCCTCGAGCTGAACGCGCTCGCAGCGTGGGAGCTCTACGGCAACGACGCGCCGTCGGCTGGGATCGTGACCGGGATCGGGGTCGTCGAGGGCCGCCAGTGCATCGTGGTCGCGAACGACGCAACGGTGAAAGGCGGCTCGTACTACCCGCTGACCGTGAAGAAGCACCTCCGCGCACAGGAGATCGCCCGCCAGAACCGCCTCCCTTGCATCTATCTCGTCGACTCGGGCGGCGCGTTCCTGCCGCTCCAGGCCGAGGTCTTCCCCGACCGCGACCACTTCGGCCGGATCTTCTTCAACCAGGCGCGTCTGTCGGCGCTCGGGATCCCGCAGATCGCGGTTGTCATGGGCTCATGCACTGCAGGGGGCGCCTACGTGCCTGCGATGTCGGACGAGACGGTGATCGTCCGCGGAACCGGGACGATCTTCATTGGCGGCCCGCCGCTCGTGAAGGCGGCGACCGGTCAGGACGTGACCGCTGAGGAGCTGGGAGGTGCAGACGTGCACGCACGTCGCTCCGGAGTCGCGGATCACTACGCGACCTCCGACGAGCACGCGCTCGCGATTGCGCGCGAGATCGTCCGTCATCTCCATCCTCCTCCTCCCTCGCCCTGGGAGCTTGCCTCGCCGGAGCCCCCCGCGCTCGACGCGGCGGATCTCTACGGCCTCGTCCCGGAGGACTTCAAGCACGAGCTGGACGCACGCGAGCTGATCGGACGGATCGTCGACGGCTCGCGGTTCCAGGAGTTCAAGGAGCTCTACGGCGAGACGCTCGTGTGCGGCTTCGCGCGCATCGAGGGCTATCCCGTCGCGATTCTCGCGAACCAGGGGATTCTCTTCGCGGAGTCGTCCCAGAAGGGGGCCCACTTCATCGAGCTCGCGTGCAAGCGCAAGATCCCGCTCGTCTTCCTGCAGAACATCACCGGCTTCATGGTCGGGAAGGAGTACGAGGAGGGCGGCATCGCACGCGACGGCGCGAAGCTCGTCATGGCGGTCGCGTGCGCGGAGGTTCCCAAGTTCACGATCGTCGTCGGGGGGTCGTTCGGCGCCGGCAACTACGCGATGTGCGGGCGCGCGTACGAGCCGCGCCAGCTGTGGATGTGGCCGAACGCAAGGATTTCTGTCATGGGCGGCGAGCAGGCGGCGACCGTGCTGACGATGGTCGGCGATGCGGATCCGGACGAGATCCAGGCGACATATGAGACCGAGGGCAATCCTTACTACTCGACAGCACGGCTTTGGGACGACGGGATCATCGACCCGCTCGACACGCGACGCGTGCTCGCCTTCGGCCTGGCGGCAGCGACCAACGCTCCCGTGCCGGAGACGACGTTCGGCATCTTCCGGATGTAGATGGTCGTCCGCGTCCTCATCTGGAACCTGCTCGACTCCGAGGCGACGATCGAGCAACTACGAGAGGGCGTGACCGAGCTCGAGCCCCCGAGCGAGTGGATCTGGAACGACGCGACAGAGCGATTCGGGGTGATCGTCTTTGGCGACGAGCTGCCGGAAGCGCTCGGGTGGGCGCAGGACCTCATCGGCGCGGATCCGGACGTCTACGAGGAGTTCGACGTCATCTAGAAGAGGACGGTCTCGGCCCAGGCGTCGAGCTCGTCGCGCTCCTCGACGGTGAGGCCGCGAAGGGGCGCCCGTACGTCCTCGCGCACGGGCACGCCCTGTCGTCCGAGCAGTCGCTTGAGTGCCGCCTGCCGCGGGAAATGCTCGACGAACGCGCGAAGCTCCCCAAGGTGTGCAGCACCTTCGAGGGTCGGGTCCTGAACAACTGCAGCGACCTTCGAGGGGAACGCCGACGCAAGCGCCGACACGGCTCCGATCGCGCCGCGTGCCATGCCTTCCGTGATCAGCGCCTCCGGGCCGACGAAGATGTCGAACCCGGGCAGGAGGTAGCGTTCGAAGCGATCGAACGGGGTGTCCGACACCTTGAGCCCGACGACATTCGACGCGTTGTCCCGAAGGCGTTCGAGGACGGCCGGAGCCACCGCGTACCCGGTCGTCGCCGCGAACTCGTAGACATAGAAAGGCACCGGCGCGCACGCCGTTGCCGCGGCGAGGAAGTGCGCGTACTGCGCCTTCTCGTCGAGCGCGAAGTACGGCGGTCCGATGACGACGACGGCGTCCGCGCCCACTTCGGCTGCGTGCATCGACAAGGCGACCGTGTCTGCAGTCGTCTGAGCCCCGCAGTGCACGGCAACTTGTAGCCGCAGGTCGGAGGCCTGTAGGAAGAGGTCGGCGACGCGGCGACGCTCTTCCGGGCGGAGCAGGATCCCCTCCCCCGCCGTACCGAGGGCGAGGATTCCATCGAGTCCTGCTCGGGCGAAGAAGTCGACGAGCGGCGTGAAGGCCTCCTCGTCGAGCGCACTTCCGTGCTCGGCGAGCGGTGTAACCGATGCCGCTAGAGCGCCTTTCAGCATGGGCTGACTCTACGGGGTCAGGCCCCAGAGATCCGACCTCATTAGGCTGCGAGGCATGAGCGCGCTGAAGATCGAGCGTGACGGGCACGTCCTGCGCATAACGCTTGCCAAGCCCGAGCGCCGAAACGCGTTCGACGCCGATCTCATCGCGGAGCTCACAGAGGCGTTCGCTGACGTCGGTGACGCACGGGCGGTGGTGCTCTCGGGGGAGGGGTCGAGCTTCTGTGCAGGAGCGGACATCGAGTGGCAGCGCGCCTCGATCGACCTCTCGTACGACGAGAACGTCGAGGATGCGATGCGCCTCTATCGCATGCTGGAAGCGGTCGACACCTGTCCGGCGCCCGTCGTCTGCTGCGTCCACGGGTACGCACTCGGGGGTGGCTCGGGTCTCGTGGCGTGCGCCGACATCGCGGTGGCCTGGCCGGATGCGGTGTTCGGATTCACCGAGGTGCGACTCGGGATCATCCCGGCCGTGATCTCCCCGTTCGTCCTCCCGAAGATCGGCGCCGCGGCCCGGCGATATTTCCTCACGGGCGAGCGCTTCGACGCAGGACTGGCGCTGCGCCTCGGCCTCATACAGGAGGTCTCCGAGGACGCCGGCCTAACGACCGAAGCGCTTGTGCGGGACATCTTGTCCGGGGGCCCCGAGGCGGTGCGCGAGGCCAAGCGGCTCGTGTCCGAGCGACCGCAGGGAGTCGCCACGGCACACATCGCGGCAGCTCGGCGCACGAGTGCCGAAGGACAGGACGGACTCAAGGCGTTTCTCGAGCGCCGCCCTCCCGGCTGGCTCGAGAACGAGAGCTAGACCTCAGGCCTTTCGCGCAAGACGCTGGCGTCGCCAGGGCCCCGGTATGAAATCGATCGCCAAGTTGACGATCCAGATGATGATCGTCGCGATGATCAGCGTCCCGGCGCCTGAGATGTCGATGCCGTCCGAGAGCCAGTCGGTGATGAGCAGGGTCGCCGCGTTCGCGAGGAGCAGAATCAGGCCGAGGGACGCTGCACTCCGACGCCTGAGCGCGGTGAGCGCGATGATCGGGACGAGCCAGTTGACGAGCGAGAAGATGACGACCGCCCAAACCAAGTCCGCCCCTCCGATATCGAACCCGTCGAGCAGAGCGGCGCAAATGATGAACGCGACAGCGTTTGCGCCCAACGCGAGGAGCAGCCGGAGTCCGAACGCACGCACGGCCGGCAGGATACTGAAGCGCGGCCGTCCATAAGCTGCCCAAGTGGCAATGCGAAAGCTGCTCGTCGCCAATCGCGGAGAGATCGCGCTTCGAATCTTCCGCACGTGCCGCGACCTCGGGATCAAGACCGTTGCCGTTGCGGCGCCCGACGACACGGCGTCGCTTCACGCACGTTCCGCTGACGCCACCTTCGAGATCGTGAGCTACCTCCAGGCGGACGCGCAGATTCGAGCGGCGAAAGAGGTCGGCGCGGATGCAATTCATCCGGGATACGGCTTCCTCGCAGAGAGCGGCGACTTCGCCGAGGCGGTCGAAGCCGCCGGGCTCACGTGGATCGGGCCTTCGCCGGAGGCACTTCGGTTGGGCGGCGACAAGCTTGCGGCCAAGCGAATCGCACGGGAGGCGGGAGTCCCTGTTCTGCCCGACGGCACGCCCGACGAGATCGGCTTTCCCCTGCTGGTCAAGGCCGCGGCAGGCGGCGGGGGTCGCGGGATGCGTGTCGTTCGGTCCAAGGTCGAGCTCGAGGACGCGCGTGCGGCCGCCGAGCGGGAGGCCAAGGGAGCGTTTGGCGACGGGACCCTCTACTGCGAGCGGTACCTCGAGCGGCCGCGCCACATCGAGGTGCAGCTGCTCGCAGACGCATACGGAACGGTCGTGGCCGTTGGCGAGCGCGATTGCTCCGTGCAGCGGCGCCATCAGAAGGTGCTCGAGGAATCGCCGGCTCCTGCACTCGCCGAGGGCGTACGTACACAGCTGTTCGAAGCGGCAGTCGCATTCGGAAAGGCGATCGGATACAGAAGCGCCGGAACCGTCGAGTTCGTCCTGGACGGCGACGAGTTCTTCTTCCTCGAGCTGAACGGTCGGATCCAGGTCGAGCATCCCGTGACCGAAGCTGTCACCGGCCTCGATCTCATCGAGCGCCAGATCCGGATCGCCGAGGGCGAGCGCCTTGTAACAACTTGTTACAAGGCCGAAGGGCACGCGGTCGAGGTTCGGCTCTATGCCGAGGATCCAAGGAAATTCCTCCCTCAGACCGGGCACATCGAGCGGCTCCGACTGCCAAGCAACAACGTGTTACAAGGTGCTCAGGGAAACGTTCGCGCGGACGCCGGCGTCGAGGAGGGAGACGAGGTCGGTCTCTCGTACGATCCGATGATCGCGAAGCTGATCGCTCACGGGCGCGATCGCGACGAGGCCCTCGAGATCCTCGCCGCCGCTCTCGACGAAACCGAGGTTGTCGGGATCACGACGAACCTCACGTTCCTACGCTGGCTGGCCTCCCATCCGGTCGTGCGCGCCGGCGAGGTGACGACCGCATTCCTCACCGAACATCCGCCGCTTTCGCCATTGCCGCTCCGCCATACCCCGGCTCCTTGGCGCACACCGTGGCGTCTCAACCTCCCCTCGCCACCGCCCGCGGTGCCTCCCGACGTCGATCTCGAGTCGCACCGTCACGGTCCCGTGCATGGAGAGAGCACGGTCACCGCGCCCATGCCGGGAACGGTGATCCGGATCGAGGTCGAGCCCGGCGACGACGTACGCGCCCGGCAGCCGCTTGTCATCCTCGAGGCGATGAAGATGGAGATCCCCGTCCATTCGCCCTTCGAGGGAACCGTGAAGCTCGTACACGTCGCCGCAGGCGATCGCGTGGCCAGCGGCGCGCTGCTCGTCGAGCTCGAGTCGTAGGGTTGACGTCCGCCCGCCCCTACTCCGGCGCGGCCGGCTAACCGCGTGCCCGGTCGAGCAGCCATCCCACGGTGACGTTCACCAGCCACACGACGATCGCGGCCCCGACGTAGGTCCAGAACCCGCTGATCGAGAAGTCCGGGGCGACCCACTCAGCGAGCGCAAGCATGAGAACGTTGAGCGCGAAGTAGGCCAGCCCGAAGGTGACGATGATCAGCGGGAGCGTGAGGATCGCGAGAATCGGCTTCAGGATCGTGTTGCCGATCGTGAGCACGAAGGCCCCCAGCAACAGCGACCCCCAGCGACCGATCGTCACGCTGTCGAACATCCAGTCGACGACGATCAGCGCCAGAACATTGATGCCCCAGAGGACGAGGAATCGGACGAGTAATGTCATCCGCGGTCTCTCGATTCGAAATTCGGCTGGGTCAGAAGATCTTCTGGAGCTTCATGGCGGCTCCCATGTCGCCCTTGATCTTGAGCTTCCCCGTCATGTACGCCGTCGTCGGGTTCTGTTCACCCGCGACGATCTTTTCGAAGCTCTCCTCGGTCGCCGAGAACGTGCAGTCCGCCTCGCTGATCCCTTCCGTGACCTCGATCGCACCATCTGCAATCGCGACGGTCCATGCTCCGGCGCCCTCGATGTCGAAGACGTACGTGTTGTTCATGCCGGCGATGCGATCCGCGGGCACCCGCGCCGCGAGACCGTCGAAGTACTCCTGAACGCTTGCCATCGTCTGTCTCTCCTCTCGCTGGAACGGGCTTGAGCCTACCGCGCCGATACCATCCGCGCGCGTGGACTTCGACCTCACCTCCGAGCAGGAGCTCGTACGCGACACCGTCCGAACGTTCGCGCGTGAACGCATCGAGCCCATTGCCGCGGCGCTCGACCTCGAGGGCCGCTTTCCGTACGAGCTCGTCTCCGAGCTGGCCGAGCTCGGTCTCATGGGGCTTCCGATACCGGAGGAGTACGGAGGCGCCGGCGGGGACATCGTGTCGTACGCGATCGCGATCGAGGAGCTGACGCGAATCGACTCGTCAGTGGCGATCACGATGGCCGCGCACACGTCGCTCGGGACGATGCCGATCCTGCTTTACGGTACGGAGGAGCAGAAGCGCCGGTGGCTTCCCGACCTTGCGACTGGGAGACGACTCGCCGCCTTTGGCCTCACCGAGCCGGACGCCGGCTCCGATGCCGGCGCGACGCGCACCACGGCCGAGTTGCGTGATGGGTCATGGGTGATCTCGGGCTCGAAGCTCTTCATCACCAATGCCGGTACCGACATCACCTGGGGAGTCACCATCACCGCGCGAACCGGTGACGAGATCTCGAACATCGTCGTCGAGAACGGGACTCCGGGCTATGTGATCTCGGCGCCGATGAAGAAGCTCGGCTGGCGGGCTTCCGACACCCGCGAGCTCTCGTTCGAGGACTGCACCGTTCCCGAGGGCAACCTCCTCGGGGAGCGGGGAGCCGGCTTCCGCCAGTTCCTGGAGATCCTCGACGGGGGCCGCATCTCCGTCGCCGCGATGGGCGTCGGTCTCGCACAGGGCGCGTACGACCTGGCCTACGCCTACGCCAAGGAGCGCGAGCAGTTCGGCAAGCCGATCGCCAGCTTCCAGGCGATTCGATTCAAGCTCGCAGACATGGCGACCGAGATCGAGGCCGGGCGGGCGCTCGTCTACAAGGCTGCCTGGCTGAAGGACCATGGTCGCGCGTTCGCGCGCGAGGCCGCGATGGCGAAGCTCTACACAGGCGAGCTCTCGAGCCGGGTCGCGAGCGCGGCGCTCCAGATCCATGGCGGCTTCGGCTACATGGAGGAGTCGGCGATCTCGCGTCTTTACCGCGACCAGAAGATCCTGGAGATCGGCGAGGGTACGAACGAGGTGCAGCGGATGGTCATCGCCCGCCATCTCGGTCTGTAGGAGCGAGGCCTGCTTCGTCGATCGCTCGCGGCTGCAGCGGTCGTCGCGCTCGCCCTCACCGCACCGGCTGCAGCGCACGTCATCGCCTACCCTGCCTTCCTTCCATCGGGAGGCTCGGGCTCGATCAACCTCACGTTCCCGAACGAGCGCGAGAAGCCCATGACCAGCTTCGCCGTCACAGTTCCAACCGGCTTCGAGATCCGGCATGCGCACGGAGGCGAGGGCTGGAGCGCGACGATCGACGGCTCGACGGCGACGTGGACCGGCGGCTCCATCGCCGCAGGGTCCACGACGACCTTCGGCGTCGTCCTCAAGGCGGACAGGAGTCCGGGAGCGGTCGCGCTCCAGGCCGAAGAGGGGTACGGGGGAGGCGAGGTCGTTCGCTGGCCCGTGGCCCTCACGGTGGTGCCCGGTGCCGCGAGCCCCTCGCAGAACGTCGCGCTGGCAGTCGTCGTCGCACTGCTCGGCATGCTCATGGTGATGGCTGTGGTCGTGCTGGCCTGGCGCCGACGAACACTTCAAGAGAGATAGCGGAGGCCGCTGCTACGGTCGGACGTCGTGATCTTCACGCAATTCGTCGATGACGCTCTCGGTTGCGCGTCGTACCTGGTCGGCGATGCGGACTCGGGAGCCGCCGTCGTGGTCGACCCGGCCTTCGCGATCGAGCAGTACCTCGAAGAGGCCGAGCGGCGAGAGGTGCGGATCGTCAGGACGATCGAGACGCACACGCACGCAGACCACGTTTCAGGTCACGGGCGCTTCGCCTTGGAGCACGGCGTTCCGGTGAGCGTGCACCCCGCAGCCGCGGCGGAGTATCCGCACGACCCGCTCGAGGATGGAGACGAGATCGCGGTCGGCCAAGTCGTGCTGCGATGCATCCATACGCCCGGGCACCGGCCGGAGCACTGTTGCTTTGCCGTGAGCGACCGCTCACGCAGCCCCGATCCCTGGCTCGTGCTCACCGGTGATTCACTCTTCGTCGGCGACGCGGCCCGACCGGATCTCGCAATCGCTGCGCGGGAGGGTGCCGCGGAACTGTTCCACTCGCTCCGGCGGCTCGTCGAGCTAGGAGACGGCGTCGAGGTCTACCCGGGTCATATCGCCGGATCGCTCTGCGGCAAGGCGATGAGCTCGAAGGCCTCCACGACGATCGGCTTCGAGCGCCGCTTCAACCCGGCGCTGGCGCACGACGACGTCGCACTGTTCATCGCCGAGTCTGCTGCGATCAGCGCACCGCGACCCCCGAATATGGAGCGAATCGTGGAGATGAACCGCGGGCCGTTCGTCGGCGCGCAACCCGAGCCACAGGAGCTTCCCGCACCGCCGGCCGGCGTACAGGTGCTCGACGTCAGGCCTGTCGAGGCCTTCGCGGGAGGCCACTTCAAAAGTGCTCTGAGCGTCCCTGTAAGAGGTACCAGCTTCTCGACGAGGGCGGCCTTCGTGCTCGAGGCGGGCGCGATCGTCGTCTCCGCGTCCGACGAGAGCGAAGCAACGCAGGCGACTCGCTCGCTCCGCTCGGTCGGCCTGCTCGAGATCGTCGGATACGTCCTCGGAGGCGGATCGGAAACACTAGGACTCGTTTCCGACGACGAGTTGGACGGCCTGCTCGCGGACGGCGCGGAGCTGATCGATGTTCGCGAGAAGGACGAGCGCGACACGGGCTACATCGCCGGCAGTCGCAATATCCCGTACCGGCTGCTCGTGCTCGGCGAATCGGATCTTCCGCGCGATGCGCGGATCGTGACGATCTGCGAGACAGGCCCGCGGGCGGCGATCGCGGCGAGCATCCTTGCGGCGCGCGGGTTCGACGCGCATCCGGTCTGGAACGGCGGTATCACCAGCTGGATGGCAGCCGGCAAGCCAACCGTCGAGTTCCGCCGCTGCGGCAGTTAGCTCGCGGCCGCGAGGATCTCGTCGGCCTCGCGCAGGTACGCGGTCGCGCCGACGCTGCGGTAGAAGGCCCGCGCGAGCTCGAGCTGGCGCTCGGCTTCGCTGAGCCAGCCCTCGACCGCAAGTGATTGCGCGGCCCAAAGTCGAAGATCGGCCTCCAGCGGGCGGCATCCCATCGATTCGAGCACGTCGGCCGCGACGGCGTACTCTCGCCGCACGATGGCTCTGCAGGCCTCACGCCAAGGAACATCGGGCAGTCGCTCGGTGAAGACCTTCGCGACGTCGAGATGATCCGTGGCAACAAGCTCCGAGACGATTTCAACGTGCGCATGCTGAGGGTCGCCGACGGACTCGCTGTCAGAGAGCAACTCGACCGCCTCGACGAGCGTCTTCGCAGCGTCCTCGGAGAAACCCTGTCGCCGAGCGATTCGCGACGCGCCGATGACGGCGGGAATCACCGCCTGCGCGTCGTCTATCTCGCGCGCAAGCTCAATTGACCGGTTCATCTCCCATCGCGCCTCATCCCGATCGCCGCGCGCATTGAGCACGTACGACCTGAGGCCGTGTACGGAGAATGACTGGTACCGAAACGCGGTTGGGGCGTCGAGTAGGAGATCGCCGAGCGCGAGTGCCTCGTCCCAGTCACCTTCGTCATAGCGGGAGCCGAGGAGATTGCCGCGTATGAACCAGGCATTGGCGTCGTCCCCTTCCCGTTCGGCTCGCGCGAGCGCTGCCTCGAGCACCGCCGTCGACGAGCGCAGGTCTCCAAGTACGAGCAGCGCCACACCGAGGTTCGTGTAGCCGCGCGCTGCGACGCGACCCCGGCCGCCGACCAACTCGATCCCCTCTTCGATCAGCTTCCGACCAACACGACCGCCTCCAGTGTTGACGAGACATGATCCTCGAGTGACTAGGACGTCAGCGCGAATTTCGTCGTCTCCGATCTCGCGAGCCAGAGCGATCGCCTCTGCGGTCAGCCTTAGGGCCGTCTCGTACTGGTACGACAGCATCGCCTGCCGTCCCTGCTCGGCAAGCACGAGCGCCTTTGCCCGGGACGGCGGTCGCCCTTCGAGGAGCTCGACGGCACGCTCGAGCCAAATGTGTGCACCCGCCGTTCCGGCCGTGTACCAGCCGTGCTGACCGGCAACGATGATCGCTTCAGCGGCGCGCTCGAACTCGCCAACGGCTTCAAACGAGGCGGCCGCCCGCTCGAGCTCGTCACCTTCTCGCCCGACGAACCCGAATGCCCGTCCCGCGGCGAAGAGAAGCTCCGGCGTGGGCTCCTCGCCGTTGGGGAGGAGCTCGAGCGCTCGCCCAAGGAAGCGAGCGGCCGCGGAGAACGCGCCGAGAGCGAGTGAACGCTCGCCAGCCTCCTGCAACGCGCCGACGGCTCGTGCGCCGAGCGCCGTCGTGTCCTCTCCCGCAGCCTGTAGCAGCTCGATCGCCGTCAGGTAGTGGTGGGCGAGCGTCTCCGCGCGATCTTCGGCACGGTCCGCGGGAAGCGACTCGATCCAGTCCGCCGCAGCCAGATGCCGCGCTGCCCGGTTGGCGCGGGGGAGCTGGCCGTACGCCGTGTCCCGAACGAGCGCGTGCACGAACGCGTGCTGGGTTGCGCCAGCTACGGCCGAGCGCTGCTCACGGTGGATGAACTCCTTCCGCTCGAGCGAACGCAGCATTCCCGTCAGCTGCCATGGATCACCTTCTCCGAGCGCGGCGAGCGCGTCCGACCAGAAGACCTTTCCGAGCACGGAGGCGTGTTGGAGAAGCTCCTTCTCCTCCGGAGGCAGCAGGTCGATGCGAGCCGCGACGATGCCCTGCACCGTCTCCGGAAGCTGGGCTCCGACGGTGCCGCCCGCCTCGAGCATCCGAACGAACTCCTCCGCGTACAGCGGGTTCCCTGCTGCCCGCTCCACGAGCACCTGCTGGGTCTCCGCGTCGACCAGCGGACGGTCGAGAAGTGCATGGATGAGCTCGACGGTTTCTCCCTCGCCGAGCGGCGTCAGCGAGACCAGGGTCGCGTTCTGCGCTCGCCCTCCCCACTCGGGACGGCGATCGAGGAGCTCCGGGCGAGCGGTGCAGACGACGAGGAGCGGCACTCCTTCGATCCACTCGATGAGCCCGACGAGGAACTCGAGCATGCCGTCGTCAGCCCAGTGCAGGTCCTCGAACACGAGCACGGTCGACCCGCCGGCGGCCACAGCTTCGAGAAAGCGACGCCAGGCTGCGAATGCCTCGCCCTGACGCTCGCCGCTGCGATCTCCCGCCAGGCCGACGAGGGGTCCCAGATGTCGCAGGACCCAGGATCTCTCTCCCTCGTCCTCGAGTACGACGACGGCTCTAGCGAGCTTGGCCTCGGCGACTTCCCGCTCGTCCGACTCGAGGATCCCAGCCTGCGCCTTGACGATCTCGCCGAGAGCCCAGTAGGAGACGCCTTCGCCGTACGGGAGCGAGCGCCCCTGGCGCCACGTGATGAGCTCGTCGTCCTCGTCAGCGACACGCCCGAGCTCGTACAGGAGTCTGCTCTTTCCGATCCCGGGGACGCCGACGAGCGTCACGAGCTGCGTCGAGCGCTCGTGCCGTGCACGGTCGAGAACGTCGACGAGAAGTCCGAGCTCCTCATCTCGTCCGACGAGAGGCGCGCGTCCGGCGCCGCCGAGGTCGACACCGAGCCGCGAGCGCGCCTCGACCGCCTCCCACACCGCTACGGGCTCGGCCTTGCCCTTTGCGTCGACAGGATCCGCGTCCCGATAGACGATCACCCGCTCGGTAGCACGGTAGGTCTGCTCCCCCACGAGAATGCCGTCGACCGGCGCGGCAGATTGGAGCCGGGCTGCAGTGTTCACCACATCTCCTGCGACCATCGCATCTCCGGCAGCAGGCGATGCATCGAGTGAGACGAGCGCTTCCCCGGTGTTGACGGCGATGCGCACATGGAGGTCGCGGCCCGGCTTCTCCTCGTTCAGCCGCTCCACCGCCTCGCGCACCGCAAACGCGGCGCGCACGGCCCGCTCGGGATCGTCTTCGTGAGCCGTAGGCGCACCGAAGACGGCCACCACGGCGTCCCCGATGAACTTCTCCACCGTCCCGCCGTAGCTCTCGAGCTCGCCGCGGGCGCGCTCGTGGTACACGCGGAGCAGGGCACGGACGTCCTCCGGGTCGCTCGTCTCCGCTCGCGCCGTCGAGCCGACGAGATCGGTGAAGAGCACCGTCACGACCTTGCGCTCCTCTGGGCGCGAAGAGGCCTCGGTCAGCGCAGCTCCGCACTCGGGGCAGAACTTCGCGGCGTCGGCGTTCTCGAACCCGCAGGACGGACAAGCACCCATCGCGCGAGTCTATGACGGAGGGCCGACGCGCTCGACCGTATGGCCAGCCGAGCGAATCAGCTCGAGAAGTTCCTGGCAGTGAGCCTCGTCGCGGGTGGAGATGACGAGCTCGATCTCGGTCTGAAGCGCGCTGGTCGTCCTTCCCTCGCGGTGGTGGTCGACAGAGACGACGTTTCCGCGGCCGCGCGCGATCAGGTCGAGAATCTTGCGCAGCTCGCCGGGCCGGTCCGGAATGAGCAGGCGCAAGGCGAGGAAGCGCCCCGACTGTGTGAGACCATGCCGAAGCACCGAGATGAGGGTCGTCGCGTCGATGTTCCCGCCCGAGAGCACGACGGCCACGGATCCCGATCCCGGCACCCGGCCCGCCAGGAGAGCCGCGAGACCGACCGCACCGGCTCCCTCCACGAGGAACTTCGTGCGCTCGACACACAGGACGAGAGCCTCGGAGATCTCGTCGTCCGAGACGGACACCGTTTCGTCGAGAAAGCGGTCGAGGATCAACGACGCAAGTTCACCGCGGTGCTTCACCGCTATCCCATCAGCGATCGTGTACCCGGGCTGGCAAATGATGCCCACGACTCGGACGTCCGGGCGAAGCTCCTTCAACGCCAGTGCGATCCCGGCGGCAAGCCCCCCGCCGCCGATCGGGACAAGAACGGTCTCCGCGTCGGGGGCCTGCTCGGCGAGCTCCAGGCCAATCGTCCCTTGCCCCGCGATGACACGTTCGTCCTCGAATGCGTGCACCAGAGTCGCGCCCGTGCGCTCGACGTGCGCATGAGCAGCCGCGACGGCGTCCTCGAAGCCCTCTCCCATGAGCTCCGTAGCGCCGCCGTACGATCGGGTCGCCTCGACCTTCGCCATTGGCGCGTCCTGGGGCATGAAGATCGTGGCGGGGATCCCGGCCTCACGCGCAGCCCAAGCGACGGCCTGGCCGTGATTCCCCGCGCTCGCCGCGACCACACCCGCCTGGCGCTCCGCCTCGCCGAGCGTCGCGATGGTGTTGTACGCGCCGCGGATCTTGAACGACCCCGTGCGCTGCAGGTTCTCGGCCTTGAGGAAGACCGATCGCCCCGAGAGTCGGGAGAACGTCTCGGTCGGATAGAGCGGTGTCTCACGCGCGACGCCTGAGAGCCGCCGACGAGCGGCTCGAATGTCAGCGATCGTCGGAGCCATCGAGCTTGAACACCTCCTCCAGTATCTGGCGGACCGCGCTGAGGGGATCGAGCTCGCGCTGCTGGACGGCGACCAGGAGGCGCTGAAGATCGGGGTCGTCGGCGACCGCGGCCTCGAGATGCTTCTTGGCGCGACTCGACGCGGCTGCGAACACCTCGGCAGCGAGATTGCGTCGTCGCCTCTCCTCGAGCCGGCCGTCACTCACGAGCGCCGCGCGGTGCTCCTCGAGCGCCGTCCACAGCTCGGGCACGTTCTCGCCGCGAAGGGCCTCGGTCAGCAGGATCACGGGGCGTCGTTCAGGCTCGGCGAGCCCGACGATCGAGCGCACCTCGTTGAGCATCGTCTTCGCAGCCGCATGATCCATCTTGTTGATCGCGATCACATCCGGTATCTCCATGATCCCCGCCTTGAGCGCCTGCACGGAGTCGCCCGAGCCGGGCATGAGGACGAGCAGCACGGTGTCGGCGATCCCGGTGACCTCGACCTCGCTCTGACCCGCGCCCACTGTCTCCACGAACACGATGTCCTTCCGAGACGCGTCGAGGAGCAGCACTGCCTGAAGGGTTGCCTCCGCGAGCCCCCCGAGGTGCCCGCGCGTTCCCATGGATCGGATGTAGACGTCCGGGTCGAGGAAGTGGTCGGAGAGCCGGATCCGGTCGCCGAGAAGGGCGCCGCGGGAGAAAGGGCTCGACGGATCGACGGAAACGACGCCCACCGTCCGACCCTGGTCGCGCACGTGTGAGACGAGCGCGGCAATGAGACTCGACTTGCCGACACCGGGGGGGCCGGTGACGCCGATCACGGCGGCGTTGCCGGTCTCGGCATAGAGCTCGCGAACGAGAGGGTAGGCGAGCGGGTCGCCGTCCTCGACAAGCGAGATCGCGCGCGCGAGCGCGCGT
>JAOUHF010000127.1 GCA_029865325.1 Thermoleophilia bacterium
ACCTCTTTCGCTCGATCAAGACGCGCTACAAGATCCACCTGCACGCGCTCTCTCCCCCGGAGATCCAGCACATCGCGCGGCGCTCGAAGCTCACGGTCCCGGAGACCCTCACCCGCCTGCGCGATGCGGGCCTCGATTCCGTGCCGGGCGGCGGCGCGGAGATCCTCGTCGATCGCGTGCGCCGGATCATCGCTCCCAAGAAGACGAAGTCGGACGAGTGGCTCGACGTCATGCGGCAGGCTCACCGGCTCGGGATGTCGACGACTGCGACGATGATGTACGGGCACGTCGAGACGCTCGAGGAGCGAGTCGAGCACATGCGCCGCATCCGCGAGCTGCAGGACGAGACCCACGGCTTCCGCGCCTTCATCTCGTGGACGTTCCAGCGGGACGGCAACCGCCTCGAAGACCTCGTGTCCGACGACGAGCGCCCGACCTCTTTCGACTACCTCCTGACGCAGGCTGTTTCCCGGATCTATCTCGACAATGTGCCCCACATCCAGTCGTCGTGGGTGACCCAGGGCATGAAAGTGGGCCAGGTCGCCCTCGGCTTCGGCGCGGACGACATGGGCTCGGTGATGATCGAGGAGAACGTCGTCTCGGCGGCAGGTACCACCCACCGCACGACGACCGACGAGCTCGTCCACCTGATCAAGGCGATGGGGAAGACTCCGGTTCAGCGCGACACGCTGTACCGCGAGGTCAAGGTCTTCGGCTAGTCCTTGCCCAGAACGGAATCCGGTCGCGCGAAGACGCCGAAAGGCGGCCGCTTCGTAGCCGCGGCGCTTCTTACTTTGTGCGTCTCGTGATCCGGTCGAAGGCGACGAGCACTACCACTGCGAAGCCCAGCAGCGCCGCCCCGATCCAGCCCCACGCGTAGCCGAGTCGACGGGCTCCGTGCGGACGAGCGACCCGGCGGCGGCTGCCGACGTCCCTGGCGTGTCCGTCCGTGTGCCAGCAATGAGTTAGGCGAGACGATTGGCGCCGATCTCGTCGCTCCAGGCGCCGAGCTCCGCGCCGACGAGGACGACGAGCGTGCGAGCGAGGTCGGCTTCGCGCGCGATCTCCGCGACAACGGTGTCAGGTCCACCGACGATCTCGCTCGAGGCGGATGCGGGCATGAAGGCAACCTTGGGGTTCGACCCGACAATCTGAGGGAAGCCACCGGCCTCGACGTCGCTGACGACCGGTCGGGGATCGTAGGAGACGGAGACCTGGCCGAATGCCTCCACAGCCCGGCCGATCGCCGTGGCTGGAGCGTGCGCGTGAGCGTCGGGGGCGAGCGCGAGAATCGCGATGAGCGCGACGAAGACCGAGCGCGGCACGCCTGCAGGCTATTCGGATCCTGTAAACGCCTGCAAATCACCTTGTCGCGTTCGGTACCCTCGACAGGCCGTGCTCCGCCTTCTCGTCGCCTCTGCGCTCGCCGCTCTTGCCGTCGCGGGCGTGTTGTCTCCGGCAGCAGCCGCGGAGACGACGCAACTCCTCCCCGGTGTGACGTACGAGACCGGCGTTCAGTTCACTCCGCACGGCCCAGTCGCGCTGCACATCGTCAGAGGGCCGAGGCCCGTCGGGCTCTATCGGCTCCAGCCGGTGCTCTCGAACGACTCGGTCGTCCTGCGGGAGACCGTTTCGGCGATGCAGCGGCGGCTGACGACCCAAGCAACATCAGTGGGCGTGAACGGTGACTTCTTCTCTCTCGCAGACGGTCGACCGAGCGGAATCCTCCTCCGGGACGGTGTTCTCGCGACTCCGCCGAACTCGTCTCGGTCGAGTACGGGAATCACGCTCGATGGACTGCTCGATGTTCGCAAGGTGCGCTTCCTGGGCACCTGGCGCGGAACCGGCCAGCGGCGCGCTCTGAACTTTCTGAACAAAGCGCCGGGCACGAACGGGATGTCGCTCTTCACCTCCGACTGGGGAACGGCGACCCCGCGGATAGCCGGATCGTTCGCCGTGACACTCGCGCCGTTCTCGGCAGCGACCCCCAACGCCGATTTGCTCGCCCCTGTCACCGCCACCTCCCAGAACGGCCGCGTGGCGCTTGGGCCCGGAACGGCCGTGCTGGTTGCCCGTGGGGCTGCGGCGGCGAAGTTGCAGGCCGAAGCCCAACCGGGAACGACGATTACGCTGAGGCTCATCCTCCAGCCGGAATGGGCGACCGTCGCGGATGCAATTGGCGGTGGACCAGTACTCGTGCGCGACGGTGCACCTGTGTATCGGTCGAACGAGGCGTTCACGACCTCCCAGCTCGTACCTCGCGGGCCGCGCAGCGCGGTGGGGCAGCGCGCCGACGGGAGCGTTCTTCTCGTCACGACCGACGGGCGGCAACCCGGTTATTCGGTCGGGATGACGAACTTCGAGCTTGCCCTTGCGCTGGTGCGACTCGGAGCCGTGCGCGGAATGGCGCTCGACGGCGGTGGGTCGTCGACCCTTGCCTTCGAGGGCACCGTGCTGAACTCACCATCCGACGGCAAGGAGCGGGCGATCTCGACGGCACTCATGCTTCAGTACTACGGGGTGTACGCGCCGCCGCCGACCGAAGCCGTGGTCTCGCCGAACGGAGACGGAATCGCCGAGGTTCAGTCGCTCTCGTTCAAGGTCGTGCGGCCGTCGACTGTCACCGTCACGCTCACCGCGCCGGACCGAACGGTGGCAGCCCAGGAGTCAGGAGGGCGTGAGCCCGGCACGTATGAGGTCGCCTTCCCGCCGATCCCACCGCTCCCGCCTCCGCCGCCCGAGGGCGAGCCGGCGCCTGAGCCCGTCGAGCCGCTCCCGCCTGCCGAGGGTCGCTGGACGTTCACGGTGACATCGATCGACGACCAAGGCCTGAGCTCCACGGCAACACAACGCTTCGCCGTCAACTCGACGCTCGGCTTCCTGCGCGTCTCGCCGAGCCGGCTACTGCTCCCGCCTTCGGGCCGGAACGCGTCGATTCAGTGGACGCAAGCGCGTGTTGCTCGCGTGAAGGTGACGGTCGAGACGACCGAGGGGATCCTCGTGCGCACGGTCGTGAATCAGAAGCTGGAGCCCGGCCAGCAGACCGTGAGCTGGAACGGCCGGGCGAACTGGGGAAAGCAGGTCGGGGGCGGCCGCTATGTGGTAAAGGTCACGGCCACGAACGAGTTCGGCGCGGTCACGCTATCTCAGCCCCTGAGCGTGCGGCGCATCGCCAAGGGTTAGCGCAGCCAGCTCCACGACTAGAGTCCGGCCGTGTTCGTCGCGTCGATCCTCAGCGGGATCACCGACGCCATCACCTCGGCGATCGGTGACTACGGCCTGTATGCGGTCTTCCTCCTCATGTTCATCGACGCCGTCTTCCCGGCCGCGAGCGAGGTCGTGATGGTGTACGCGGGCGCAGTGGCAGCCGGGGCCTTCGCCGGCCAAGACGTCGTTCTCTTCGGCCAGACGATCGACCAGGGCTTCCCTGCGTATATCGCGATGGCACTGGCCGGCACGATCGGATACACACTCGGGGCCATGGGCGGCTGGGCGATCGGGCTCTACGGAGGACGTCCGTACGTCGAGCGACACGGTCGCTGGCTCCATCTGGACACGGAGAAGCTGGACCGTGCCGAGCGCTGGTTCGAGCGCTGGGAGGACTGGGCTGTCTTTCTCGGTCGCCTGACGCCCGTCGTGCGGTCATTCGTCTCGATACCCGCGGGCGTGATGGAGACACCGTTCGTCCGCTACACGCTGCTCACGCTGGCCGGCTCGGCGATCTGGTGCTTCGCCTTCGCGGGCATCGGGTACGCGGTGGGCGAGAGCTGGGAGGACTTCCACTACGCCTTCAGGTATGTCGAGTACGTCGTCGCCGCGGCAATCGGCGTGGGTGTGGTCTGGCTTGGTCTGCGGTACCGGCGCCGCCGTGGCAAGCGCCTCGGCGAGGAGTCCTCCGCCGGCTGAGAAACCAGGGGAAGGCTCTGCCGGAGCTACACTCGCGCCGTGAATCAGTCGATTCCCCTCGTTGACGTAAAGGCACAGTACGCGCCGCTCATTCCCGAGCTCGAAGAGCGCTTTTCGTCCGTTCTCGAGTCTGGTCGCTTCATCTTCGGACCGGAAGTGGAGGCGTTCGAGCGGGAGGCGGCCGCGTTCCTCGGGGTTCCGCATGCGATCGGCGTCGCGAACGGAACCGACGCGCTCGTCATTGCGCTAGAGGCTCTCGAGATCGGACCGGGCGACGAGGTGATCTGCCCCGCGTTCACGTTCTACGCCACTGCTGAGGCGATCGTTCGTGCCGGCGCAACGCCCGTATTCGCCGACATCGACCCCGTCACGCTCAACCTCGATCCGGAGGACGTCGCAGCGCGGATCACGCCTCGAACCAAAGCGATCATGGCCGTCCACCTCTTCGGCCGGCCTGCCCCGTTGAAGGAGCTCTCGGCGTTCGGGCTCCCGGTAATCGAGGACGCCGCCCAGGCGTTCGGCGCCGAAGGCGTGGCCACCACCGGTATCTGCTCGACGTTCAGCTTCTTTCCGACCAAGAATCTCTTCGCTCTGGGCGACGGCGGGCTCGTGACGTGCCTGGACGATGGTGTTGCCGAGCGCGTGAGGATGCTCCGCTTCCACGGATCGCGCGACAAGACCACGTTCGAACTCGTCGGGATGAACTCACGTCTCGACGCGGTTCAGGCTGCCATGCTGCGGGTCTTCCTCCCTCGCCTCACCGGTTGGAATGCCGGACGACGAGAGGCGGCGGCACGCTATGCAGGGCTCGGCCTCGGTGAGTCAGTGGAGCTGCCGGCGGACGAGCCGGGCCACGTGTACCACATGTATGTGGTCCGTTCCTCGCGCCGCGCCGGCATCGCGCCCGTCCTTGCGGAGGCCGGAATAGCGTCAGCGTCGTACTACGTCACGCCGCTCCATTTGCAGCCGGCGCTCGCCTTCCTCGGATACGAGCGCGGCTCGCTCCCCGAGACCGAGCGGATGGCCGCCGAGAACCTGGCTTTGCCGATGTGGGGTTGCATTGGGTCCGACGTGCAGGAGCGCGTCGTCGAGGCTGTGCGCACGGCCGTCGGCGTTCCCGCGTAGCTGTGCGCTCTCCGGTCAATAGGCACCGTCTCTGGCAGGTCGCCGTCGACGCTGCGCTGATTGCGACCGCGTGGGTGCTCGCCTGGTATGTGCGATGGGACGGCGAGCCGCCGCGCCGCTACCAGCGCTACCTGGACTGGGAGGTCGTCGTACTCGTGATCGGCATCACGCTTCCGGTCTTCGTGGCCTTCGGCTTCTACAACCGCTGGTGGCGCTACGTCTCGACGCGCGACATGTGGGGTGCCGTCCGCGGTGTCGCGGTCGCCGTCGTTGCGTCA
>JAOUHF010000128.1 GCA_029865325.1 Thermoleophilia bacterium
TATCACGGCGACACGCTCGTTCTCGAGACTGACTTCGAGGCTCCCGGGGGCGCCGTCCGGCTGATCGACTTCATGCCTCCTCGGGATACGAGGCCGGACGTCGTTCGCATTGTCCAAGGCCTGCGGGGGCGGGTCGAGATGCGTATGGAGCTCACCATCCGCTTCGACTACGGATCGATCGTTCCCTGGGCGCGAAGCCTCGACGGGGGCACGCTCCTCGCCATCGCCGGACCGGATGCAGTCTCGCTCCGTACGCCTGTCGAGCTCGAAGGGCGCAACCTCAGCACCCACGCCTCGTTCACGGTCGCGGAAGGGAATCGGGTTCCCTTCGTACTGACCTGGTTCCGGTCGAGCGAGTCCGCTCCGAGCGCGCTCGACGCGGAGACGGCTCTCGCCGAGACGGTGTCGTACTGGGACGAGTGGGCCGGCCACTGCACGCACACCGGCCGCTGGCACGACGCGGTGCACCGCTCGCTGCTCACCCTCAAGGCGCTGACCTACGCGCCGACCGGCGGGATCGTGGCGGCGCCCACCACGTCACTCCCGGAAGCTCTCGGCGGCGTGCGCAACTGGGACTACCGCTACTGCTGGCTCCGTGACGCGACGCTCACGCTGCTGGCGCTCGTGCGCGCCGGCTACACGCAGGAAGCGGGAGCGTGGCGAGACTGGCTCCTCCGCGCGATCGCAGGCTCGCCCGAGGACGTCCAGATCATGTACGGCGTCGCCGGCGAGCGCCGCCTCCCGGAGCTCGAGCTGCCCTGGCTAACCGGTTACGAGGGCTCACGGCCGGTGCGCATCGGCAACGGCGCATCGAATCAACTGCAGCTCGACGTCTATGGTGAGGTCGTCGAGGCGCTGTACAGGGCGCGAGCCAGGGGCCTCGAGGCCTCGGACGATGCGTGGGCGCTGACGAAGAAGATCTTCGACTGGCTCGAGTCCGGCTGGCGACAGGAGGACGAAGGGATCTGGGAGGTTCGAGGTCCTCGCCGGCACTTCACGCACTCGAAAGTCATGGCGTGGGTGGCCTTCGACCGGGCCGTGAAGACGATCGAGCGCTTTGGCCGTGAAGGCCCGGTCGACCGCTGGCGCGTTACCCGCGACGCCATTCGAGCCGACGTCCTTCGTTCCGGCTACGACGCAGAGCGCGGCACGTTCGTGCAGTCGTACGGCTCGGATCGGCTCGACGCCAGCTTGCTCCTGATCCCGCTCGTCGGATTCCTGCCTGCAACAGACCCGCGCGTCGTCGGCACCGTCCAGGCCATCGAGCGGGATCTCCTGCGCGACGGCTTTGTCGAGCGCTACCGGGCGGACGAGGAGAACGTCGACGTCGACGGGCTCCCTCCCGGCGAGGGAGTCTTCCTCCCGTGCTCGTTCTGGCTGGTCGCAGTACTCGCGCAGCAGGGGCGTCGAGACGAGGCGCTCGAGCTCTATGATCGCCTGCTCTCCCTCCGAAACGACCTCGGCCTGATCTCGGAGGAATACGACCCGGAGCGCAGGCGACTCGTCGGAAACTTTCCGCAAGCGTTCACTCACCTCGCCCTCGTCGAGACTGCGTTCACGTTGGAGCGCCTATGCGTTAAGAGGTGACGGCGAAGAGCCGCCACTCGCCGGGAACGCCCTTGAGGGCCGCGGCTCCCGGTCGTCGAACTCGAGCCCAGAGGATGGTTCCCCCGATGCTTGCCCGGCGTCAACTTCAACGGCGGCCGAATGAATGCGGCCGCGGGAGTGACTCCCATACCGTGTCGTCGTCGGCGACGCGGCGCGCGAGCAGGCCGAGCGACTCGATCTCCGAGACGAGCACGTTCCGGTTCTCTCCCACCCGCTCGTACCGGCCGCGCGCGAGGACGAGCGGCTCGGCGCGAACCGTTGCCCGGTGCCGCTCGTAGACGGGAGGCGGCACGATCAGGTTCACCTGCCCGTGCTCGTCCTCGAGGAGCATGAAGACGATCCCGTGGGCGGTCGACGGTCGCTGACGCGCGATCGTCATACCCGCCACTGCCACCCTGCGGCCGTGCCGCTGCTCTTGGAGCTCCGCGCTCGAGAGCGTTCCCGCCGGTAGGTGTGAACGTAGGAGCGCGAGCGGGTGCGCGCCGACCGACATTCCCGTGTGCCGGTAGTCCGCGAGCATGCGCTCCCAGCGCGTCAGGTCGCGGAGCGCCGGCGTCTCGGTCGTCGGCTCGAGCGAGAGCGGCAACTGCTTCGCCTCTCCCCCCGTTCCCGGCACCGACTGCTCCCGGAAGACGAGCCCGAGCTCCCAGAGGAGGTCTCGGCGCCGACGACAGAAGTTGTCGCATGCGCCTCCTTTGACGAGCGCCTCTAGCCCATCGCGGGAGAGCTGCGAGCGGCGGGCGAGATCCGCGACGCCTGCGAACGGCCCGTTCGCTTCCCGCTCTTCGACGAGCGCCTCTGCCTCGTCTGTCCCCACCGAGGTGACGTAGGAGATGCCCATACGGACGCCGACGCCCTCGAGGACACACCTGGCCGCGCTCAGATTGACGTCGGCCGGGCGCACCTCCACCCCATGTCGCTGCGCGTCGCGGACGAGCGTCGCAGGCGGGTAGAAGCCCATGGGCTGCGCGTTCAAAAGTGCGCACAGGAACTCTGCCGGGTAGTAGTGGCGGAGCCACTGCGACTGGTAGGCGAGGAGCCCGAACGCGGCTGCGTGTGCTTTTGGAAAGCCGAATCCGGAGAAGCCGACGAGCTTGTCGAACACACAGTCCGCCGTCTCTGCGTCGACGCCCTTTTCCGTCGCACCCGCCACGAATCGCCCACGATAGGCCTCGAGTGCGTCGTGACTGCGCTTACGGCTCATCGCGCGGCGCAGACCCTCGGCCTCTCCGACTGTGAAGCCGGCAAGCGCGATCGCGACCTCGAGGACCTGATCCTGGAAGACGACGACCCCAAACGTCGAACGCAGCGGCTTGCGCAGAAGCTCGTGATCGACCGGGAAGACGTACGAGGGGTCTTCGCGGATCCGCTGCCGCGCATCGATATAGGGATGCACTGCCTTCCCCTGGATCGGGCCAGGCCGGACGAGCGCGACCTGGACGGTGATGTCGTCGAGATTCTCCGGCTTCGTCCGCAGCAGGCTCTGCATCTGCGCCCGACTCTCGATCTGGAACGCGCCCACGGTGTCAGCGCGCTGGATGTCCTCGTAGACGTCTTTGTCGTCGAAGGGGATGCGCGAGAGATCGATCACCTCGCCGTGCGTTCGCGCGATCTGCTCGACACAGTCCTCGACCGCGGAGAGCATCCCCAGGCCGAGCAGGTCGATTTTGAGGAAGCCCGCATCGGCGCAGGAGTCCTTGTCCCACTGGCAGAGCTGGCGGCCGGCCATCGCCGCCGGTTGCACGGGGACAAGCTCGATCAGCGGGCGCGTCGAGACGATCATCCCGCCCGGATGTTGCGAGATATGTCGTGGGAGCCCAGCGATCTCGCCTGCAAGCCAGGCAAAGGCACGCCAGCGACGAGACTCGAGCTTCCGATCCCCATCTGGTAGCCGCGCGACCTCCTCCCCCACCCGACGCGCATCCCAGCCATCCGACAGCCGGGCGAGTCGCTCGAGCTCGGCGAACGGGAGACCGAGCGCCTTGCCGACGTCGCGAATCGCGCCGCGCGAGCGGTACGTCGAGAAGCTCGCCACGAGCGCTGCGTGCTCGCGCCCGTAGCGCTCTGTGACCGCGACGATCAGCTTCTCGCGGATGTCCCGTGGGAAGTCGAGGTCGATGTCCGGTACGGAGGCGAGCTCGCGGTTCAGGAAGCGACCGAGCGAGAGCTCGTTCGAGACCGGATCGACGTGAGAGAGGCCGGTCAGGTAGCAGACGATCGAGCCGACCGAGCTTCCCCGCCCGCGCCCCGGTGGCAGAAAGCTCCTCGGGGAATCCGTCCCGCGCACCTCACGCGCTGCCTCACGCGCCAGTGAGAGCACCTCGTGGTGGAGGAGGAAGAACCCGGCGAGCCCGAGCTCGTCGATCAGCTTCAACTCGTCTTCGAGGCGCGCGAGCGCTTGTCGTTGTAGGGGCGACATATATGTCGCCCCTACGGGCGGATAGCGCTCTCCGAGCGAGTAGTGGCAGATCGCGGCGAGCTGCAGAATCGCCGGCTCGCTCCCTTCCGAGAAGTCGGGATAGCGATAGCCGAGCTCCTCCGTCAGATCGAACTCGAGCCGCTCCGCGACGATCGCGCTCCGCTCTCCTGCAGCGCGGTCGAAGGAGAAGCGCTCGAGCATCTCCTCGGGTGGTCGCAAGAAGCTCTCGCGATTCCCGCGACGTTCCGGTTCACACCCCTCGAGCGAGGTTCGGCAACGGATCGCGACGAGCACGTCCTGGAGCAGCGTGCGCCGTGGATGGTGAGCGTGAATGTCCCCGGTCGCGACCGTCTCGACGCCGAGGTGTTCTGCGAGATCGCGCAGAAGCGCGACGCGTCGCATGTCCCCCCGCTCGAAAGGTCGCTGGAGCTCGACGAAGAAGCGCTCGCGGCCGAACGCTCCGGCGAGCCGTGCGGCGGCGTTCGGGTCGAGCAGCCCGAGCCCGCGACGCGCGCACCCCGACAGGCAGACGAGGCCTTCGGAGAGCTCGACGAGCGTCTCCGGCGGCACGGAGGGTGGGAGCGGATCGCGATCCTCTTTCCCAGTCCGGCGGGTTCCTGTATGTGAGGCAGTGAGTAGCCGGCAGAGATTCGCGTACCCGCGCCGACTCTCGACGAGCAACGTGATATGAGCCCCGCCGTCGAGCGTGACCTCGGCGCCAGTGATCGCCCGCACGCCGAACGCCTTCGCTGCGTGCGCGAACTCGAGCGACCCGTAGACACCGTCGTGGTCGGTGAGCGCGAGCGCCTCGTACCCAAGCTCGGCAGCGCGTGCCGCCAGCTCCTCCGGCTGCGACGCGCCGTCGAGGAACGAGTACGCCGAGTGGCAGTGCAACTCGGCGTACTTCATGCCTCAGGCATGACCTGGGATGACTGGGAACGCCTCGTCGAGCAGGCGATCGGCTAGGAAAAACCGATCGTCCTGCGTCTCGGCGAAGGCGAGCGGGTCGGGACGAACGTCGTCGAAGCTGCTCGCCCAGAGCTCTCGCTGATCGAGTTCGAGGTCGAGCCCGGCGGCGAGGTCCAGCCCCATCTGCACCGCGGGCACAGCGACTCGTTCTAGGTCCTCGAGGGGAAGCTCGAGTTCCGAACGGGAGACGAGATCGTCTGCGCCACGCCGGGGACGTTCGTGCTTTCCCCACCTGGCGTTGTCCACTCCTTCAGGAATGTGAGCGGCAGCCCGGCGAAGC
>JAOUHF010000129.1 GCA_029865325.1 Thermoleophilia bacterium
ACGGTGCTGGTCACCGACATCGTGGGCTCGACCGAACGCGCCGCCGAGCTGGGCGACCGGCGCTGGACCGAGCTCCTGGCAGAGCACCATCGGCTCGTGCGCACCGAGCTCGACCGGTCTCGCGGCAAAGTGGTTCGCGTCGAGGGCGACGGGACGCTGTCGACGTTCGACGGCCCCGCACGCGCCGTCAGTTGCGCTGCCGCAATCCGGGAAGCCTTGCGCGGGCTTGGGCTGGAGATCCGAGCAGGGCTCCACACGGGCGAGATCGAGCTCGCCGAAACCGGAGTCGAGGGCATCGCGGTCCACATCGGGGCTCGCGTCGCGTCGCTCGCCGAGCCGGGAGAGGTGTTGACCTCGAGCACGGTCAAGGACCTCGTCGTCGGCTCCGGAATCGAGTTCTCCGACCGCGGTACTCACGCACTCAAAGGCGTGCCGGGAGAGTGGCAGGTCTACGCCGTCAGCGGCGTAGGCGCCGACCGCTAGACAGCGCCTCGGCGGGGGCGCCACATGCCCCAAAGATGTGGGCCGTCCGGAAGATCGGTCTCCGCACTCACGTCAAAGCCGAGGGGGTCATCGAGGATGGCGCACCAGCGTGTCGATCGCAGGAGCGCGGTCGAGCACCGTCGCTGGGCGAACGTGCACGGTCCTTACGAGCGCATGAGCGACGCGGCTTCCGTCAAGACCTCGCCGAGGATTCCGACGATCTCGTCGAACTCGGCCTGGCCCGCGACGAGCGGGGGCGAGATCTGGAGCACCGGGTCGCCGCGGTCGTCCGCGCGGCAGATGAGGCCCGCTTCGAAGAGCGCGTTGGAGAGAAAGCCGCGCAGGAGCTTTTCACACTCGTCGCTCGAGAAGGTTTCGCGCGTGTCCTTGTCCTTGACGAGTTCGAGCGCGTAGAAGTAACCGGCCCCGCGCAGGTCACCGACGATCGGCAGGTCGAGGAGCTGGGCGAGGGTCGCGCGAAACGCCTGCTCATTGTCCCTGACGTGTTCGATGATCTGCTCCCGCTTCATGATCTCGATGTTCTTGAGGGCGATTGCGCACATGACCGGGTGTCCGCCGAACGTGATGCCATGCGAGAACATGGACGTCGCGTCGAGGAACGGCTCGATGACCTTGTCGGTCGCGATCACACCGCCGATCGCGGCGTACGACGAGGAAAGCCCCTTCGCCGCCGTGATGATGTCCGGGCGGATGTCGTAGCGCTCGGAGCCGAACCAGTAGCCGAGCCGCCCGAAGCCCGTGATCACCTCGTCTGCCGAGAGCAGGATGTCGTAGCGATCGCAGATCTCGCGTACGCCTCGCCAATAACCCTCGGGCGGAGTGAAGGAGCCACCCGCGTTCTGCACCGGCTCCATGTGCACGAGACAGACGGTCTCCGGCCCCATCGCCAAGATCGCCGCCTCGAGATCGTTGAGGAGAAATCGCGTGAACTCCGTCTCGGTCTCGTCGGAAGGTCGGTGGTAGGAGTTCGTGTTGGAGACGTGCCGCACCTCTGGGATGAGCGGCTCGAACGGAGCGCGGATCCCGGGGATTCCGTTGATCGAGAGCGCCCCCAGCGTCGTCCCGTGGTAGGCGAGGTGCCGCCCGATCGCCTTGTAGCGCCTGGGAGGTGTGTGCATCATCGCGACGAGCTCGTCGTGCCGCGTCTCGGGCTCGGCCAGAACCATCTGCATCTTCCGCTGGCTGCGCGCCAGGTAGTACTGCCGGGCGAGCTTCCACGCTGACTCGACAGCTTCGGAGCCGCCGGAGCAGAAGAAGACGCGGTTCAGGTCACCGGGTGCCAGGGAGGCGAGCTCAGCAGCGAGCTCGATCGCGCGCGGATGTGCGTACGTCCAGTTCGTATAGAAGGGCAGCTCGCGCATCTGCTCGAGCGCCGCCTGGCCGATCTCCTCGCCGAAGGAGTAGCCAACGTTGACGGAGAAGAGGCCCGCGAGCGCGTCCAGGTAGCGCTTGCCGTGCGAGTCCTCGACGTAGCAGCCTTCTCCGCGGACGATGATCGGGACGTCCGCGGCTGCGAATCCCCCCATGCGGGTGAAGTGCATCCAGAGGTGATCCTTTGCGGCTTTCTGGAGGTCGAGCGGTATCGGTGTCGTGGTGGTCATGTGGCTCCTTGGGTTCGTCTGGCGCTTCGGTATTCCCAAAAGACGTTACCAAGGGCGAGGGCGATGGCAATGAGGAAGATCGCGCTCGCGACGACGTTGATCTGCGGCGGCACGCTCACACGCGCTGCCCCCCAGACGAAGATCGGAAATGTCTGCGTGCTGCCGGAATTGAGGTACGTGATGACGAAGTCGTCGATCGAGAGAGCGAAGCCGAGGAGGGAGGCGGCAAGCATCGCCGGCGCGATCAGCGGAAGGGTGACCTTGCGGAACGTCGTGAGCTCGTTCGCCCCGAGGTCCATCGCCGCTTCCTCGAGATGACGGTCGAAGCCGATCAGACGCGCCTTCACGGTGACGACGACGAAGCTCACGATGAACATCACGTGTGCGATGAAGATCGTCACGAATCCGAGCTGGAAGACGGCAGTCGTATTGAGGAAGAGCGTTAGGAGCGAGGCCCCGAGGACGATCTCCGGCGTCGACATCGGGAGAAAGACGATGAGGTTCGTCGTCGAGCGCCCCACGAAGTGGTGACGCACGATCGCCATCGCAATCAGTGTCCCGAGGACGGTTGCCACGACGGTCGCAAGGAGCCCGACCTCGAGGGAGGTCACGACGGCATCCTGGATGCCGAGGATGGAGTTCCAGTTGACCCAGTTGTCGAGCGTGAACCCCTGCCAGACGTAGTTGAACCGGCCCTTGGGGGCGTTGAACGAGAACAGGATGACGACCGCGATCGGCAGCATGAGGTACACCACTACGGCAAGGGCGTACACCGTGAGCGCGTGTAGCTTCGCGAACCGCCAGGCGCGCGAGCCGAGCCCGAGCCGAGAGGAACGAGCCGGTTCGGCCAGTGCGGTCATCCGGTGAGCCTCTCCGCGCCGACGACGCGTGCGTAGACGAGGAGCCCGACGAGGATGATCCCCATCAGGATGAACGACAGCGACGCCGCGGTCGGGTAGTCGAGCGACTCGAGGAACTTCGCCTGGATCACGTTCCCGACCATGCTCTGTTTCGGCGTTCCGAGGAGCGCGGCGTTGATGAAGTCTCCGGCCGCCGGGATGAACGTCAGGAGCGTGCCGGCGACGATTCCCGGAGCCGAAAGTGGGAGCGTGACGCGCAGAAACGCCTGGGTGGACGACGCATAGAGGTCCTTCGCTGCCTCGAGCATCCTCTCGTCGATCTGCTCGAGAGAGACGTAGATCGGCAGCGCCATGAAGGGGAAGAAGTTGTAGGCGATGCCCGACACGACCGCGAACGTGGTCGCGAGAAGGCGGCCGTCCTCGCCGAGCACATGGATATCGCGCAACAATTCGACGACCGGACCCTGGTCGGCCAGGATATTGAGCCAGGCGAGCGTACGTACGAGGTACGTCACGAAGAACGGCGCCACGATGGCGAGGAGGAAGAGGTTCCGCCACGGCCCGGCGCGAAACGCGATCCAGTACACGAGGGGGTACGCGAGCACGAGGCACACGGCCGTCGCGATCCCGGCGTAGAGAAACGATCGGAACAACTGTTCGTGGTAGTTCGAGAACGCATCCGAGAAGTTCGAGAACTCCCAGGTGAACTCGAAGTTCGGGTAGATCCCGGACTGCAGCGACTGGTACCCCAGGAACCCGAGCGGCACCAGGAAGAACAGCGAGAGCCACAGCACCCCGGGCAGGAGCAGGAGGTACGGCGTCAGGCCGCGGTTACGGTGGAAGAACGTGCCCACGTGAATCGGCCGGGTCTCGTCTCGACTACTGGCCGGTGACCCCCTGCCAGGTTGTGATGAAGTCGTCGTTGTTGAGCGCCGCCGAGTCGTACTGGTACACGTTCGACAACGTCTCCTCCGAGGGGAAGATGTACGGGTTGTCGGCCGCCGCCGGGTCGATCTTCTCCGCCGCCTCCTTAACGCCATTGACCGACGAGATGTACGGCGCCCCGAGAGCGATTTGCGCGGCGATATCGGGGTCGTAGACGAAGTTCATGTACGTCGACGCCGTGGGCACGCTGCCGCCGGTCGGGATGAGCATGTTATCCGTCCAGATCATCCCGCCCGACTCGGGGAGGCTCCACTCCAGGTCGGGGTTGTCGGCCTGGAGTTGTTTCACGTCGCCGGACCAGGCAATCGCCGCGGCGAGGTCGCCGTTCGCGAGCGGCCCGGTGTAGCTGTTGCCGTAGAACTTCCTGATCTGCCCCGAGTCGACCGCGTCCCCGATCGTGCTCATCGCCTTGTCGAACGTCTCGGAAGTCACCGTCGTCGGGTCGTCGCCGTTTGAGAGCATCGTCAGCCCCACGGAGTCGGCGAGCTCGAGCAGCATCGACACCTTGCCCTTCAAGCTCGGGTCGGTGAAGAACTGCTCCATCGTCGTGACCGGCTTCGTGAGCTTCTTGTTCCACGCGATCCCGGTCATACCCGAGAACCACGGCAGGGAGTAGTCGCGATCCGGGTCGAACGGAGGATGTGCCTGCGCGTCGATGAGGTTCGACATGTTCGGGATCAGGCTCTTGTCGATCTGCTGCACCCAGCCCTGGTCGATGAGGAGGCTCGGGAAACGCGAGTTGTCGGTGAAGATGAAGATGTCGCGGTCGATTCCCTGCCCTTGCCGCAGCGGGCCCTGTACCTTCGCGAAGTACGTCGCGTTGTCGTCGATGTCCTCGTAGTAGTTGACCTTTATCCCGGTCTGCTCCGTGAACTGCTGGAGCGTCGTGGGCTTCTTGGTGTCGATGTAGAGCTCCCAGTTAGCGAAGTTGAGAACGTCCTTCAGCTCGCCGCTCGACTCGTCGCCGCCGCCTCCTCCGCACGCCGCGAGCAGCGAGGGGAAGGCCAGCAGCGCGCCGCCGGCGGCGCCGCGCCTCAGAAGCTCTTGCCTGGTCAACCGCGGATTCATGTCGTCTCCTCTCCCGTTGGCTGCTCTGCGGCGACCACGAAGGTGGACTCCGGAGCCCAGCTCAAGATGACGTTGGTTCCCGGAGGGGGCACGCGCCCTCCGGCATCGACGTTCTGCGCGAACACGTGGACGATGCCCGCGCCGGTGCGCACGACGACCTGCGTCGCGACGCCGATGTACGCGCTCTCGGAGATCGTCCCGGGAAGCTCGTTCACGCCTCCCCCTGCTCCGAGGGTGATCTTCTCCGGCCGAACGCCCGCCGCCACCTTCCCCGTCCAGCCGTCCACGTC
>JAOUHF010000130.1 GCA_029865325.1 Thermoleophilia bacterium
GCTCCCCGTGAACGGCGCATTGAGCCCGTCCGCGATGGAGGACGGCTCGATTCGCACGGGCGATCCCCCCGAGAGCGCGGCGCTCAGGGTTGGGGCGCCTTCGGGCTCGACGCCGACGACGGTGCAGTCGACGGCCGAGGCGACGCCGGCGATGAGGCCACCTCCGCCGACGGGAACCACGATGGTCGCCACGTCGGGAACGTCCTCGACGATCTCGAGCCCGAGCGTTCCGTGCCCCGCTTGGAGAACGGGATCGTCGAAGGGATGAACAAACGTGCGCCCCGACTGTTCCATGTACTCGAGGAGCCGCTCGTGGGCGTCCGCCGGGCCTGTCGCGCCGAGGTCGACCTCAGCCCCGAGGGCACGCGTGGCGGCGACCTTGAGTGGGTTCGCAGTGGCCCACATGAAGACCTTGCACTCCACTCCGTTTTCCGCCGCGGCGAATGCAGCACCTTGGGCTGCGTTGCCCGCTGACCACGTGACGATCCCGCGGGCCTTCTCCTCGTCTGTGAGCGAGGCGAGCTTGGTCAGCATTCCCCGCGGCTTGAACGATCCGGTGCGCTGAAGAAGCTCGGCCTTCAGAAAGTGTCTTGGCCCGAGGTCTTCGCACGAAAGAGTAGGAGTCCGGCGGAGTCGGCCGGCGATCACGCCGACCGCCCGTTCTATGTCGTCTCGCGGGATCGAGGTCGGCTCCATCGACCGATCGTACTTCCCGCCTTCCCGGAAATACGTATAAAGGTCTTTGAGTGAGCCGCATTTTCCAGTTCGCGCTCGTACTGGCCCTCGGCCTCGTACCGCTTGCGGCCGGAGGGTGGTCGTCACCCCCGAAGCCGACTGTCGCGCGAATCGTCCCCACCGGCGCTGCTCCGTGCGGAGCGACCGCGGCAAAAGGCACGCTCTGGGTGGGGGTCTACAACGCGGGTACCTTGCTCCAGATCAACGCCCGCGGACGAGTCATGCGACGGATCGCGATCGGAGAATCCGCCTGCAGGGTCGCAGTCGACTCGCGGTTCGTGTGGGTAACTCGCGACGGTGCGAGCGAAGTCGTACGCGTCGACCGGAGCAAGGGCCAACTCAAGCGCGTCGAGGTCGGTGCTGTGCCGTTCGACGTCCTCCACGCCGACGGATTTGTTTGGGTGACGAACTGGGACGACGGCACGGTGACAAAGATCGACCCCGAGCGCGGCGTGCCAGTTGCCACCGTTCCCGTCGCCGCGAACCCCACCGGGCTTGCCGCGTGCGGCGGACGGATCTGGATCGGCCACGGACGCAATGCAAGGCGAATCACCTCAATCGACCCGACCACTCTTCGCGTCCGCCGCGTCACCGTCGGGGCCATGCCGGAATGGCCGCACTGCATCCGGGGCGTCCTCTGGGTCACGGCCCCGGACTCCGTGCTCCGACTCGACGCGCGAACCGGCAGGGTGCTGTCGCGGCTCCGAATCGGAGACACACTCGCCGACGCGGCGAGAGGTGCCGACGGCCTCGTCTGGATCACGGACAAGCAGCACTCGGTCGTCCATCGCGTCGCGGCATCAGGCCGGTCTGTCGTGGACTCGTTTCCCGCGGGGCCAGGGGCATTCGCCCTCGCCCGCATCGGCAGCTCGATGTGGGTGACGAGCTTCGCGGGCGCCGACGTCCGCAGATTCGACCGCTGACGCGGCGAGCGGCGTCCGACCCCCGCGTGCAGGAGAATGGAGTCGTGGCGGTCGACCCCGAAGCGCGCCCCATCCGACTCGTCGTGCGGGACGGCGATCTCGGCCGCAACAGGCTCACCGTCTTCTTCCGGCTCTTTCTCGCCATCCCGCACCTCATCTGGCTCACGCTGTGGGGAATCGCGGCGTTCGTGGTTGCCTTCATCCTCTGGCTCGCCGTCCTGATCGAAGGCAAGGCGCCAGAGAACCTCCACGACTTCGTCGCCGGCTACGTGCGATACGCGACGCACGTCGCGTCGTACGTCCTTCTCGCAGCAGATCCGTACCCGGGGTTTCGGGGCGCGCCCGGCTACTCCGTGGACTTGGAGATCGACCCGCCCGTGCGCCAAGGCCGCTGGGCCGGGTTCTTCCGCCTGATTCTCGCGCTGCCGGCCTTGCTCCTCGCGTCTGCACTCGGGGGCGGCTTCTCGAGCGGGTCCCCCGGTCAGTCGTCCTCCTGGCAGTGGTCGAACGGAGGAGATGAGCGAGCCGCGTGGTTCTTCGTCTCCGCCGGCGGCGTAGCGTCGGCAGCCGCATTCCTCGCGTGGTTCGCCATTCTCGCCCGCGGTAGCGCCCCGAGGGGACTCCGAGACCTGACCGCGTTTGCGATCGGCTACGGAGCTCAAGCCGGCGGATACCTGCTCCTGCTCTCTCCCCGCTACCCCACATCCGACCCCGAGCTCGCGCAGCCTTACGCAGAACTGCCGGCGCACCCCGTCCGAATCGTGGTCACGGACGACCTCGGACGCCCGCGCTTGACCATTCTCTTCCGAGTGTTCCTCGTGATTCCCCACATCGTCTGGTTGACGCTCTGGTCGGTCGCCGCATTCTTCGCTGCAGTGGCGGCGTGGTTCGTCGGGCTCGCGGCAGGCCGAATTCCAGCGGCGCTCCACCGATTCCTCGCGGCATACGTCCGCTACACGACGCATGTGATCGCCTTCCTCTACGTGGTGGGCCGTCGCTTCCCAGGGTTTACCGGCCGCGCCGGCTCGTACGGAATCGATGTCGAGATCGACCCGCCCGCACCACAGAGCCGCTGGAAGATCTTCTTTCGGGGCTTCCTCGCGATCCCCGCACTCATCCTCGGCGGAGCGCTCGGCGGCGTCGCGTTCGTGGTCGGGCTCCTCGGATGGTGGTTCGCCCTCGCGCGAGGCGAGATGCCAGCGGGTCTCCGCAACCTCGGTGCCTCGTGTCTTCGCTACAACGCTCAGGCGTATGCCTACCTCGGCTTGCTGACGGATCGGTACCCCTGCGCCTCGCCGGTGCTCGAAGGGCGGCCGCCGGCTCTGGTCGACTGGCCCGATCCCTTCGCGTTCACCGGAGACGCGTTCTGAAAGCAGCGGTCGGCCTCGCCGTCGCGGCAAGTCTTGTCGTCGGTGCCGTTCTACTCTTTCCGACCGCCGTTCCGGGTGACCTGACATTTCCTGCCGTTGACGTCGACAAGAGGTTCGGCGCCGAGCTCGTCGACGACGCACAACGCTACGAGCGCTTCTTCTACGTTGTCTGGATCCTGGCGCAGGTCGCGCTCCTGGCGACACTGTGGATCTACGCCCGACGGGGTGCATCGTTCACGCGGGAGTCGTCGGCCGGGCCGATCGGAACGGGGATGCTGCTCGGGATGCTCGGGCTCGGAATCGCCTGGCTGGTCGGGCTTCCGTTTCGGGCCGCGGCCCATTGGTGGACCCGCCGATACGACCAGTCCGACCTGGGTTATCTGGACTGGATCGTCGAGGACTGGGCAATTCTCGCCGCCGAGTTCCTCTCGCTCTGTCTCGCACTCCTGATCGTGATGGGCCTGGCGCGCTGGCTCGGCGAGCGCTGGTGGCTCCCCGGAGCGGCCGTCTTCGTGGCGATCGCGGGACTCTTCAACTTCGTTGCGCCGTACCTCGACTACACGAGCGATCCGCTTCGCGACAAACAGCTGCTTGCTGATGCGCGGCGCTACGAACGAGAGCTCGGGCTGTCGAGGATCCCAATCCGCGTGGAGGAAGTCAGCAATGACACGGACCAGGCAAACGCGTACGCCTACGGATTCGGCCCCACGAGGCGCGTGGTCTTCTGGGACACGATGCTCCAGAAGCCCTTCTCGAACGGCGAGCAGCGGGTCGTGCTCGCGCATGAGCTCGCGCATCATTCGCAGAGGCATCTCCCCGAGGGGCTCGCCTGGTTCGCGATGTTCGCGGTCCCCGGCGCCTGGATTCTCATGCGCGCGACCCGCCGGCGGGGAGGGATGGGTGCCCCCGAGGCCGTCCCGCTCGCCCTGCTCGTGGTGGTCGTCTTTCAACTCGTCACGACTCCGCTGGCGAACACGATCTCGCGGCGGATGGAAGCGGAGGCCGACTGGAAAGCTCTCCAGGTGACGCGCGACCCCGAGTCACTCGAGAGGCTCATGGTCGGATTCTCGGAAACGGGGCTCGGTGATCCCGACCCGCCCGCGTGGGCTCAGCTCCTTCTGGGTACTCATCCATCGCTCGCCGACCGCGTGGCGATGGCGCGGGCGTGGGCTGAGCGCCGCGGGAACTGACCGCTCGGGACAGGCCGGGGGTCTGACCCCGGCCTTCGAGACCGGATCTACACAGAAGTCCTGGAAATGCTCAGCTCGCGGAGGTCGCTTGCCTCACCCCCGGGGTCAGACCCCGGGTCAGACCCAGGGGGTTCAGGTGAGCGTGTACTCCGGGCCCGAGCCGCCCTCGGGCGGCGTGAGTTGGCCACCCTTGGCCGTTATCGCGCCGCACTGAACGCAGTTCGACGGTGTGATCTCGACAGACACCATGCCGCCTCCGAGATCGCGGCCGACCTCGTAGACGTGCGCGGGGCACATCCATTCCCATGCCTCGGCAACCGGACGCCGCACCGGGGTCGTCACCTTGAGATGGTTCGGCTGGTCGTCCCTGGTTCGATTGCCCGAGGCGAATACCGACGAGAGCTTGTCGAAGACGTACTTGCCATCCGGCTTGGGGTAGCTCGAAGCTCGTCCTGTCCGAATGAGCGGCGCCGCGGAGTTCGGGTGCGTGGGGAAGCGCCCGTTCGGCATCCGCCCTTTCGTCATGGTCATCATGCTGGCGAGCGCACCGCCGACGAAGAACCCCCTGTCGAAGGCCTGGCGCATGTTGCGCACCTCGTGCAACTCGCTCCACATCGGGCTCTTCCGTAGTGACGCATCGTAGGAGTCGAGCGCTCCCAGGCGGCTCGTGACCTCACCTCGTTGAAGCGCGCTGAACGCCGCTTCTGCAGCAAGCCGCCCCGACTCGATCGCGTAGTGGACTCCCTTGAGGCGAGGCACGTTGACGAGTCCGGCGCCCTCACCCACGAGCAGCAGACCCGGCGCGTTGAACCGCCGCGGGAGCGAGTGGTATCCGCCTTCGCTGATCGTCTTCGCACCCCACGCGACCCGCTCGCCGCCGCGGAGGATCTTCCAAACCAGCCGGTGCGTCTTGAACTCCTGGAGGATGTCATGGACGGAGAACTCGACGTCCTTCGCCTCGAGGCCCGCCACGAACCCGACCGTGACGAGCTCGTCGCCCATCGGGTAGATGAACGAGCCACCGAATTCGCTGTAGCTGGCC
>JAOUHF010000131.1 GCA_029865325.1 Thermoleophilia bacterium
CGGGCCAGGGCCCTATGGGGCCAAGGGCTGCGGCGAGGGGTCTCTCGCCGCCGTCACGGCGGCTGTCGCCACAGCCGTCGCCGACGCAGGCGTCCCTATGACAGAGCTGCCGCTGACGCCGGAGCGCGTGTGGCGGCGAATCCAGGACCTGAAGGAGGAAGGACTATGGCCGAGATAAGACGTGCAGCGGTGATCGGCACCGGGACAATGGGCCCAGGGATGGGTGCCGTCCTGGCGCGGACGGGAATCGAGACGGTGCTCTATGACGTGAGCGCCGAGGCGCTGGAGCGAGCCAAGGCCGGCGTGCAGATGGCTGAAGGTGTTCTCGATCGTCTGGAGGCGCCGACGGAGGACGGCGGGTCGGTGCGTTTCGAGACCGAGCTCGCTGCGGCGCTGGACGGCGCCGAATTGGTGGTGGAGGCGGTGCCGGAGAAGCTCGAGCTGAAGCACGAGATCTTTCCCCAGTTCGAACAGCACGTGGCCGAAGACGCGATACTCGCCTCGAACACCTCCGGTATCCCTATTACGAAGATCGCGGCAGTCTGCCAGCATCCCGAGCGAGTCGTCGGCATGCATTGGTCGAACCCGCCGCACCTGATCCCGATGATCGAGGTGATTCCGGGCGAGCAGACCGACCAGCGAGTGGTCGACAAGGCGTGCGAGCTGGTCCGCCGCTTCGGCTACCACCCGGTAGTCGAGAAAGAGGTGCCCGGCTTCGTCGAGAACCGCATCCTCTACGCGATTCTTCGCGAGTGCCTCGACCTCGTCGACCGCGGCATCATCGACCCGGAGGGGATGGATCTGAACGTCCGCTGGGGCATCGGCTACAAGCTGGCCGTGATCGGCCCCATGGAGCTGCTCGACATGGCCGGGCTCGACATCTACAACGCCGTCGGCTCGTATCTCAACCAGGACCTGTCCACGTCAGGCGAGGTCTCCAAGACGATCCGTGACCGGATCGCGGAGGGGAAGCTCGGCATGAAGACCGGCAGCGGCATCTACGACTACACGCCCGAACAGATCGACCAGCTCCGAGGGCAGCGCGCGGCCAAGCTCGTCGCCGTTCGCAAGGCCCTGGAAGCGTAGGAGGGACGATGAAGGTCTGGATTCTCGACAACGGCTCGATCGTCATCGAGCACACCCAGCTGATGTGGAACGTCCCTGGCCCCCAGGTGCGGATCCCGTCGTACGCGGTGCTCATCGAGCACGACGACGGTCTCTTCCTCTTCGACACGGGATTCGACCTCGAGCACACGAACGCCGTGCTGCCGTTCGAGCTCCCCGAGCAGACTCCGGAACAGACCATTCCGGCCCAACTCGAGCTCGCGGGCTTCGCGGTCTCGGACGTGACCACGCTCGTCAACTCGCACCTGCACTTCGACCACGTCGGCGGCAACAAGCACTTCGCGGGCTTGAAGAACGTCGTGCACGAGCAGGAGTTGGCGCAGGCCAGGCACCACGAGCCCTTCGAGTTCTTCGGCTATTCCGACAAGACGTGGGACTACGAGGGCGCGAATTTCGAGCCCGTCTCGGGTGACCTCGAGCTGGCCAAGGGACTCTGGCTCTTCGAGACCCCGGGCCACACCATCGGCCACTACTCGCTGCTCGTGACGCCCGAGTCGTCGGCGGCACGGCCGATGCTCTTCGCCTTCGACGTCGTCTACACGCAGCCGGCGCTCGAGAAGGGCATCCAGCCGGGGTTCCACATCGACCCACGGGCAGGCGTTCGCTCGATCGCGCGGGTGAAAGAGGTGGCCACCGAGCACGGAGCGGACATCTACTTCTCCCACGACGCGGCGGCCTTCACGACGTACAAGCACGCACCGGACTTCTACGAGCTCTAGGAGGAGACGATGGGCAAGCTGGACGACAGGGTGGCGATCGTTACGGGTGCCGCACAAGGCATCGGCAAGGCGATCGCGGACAAGCTGGCGGACGAAGGCGCGACGGTCGTCGTCGCGGACATCAACGGCGAGGGTGCCCAGGCCGCTGCGCCCGCACGCGGAATGGGCATGCAGGTGGACACCTCGAGCGAGGAGGACGTGAAGCGCATGGTGGCGGACACCGTCGCCGCCTACGGCAAGCTCGACATTCTCGTGAACAACGCGGCCATCGTCCCCTTTACCGCCTGGGACGACGTCGACTTCGCCGAGTGGCGGCGGATCATGGCCGTCAACCTGGACGGCACGTTCTTGACCTGCCACTACGGCCACAAGCCGATGCGGGAGGCGGGCTACGGCCGGATCGTGAACCTCGCCTCGAACGTGATCCTCGCCGGGACGCCCAACCTCGCACACTACGTCGCCTCGAAGGGCGGCATATTCGCCTTCACCCGAGCGCTAGCCCGCGAAATCGGCCAGTACGGCATCACCGTCAACTCGGTGGCGCCAGGGCTGACCGAGACCGAGGGCGTCATGGCGGGCCCGCACAAGGAGGCCTTCGAGTTCGTGCAGATGCTCCAGTGCATCCCACGCCGCGGCGTCGCCGCCGACATCGCGCCGGCGGTCGCCTTCCTCGCCTCCGAGGAGGCGGGCTGGGTGACGGGGCAGATGCTGGTTGCCGACGCGGGCATGTCCCACAACTGAGATGGCGAGCTTCGAGGTCACGCGTGCCGGTGCGATCCTCGCCGTGTCGCACTTCGAGCGGTCGCTCGCCTTCTACCGGGATACGCTCGGACTCGAGGTCGAGGCCGTGTACGACGAGCCGCCCTACGCGACACTTGTCTCCGCCGGCGCGCGGCTCTCACTCGCCGAGCAGGGCCATGCGGCGGACGACCGACCGGGGGTGACGATGACGGCGCCCGACGACGCGTCGAGGGCCAACGTCGTGATCGTTCTCGAAGTGGAGGACGCGTGGGCGGTGTACCGGGAGCTCGAGGCCAAGGGCGCCCGGTTCCTCGCCAAGCCCTACGAGCCGCCCTGGGGCGGCTGCCGCTTCTTCTGCGTCGACCCCGACGGCTACCTCGTCGAGATCGAGCAGCCGGCATGAAGGCCGTCGTCCTGCGCGGAGCGGGAGACGTCCGACTCGAGGAGGTTCCGGATCCCGTCCTGCAGGCCGAGACGGATGCGATCGTCCGCGTCGACGCCGCTGCCATCTGCGGCGCCGACCTCTTCCCGCTGCACGGGCTGACTCCCGGCTTCGAGTACGGCACCATCCTCGGCCACGAGTTCGCCGGGATCGTCACGGAAGTTGGATCCGCCGTGACGTCGGTGAGCGTAGGCCAGCGCGTCGTGAACATGAGCCTGGTGGCGGACGGGACGTGCGCGGCCTGCCGCGCCGGGCGCGTGACGCAGTGCTCCGGAAGGGCGCTCTTTGGCTACTCCGGCGTGTACCCGCGCCTCGACGGAGCCCAGGCCGACTTCGTCCGCGTCCCGCACGCCGACACCGTGCTCTACCCGCTCCCGGACTCGGTGTCGGACGAAGCGGCGGTCTTCCTCGCCGACAACCTCCCGACCGCGTACGACGCTATCGTCCGCGGCGAGGTGACGCGCGACGACCTCGTCTGCGTCGTGGGCCTCGGTGCCGTCGGGCTGATGGCCGTCATGGTCGCTCACGACGTCGGTGCCACCGTCTTCGCAACAGACGGAGTCGAGCAGCGGAGGGGTCTCGCCGCGAGCCTGGGAGCGCAGGTCTTCGAGTCCGACGAGGTGGGCGAGGCTGTCTCCGGCGCAACCGACGGACTCGGGGCCGACGTCGTGGTCGAGGCAGCCGGGACGCCGGGAGCCCTTGGCGTAGCCCTTCAGCTCGCCCGCGGCCGCGGCATCGTGTCGGTCGTGGGCGCGCACTTCGAGCCCGACTACCCTCTGAACAACGCTCTCATGTTCGAGCGTGAGCTGACCTTGCGCTTCTCCATCGGCGACTCTCTGGCCCATCGGGAGCACCTCATCTCGATGATCTCCGAGGGGCGGCTCGATCCCGCAGCAGTCGTCACCCACCGGATGGCGCTGGACGACGCCGTGGAGGCGTACCGGCTCTTCGATAGCCGCGAAGCGACCAAGGTCGTCATGACACCGTGAGAAGCGGCGCGCGCTTGCTCGCGCTGGCACTGCCGCTCCTTCTAGCCGCGTGCGGTGGCTCCGGAGATACCGCCGCGCCCGCCGAGGCCGCCGACGTCAGAGCCGCACTCGAGGCCCGGCTCCTGGGCAGGAACCTCTCCTACCGCTGGGTCGTCTGCGTGCGAACAGAGGCGTCGTTCGGCCGTAGCCCGGTGTTTCGTTGCAACGTCAACTTCGGCGAGCCACACATCGTTCGCTACTGCGCGACGCTGGAGGATGGGCACTTCGTCACGAACCGCGAGGAGCCGAAGATGCGCTGCGGGCGCGACGCAGCCCCGTAGAGCGATTCAAGAATCTCAAGCCGCGTGGTGTCTATCCATTCCATTACATGGGACGTCGCGCGGTGACCTGATGTGCCCGGCAGGATTCAAATCTGCGATCCGCGGATTAGAAGTTGCTTTCCGGAGTCTCGGTTCGTTTCGGCGCGGCTGACTTTCTCCCGCTCAGAGGGGGTTCTCGGCTGCGAGCGTCAGCTCCGCTCTTCGGCCGTGGGGGAAGGAGGCGCAGACGAAGGCTTGGCTCGTCGATCGCTCGCGCCACGGTGTCCACGGCACTTCCCACCCCGAACCGCAGGCGGCCTGGAGAGGCTATTTCGGCTGCCGCCACTTCTCGTGGACGAACGAGTGCCTCGCCGCCCAGGGGCGCCCCAATCAACTGGTAATCATGAGGCAGGTCCTGTCGCCTTTCCGGCCTCTCCGGGGGCGACGGACGGCGCGGGCGAGACTCAAACGGCCGAACGAACCGACATCGCGCCCAACGGGGCCAGCGGACACCACACCGTCCAGGTCGACGTCACGTAGACCGGCTTTGTTGCTCGGTTCAAGCGTGATCCGACCCTCGCCTACTTGGGGGGATTCACGGTGCATCCCGTACAGAACCCGGAAGGGCGGCCGTTCCGTGCTGCGGATGGTCGCGCCTGTCGGCACGAGCAAGACAAGAGGCCGGACGCAGGAAGGGGGAGTAGCTGCGGCGATACCGCCCCCTCGTTGGCCCCAGCGGGGACAGACCACGCCCGACCTCTTCGCACTGGGTTCGGCAAACGCTGCTGCTTCCTCGTCCCTCAGCCGAGGGGCTAGCTGTCCCGCCTACACACGTTGTGAACGCCTGACAGATCTATCCGGCCCTCCTTTGAGGCTGTGGGTCTTCCCGGACTCACGCTCAAAGGAGGGCGCGGATGTCGTTTCACCGTAACGCCAAGC
>JAOUHF010000038.1 GCA_029865325.1 Thermoleophilia bacterium
AAGAGCGTCGGCGATGCCTGAAACCGCATAGGATGTAGAGCGGACGATGGGACTCGAACCCACGACACCTGGCTTGGGAAGCCAGTGCTCTACCAACTGAGCTACGTCCGCGCGCCCAGAATTCTAGCCGCCTTGCCAGCTCCGGCTTCCGCAGCTGAGGCGCCCGCCTGCACCTCGTTGCAGGGATGTTCTTCGAGCATTGGAGGGTCGATAGAGGCGACATGATCTGGCCGGTTGCGGCACTGGCAGTCTTTGTCCTCGGCTTCGTCGTGGTCTACGGCTCGCTCGTCCAGTCTCGGCTGGAGGTCGGCCAGAACCGGAACGACTCAGGTCGGGCTCGCCGCGACATGGCTGGCTGAGCGCCGATACATCGCGCCGACTCCCGGTTACTCCCAGGCTGCGCGCAGGCGATCCCGGGTCTCGAGCAGGTGCTCGGGGAGGACCTTCACGTCTGCGAGCACGGGCATGAAGTTCGTGTCACCCGACCACCGAGGAACGACGTGGAGGTGCACATGGTCGTCGATCCCTGCGCCTGCTATGTGACCGAGGTTCCAGCCGAGGTTGAAGCCACCCGGTCCGTAGACGCAACCGAGCACCTCGATGGCTGCGACGGCGAGTCGGTGGATCTCGATGACCTCTGCATCCGTCAGTTCGGCGAGCGAGCCGACATGGCGGCTGGGCGCGATCATGAGGTGTCCGGACGAGTACGGGTACCTGTTCAAGATTGCAACGGCGCTCTCGCCCCCATGAACGAGCAGTGACTCTTCCGCGCCGCCAAGACTTCCGGCCCCCTCCTCGCAGAAGAAGCAGCCGGTCTGTTCGTCGGCTTGCTTGATGTACTCGAGTCGCCAGGGCGCCCAGAGTTGTCTTGCCATCGAGCGTTTCTACCACTGCTCGCCTTCCGTTGCGTTCGAACTACAGCGCGGCATAGACTCCCGGCGGCATGAGTTACGCCCTAAAGCTCGCTGGCGCCGCAATCGCGCTGCTCCTTCTCGGTGCTCTCGCGATCGTCATCTTCGTCGACATCTGGGCCGGAGTCGGCATGGGCGCGGCAATCATCGTCGTGTTTGGTGGTCTTCTCGTCCTTGTCTGGAACGTCGACCGCAAGGACAAGGCGAAGCGTGCCGCCATTGACGAGCTCCCGCCCATCTAGACGCGAAGCGCATCACACATGCCATCGTCGGCGAAGGACATGCCCTAGGTTCTGCACCGGACCAGACCGGACACGTCTCACGGCCACGAGCTCGGCGCGGGCAGTACGACGCCGGATGTGCGGGGCATGCCGGATCTCCTGGAGGCCCGACGACCCGGTCGACACCCGACCGGGGTACGGCCTCACTCGTCCGAGGGACGTTCGCTCTCCGAAACCGGACCTTCGGTTCGGCGACTCAGGACCTCAAGTGGGCGCTCGTTGAAGCCGATGACGCTGAACTGTGACCCTGTAGCCGAGACGAAGAGGGAGGCGGATTTGACTGCGGCCCAGTTCGAGCTAATTGACGAGACGGAGGCTGAAGCGATCTTGCGGTGGCGGTTCGAAGAGCTCGTCCGCGCGGGCTACGACATCGGATCCGCGCTCGTTCTCGCTTCTCATGTGGAGATCGATCTGCACGACGCGACGGCGCTCACGCGTCGCGGCTGTCCCGCCGAGACAGCACTGCAAATCCTCCTCTAGAAGGTGCAGCACAACGGGCTGGGCCCCGGTGCGGCGGGGGCCTCGGCCCACCCCTACCGAGACGCCCCTGCGGAGCGGCACCTACGGGAACGCCGCCGGTCGGTTCAGAGCCAGCGCTTCAGGCGGAAGAAGCCGAGCGTAGCCACGGCGACGACCGCGAGCGCGCCGACGATCACCCAGAACGCCTCGTGCGTTCCCTCGCCGGGAAAGAGGACGTTCATCCCGAAGAGCCCGGTGACAAGCGTGAGCGGGAGGATCGTCACGCTGATGACGGTCAGAAGGCGCAGCACGTCATTCTGGCGGTGCGAGATCACCGACTCGTTCGTCGACTCGAGCCCCTCGACGACCTCCTTGTAGTTGTCGAGGATGTCCCAGATGCGCTCGGCGGAGTCGACGATGTCGTCGAAGTAGAGTTCGAGTTCCTCGGGGAGAAACGCCTCGACGCGGCGCTCGAGCACCCGCAGGGTCGACCGCTCGGGCTTGATGATCTTGCGGTACGAGATGATCTCTTGCTTGACGTTCGAGAGGTCCCGAACGACCTCGTAGGAGCGCCCCTCGAACATCTCGTCCTCGATGACGTCGAGCTTGTGCGCAATCTTGTCGAGGATCGGAAAGCAGTAGTCGAAGAGGTCATCGAGAACCTCGTACAGAAGGCGTCCCGACCCGCGGGCAAAGAGATGCTCGCGCAGGCGTTCGTCCTCCTCACAACGCCGGAAGAGGCGCGTGACCGGAAGCAACTCCCGGTTCGGCACCGTAACCATGTAGTCGTGCCCGATGAAGATGTCGAGTTCGGCGGCGTTCAGCCGCTGCACGGTCTGGTCGAAGACGGGGAAGTGGAGGACGGCGAACAGGTAGCCGTCGTCCTCGTAGTCGTCGACTTTGGGTCGCTGGCGCTTCGAGACGATGTCTTCGACGTCGAGCGGATGCCAGCCGAAGCGCTCGGCGAGCGTTAGCGCCGTCTCGACGTCCGGCGCTACGACGTTGACCCAGGTGAGGTCGCTAGCGGAGAGCTCGTGGACGAGCGGCGCCGGACGTACGACGACCTGACCCGTGCCACGGGCCCGTGAGCGCCTGATGCGGGGCAGATTGGGCACGGGTACTGAGGGGATCGTCCGTCGTCAAGGTCATGTTCGAGATTCTACCCGCGGTGCCTTCCTCCTCAGGCCGACGCCGGGGCCGGCGTCGGCGTGCGGCGAGCCCGAGCGGGGATTGCGCCTTCGACCACGAGCGCGAGCCCGCCCCCGATCGCACAGAGCGCGGCGGCTCCAAACCAGACGCCGTTCGGCGAGATCGCGAGGCCTATTCCACCGATTGCAGGACCGAGCGCGAAGCCCACCTGCCAGGACAGCGCGGATAGCGCCATGTAACGACCGAGAAGCCGAGGCTCGGCCAGGTCGGAGACGAGCGGGGCCTGAACGGTGCCGTGCAAGCACTGCCCGACGGCGAACACGATCATCGCGGCGGTAAGGAGCCACATGGCGCCCGGTGGAGACGCCGACCCCGCGAAGGGAACGATCGCCCAGGCTGCGGCCCACAGTGCGCCGAGAAGCGCCAGTGTGGGCATCCGTCGCCGACCGCGCGCCAGGCGAGCCAGCGGGAGCTGGGCGAGCACGATCACCACGGTGTTGACGAAGAACAGCAGGCCGATCTGCGTCTCCGTGAGTCCAGCCTCGTTCTTCGCGTACACGGGAAGCACGTCGAACCCGGAGAAGCCGGCGAAGATGAACAGGGCGTTGAGCCCAATCACGGCGACGAACGCGCGATGGCGAAGGACGTCGCGATACGAGCCCGACCTACCCGGGCCGTGTGAGCCTCCACCGAGCGCCGGCTCAGGCACGAGCGCGAGCATCACGCATCCGTACACGAGAAACGTGGCCGCATCGAGGAGGAAGAGGACGGTGAACGAGGTTGGTGAGTTCGTCGCGGCGATCAGGCCACCGGTGAGCGCGCCGAGGCCGATCCCGAGGTTCATCACGACGCGCTGCATGGCGAACGCCGCGGGCCGTTGCTCCGCAGGCGTGAGCCCTGCGATAAGCGTCGACTGGGACGGCCAGAATCCGCCAACACCGATCCCGCTGATCGCAGCGACCGCGAAGCCCTGCCAGGGCTTGTGCACGAGCGGATACGCGGCATAGCCAACGGTGAGGATCCCGAGTGAGAGCGCCAGCGTGTTCTTTCCGCCGAACCGGTCGATCTGGGAGCCGAAGATCGGGCCGGCGACGATGCTGAAAAGCGCATGCGCGGCAACGATCAGCCCTGCCACGGCGAGGCTGATCCCTCGCACGTTGTGCAGGTAGATGAACATGAACGGCAGGACGATCCCGTTCCCGAACGCGTTCACGAGGCCGCCCACCTGAAGCGTCGCGACCGAGCGAGGGAGCGGCGGGAAATAGGTTCGGAGCAGGCCGTGCAACCGTGAGACACTAGCGCCGAGTGCGCGATGGCTTCCTCCTCGATCCCGAGGTCGTCTACCTGAATCACGGGGGCTACGGCGCGTGTCCTGCCACCGTGTTCGACGAGTACCAGCGGTGGCAGCGCGAGCTCGAGCGGCAGCCCACCGACTTCTTTGCGAGACGCCTCAGCACGTGGTTCTGGGAAGGGCGGGCGGGACCGAGTCTCCTCGACCACGCCAGAGCCTCGCTCGCTGCATTCGTCGGTGCCCGAGCCGAAGACCTCGTCTTCGTGCCGAACGCGACCTCCGGGCTGAACGCCGTCCTCCGCTCGCTTCGGATCCGACCCGAGGAGGAGATCCTCACAACGAAGCACGAGTACGGAGCCGTTGAGCGAACGCTCTCGTTCATCCGGGCGAACGTCGTTCATTGCGAACCCGAAGACCTGATCGCCAACATCGGTATTCGGACGCGCGCCATCGTCGTCTCACACATCACGTCGCCAACTGCGCTCGTTCTTCCGGTCGAGGAGATCTGCGCCGCCGCGCGGAGGGCAGGCGTCCTGTCGATCGTGGACGGCGCGCATGCGCCTGGCCAGATCCCGCTCGACCTCGATGCCGTGGGCGCGGACGTCTACGCGGGGAACTGCCACAAGTGGCTCTGTGCGCCCAAGGGCTCGGGCTTTCTCTGGGCACGGCCGGAGCATCAACCGTGGATCGAGCCACTCGTGATCAGCTGGGGATACCATGAGGAGGCGGACTTCGGCGAGCGTCACGGCTGGCAGGGAACCAACGATCCGGCCGCCTACCTCGCCGTACCCCAGGCGATCGAGATGCACGCGACCTTTGATCTCGACGCAGCGGCTGCTCTCGCGGACGAGGCGGAGCGGCGCCTTTCGGCTCTCCGCCTGACGACCGTGAGCGGAATGCCTGCGCCGTTCATGCGCGCGGTGCAGCTCCCGCCTGGCGATCCGTTTGCTCTCTGGCGCCGCCTGATCGCGGAGCACCGAATCGAGGTGCCCGTCTACGAGCGTGACGGGCAGCGGATCCTACGCGTCTCGATCGGCCCATACAGCGACGAGTCCGACCTCGACCGTCTCGTCGACGCGCTCCGGTCGCTCCTCCGATGATCGCCCGCTCGTCCGTTCGCGGGTGCTTCGTCGCTCAGCTGCGCGCTGCGCTCGCGTAGCCAGCGAGCCAGTCGCGCGCAACATGCCACGCAGGGGAGCCTGCGTCGATGTGCTCGACGTGGCCAGTGTCGTTGAGCACCACCAGCTCGCATTCGTCGCCCGCGGCTCGGCCTGCGGCCTGCGTCGGCTCGGCCGAAGGTGCGAGCTGCGCGGCGAGCCGGAGGTCGAGGAGGCCGGCCTGGGAGATGGCAGCGCGAACACGCACGCGGGGCTGAGCGCCAGGCGCACCCTCCGGAAGTATCACTCGCGCCGCCGCCCAAAGTGCGAGCTGGCCTCCCGCGGAGTGCCCGACTGCAGCCACGCGCTCGAGATCCAGGGGAGCGTCCAGACTCGCAAGCGCGTCGACCCCGGAGGCGACGTCTTCGAATGTCTCGGGCCAGCCGCCACCGGACCCGACGCGCCGATATTCCAGGTTCCACGCGGGTCAGAGCCATAGGAGTGGATGGAGCGAGTCAGTGCGCCCGGCAGGATTTGAACCTGCGACCTCGCGCTCCGGAGGCGCGCGCTCTATCCCCTGAGCTACGGGCGCGGAGCGTCCAGTGTACCGCCGCGGTTTCCGGCCCTCGCGAGCACGGACCGGCTCGAGCGTGCTGCCCGTCGATGCGGAGATAGATTCACGGGCGTGGAGGTCGAAGCTCGAGTCGTTCGCTTGCAGCTTGCCGAGACGTTCGTCATCGCCCGCGAGGCGACGGACTATGCGGATGTGCTCCATGTCGCCGTGTCGCACGGAGGCGCGACCGGCATCGGTGAGGCTGCGCCGATCGAGCGGTACGGGGAGTCGGCCGAATCCGCGAAGGCGTTCGTGGAGGCGCACGCAGCGCTGATCGGAGGCGATCCGTTCGCTCTCGAGGACATCGGCGAGCGGCTTGCTGCGGTGCCACACGAGCAGGCGGCCAAGGCGGCGATCGACGGCGCGCTCCACGACCTGCAGGGAAAGCTGCTCGGAGTGCCGGTGTTCCAGCTCCTTGGGCTGCCTCGATCAGGCCCGCCGACGTCCTGGACGGTGTGGCTCGGAGATCCCGACGACATGGCGCGGCGCGCCGAGAAGGCGGCATTGTCGTATCGACGCCTGAAGCTAAAGCTCGGCGGGGGCGACGGTCTCGACGTCGACCGTGTGCGGGCCGTGCGTCGCGCGACCGACCTCCCGCTCATGGTCGACGTCAACGAGTGGTGGTCGCTCGACGAGGCGCTCGCGAGCCTCCCGCAGCTCGCAGAGATCGGTGTCGAGTACTGCGAGCAACCGCTTCGCGCAGGAGACGAGGGGGGAAGGCTGCTCAAGGAGCGCTCCCCGATCCCGATCTACGTCGACGAAGACTGCCATACCCTCGCCGATCTGCCAGCCTGTGCCGAGATCGCGCACGGCATCAACATCAAGCTCTCGAAGTCAGGAGGGATCCGGGAGGCGGTTCGGATGGCGCACGCGGCGAGAGCGATGCGCATGGGCGTGATGCTCGGCTGCATGCTCGAGTCGGGCCTCGGGATCGCGGCAGGATGCTGCGTCGCGCCGCTCTGCGACCACGTCGACCTCGACGGCAACCTGTTGCTGCGCGAGGATCCGTACCCCGGGATCGAGCTCGTCGACGGCGTGCAGGTGCCCGCACTCGCGCCGGGGCTGGGAGTCGCCGCGCGATGAAGCAGGTGCGGCGCGTCCTCATCCTCGGAGAGGGCTTCTCGCACGATCGTCACTCCGGCAAGACGATGCGCGGGATCATTCGCTACGGCCCGGACTCTGTCGTCGCGATTCTCGACTCTGCGCGCGCAGGGGAGGCGCACGATGGAATCCCCATCGTCGGGCACGTGGAAGACGCTCTTCGCTTTGAGCCAACGGTCGCAGTGGTCGGTGTCGCCACGCAAGGAGGCAGGTTCCCGCAGGCATGGCGTGAGCTCCTAAAGCGCTGTGTGAAAAGCGGCCTCGACGTGGAGAGCGGCTTGCACGAGTTCATCTCTGAGGATCCCGAGCTGGTCCTGCTCGCCGAGAAGCATGGCGTCGAGCTGCGCGATCTCCGCAAGCCTCCGCAGGGATTGACCGTTCCAACCGGGGCGAATCTCGAAGTGGATGCGAAGATCGTGCTCACCGTCGGTTCGGACTGCGCGATTGGGAAGAAGACCGTCGTTGTCGAGCTCGACCTGGAGGCGCGACGGCGCGGCCTCGAATCCGTCTTCGTGCCGACGGGGCAGACCGGAATCGCGATCGCAGGCTGGGGGATAGCAGTCGATGCCGTCGTGTCAGACTTCCTCGCGGGCGCCGCCGAACAGCTCGTGGTTGAGGGAGCCCGACGCGGTGGGAGGCTGCTGCTCGTCGAAGGTCAGGGCTCGCTCGTCCATCCGATGTACTCAGGAGTGACACTCGGCCTCATCCACGGATCCGTGCCCCATGCCCTTGTCCTGTGTCATCGCGCCGGTTCGACCGAGATCGAAGGGTGCCCGGGACATCCGATTCCGCCGCTCACGGAGCTCGTCGAGCTCCACGAGCGCATCGCGCTCCCGCGCCGCCGCGCCAAGGTCGCCTGCATTGCACTCAACACGGCAGACTTCGAGAGGGACGTAGACGCGCGCGCCGAAATCGACGGCGTTGCGGCCGAGACGGGTCTTCCGACCGATGACCCCGTGCGCTTCGGCGCCGGGTACCTGCTTGACGCGGTTCTCGCGCGACTTTAGGCTCCCGGCGGCGTGCGGGCAGTGGGGAGCCCGCTAGGTATTTCAATGCGACTCCTCGCTGCGGCATCGGCTCTCATCGTGGCGCTCCTGAGCGGAGCGTCGGTTGGCATGGCCGCGGACATTGGCGCCAACGACGACTCCGCGAAGTATTCGAGCGACGGCGGCACCGCCATGTACGGCGACATGACGAGCCTCGGGCTCCGGCAAACGGTGATCGGCGTGCGCTTCAAGCCCAGCGAGTCCGTCGTCATCCAGGACAAGCAGCTCCTCGATCGCGCGATACCGAACGCGGTGGCGTCAGGCCTCCGCGTCGTCCTGGCCGTCTACCCGTACCCGCCGAAGGAGATCGAAGCAGGCCTCGGCTCACCTTCTCTCTTTGCCGCGTACGTCGGTGTCCTCGCGTCCATCTACCCCCAGGTGAAGCAGTTCGTCATCGGGAACGAGCCGAACCAGCCGGCGTTCTGGCGGCCGCAGTTCGACTCGACGGGAGCCAACGTGTCAGCTGCGATGTTCGGCCCATACCTCGCGGCCGCGTACGACACGCTGAAGGCGGTCGATCCAGAGATCTCCGTCGTCGGCGTCGGCCTTTCTCCTCGCGGCAACGACCGCCCTGAAGCGAGGAACAACATCTCGACGTCGCCGGTTCGGTTTCTTCGTGCGCTGGGTTCGTGGTACCGGCGGAGCGGACGCACGCAGCCCCTCATGGATGCCTTCAGCTTCCATCCGTACCCGAACCAGGCGACGGATCCGCTCGAGCGTGGATATTTCTGGCCGAACGCCGGATTCGCGAACCTCGATCGAATCAAGCAGGCGCTGTGGGATGCGTTCCACGCCACGGCCCAGCCGACGACTGTCGAAGGGCTCCGGCTCCACCTCGACGAGGTTGGCTGGCAGGTCGACACCTCGGGTCGCCCGGGCTATCGGGGGCTCGAGAACGTTCCGGTCACGGACGAGCTGACTCAGGCCGCGATCTACGATCAGCTGATTCGCCGGTCGGTGTGCGACCCCGACATCGCCGAGGTCAGCTTCTTCGGGTTTCGAGACGACGGCATGCGGACCGGCTTCCAAGCTGCACTTCAGCGTGCGGACGGCTCAGCGAGGCCCGCCGCGGCCGTCGTACGCGCGGCTATAGCGGAGACGCAAGACGGCTGCGGTGGGCCTGAGCTCCACTGGGAGCCCGGCGCAGACGTTGTCGGCGCAGAGGTTGTGGTAGGTGCCGTCGCAGCGAAGGTGACGGCCCGGATCGCCGTGGGCGAGGACGCCCGCGCGAAGGTGTGCGTGCGATCACTCGCACAGTCGCCGGCCCTGACGGTACAGGCCCGTTGTCGGGTTGCCCTGATCACGGGCCTTCGGCCCTCGAGCGTGGCTGTGTCGGCGCCCGCGGGGGCTCGGAGTCGGGTGGAGGTCGCCGTCGAGCTCAAGGCGGAGTCCAACCGAACGCGGCGAACCGTGGTCGTTCGGTTGGCATCTCTGAAGCGCTGACCTTGACAGCGAACGTATGTTCGTTTACCGTACGAACATATGTTCGGTCGGATCGTCATCGTCGTTCTCGTGGCAGCGGTGCTGTGGGCCGTGCTCGCGCGAGATACCGGCGCTGGCCCGCACGCCCGCTACCACACGGTTCGGCAAGGCGAGACACTCTGGGCGATCGCAGCGGAGAGCTACGGCGGTGATCCTCGGGAGAGCGTCTGGAAGCTCCAGACTCGCAACGAGCTCGCTGGTACCACGATCGTGCCGGGGCAGCGCTTACTGCTGCCGTAGGCGCACGGTCGTCCTCACGGGGCATTCGAGGCTGATAGAAACCGGCCCATGGCTTCTGATCGCATCCTCGAGTTGCTCCGGCGCCCCGTCGATGTCGACGAATACGCGGAGATCCGTGAGCTGTGGAAGATCCACTCGATCGCCGAGGACAACCGTGATCTCCCCGGCTTGATCTCGACCCTCACCGACGACTGTGTGTACGAGGTGATGGGCACCGGTGCGCGCTGGGAGGGTCACGAAGGGGCCAGGCGCTTCTACACCGAGCTCCTCACCGCGTTCCCGGACATCCGCTTCCATCTCGAGTACATCGTGATCGGGCCGCAGGGTGTGTGTGAGGAGGCGCGGGTCACCGCAACACACCAGGCGAAGTGGCTCGACCACGAGCCGACGGGCGAGCGGCTCGAGTGGCGGAGTGCGATCTTCTTCCCGTGGGATCCTGCCGCGAAGAGGTTCAAGGGCGAGATGGTTTACACCGACCTCGTCCTCGAAGGCTAGACGGCGGTCGGCGCGGCGGGCGAGCTCGCAGGCGTTCGTTCGGGACGCCTTTCAGCACACGACTACAATCCGCCGCCGTGGAGCTCGACGTCGTTTTCCTCGGGACGGCCGGTTCCATGCCGACCGCCAAGCGCGCTTTGTCCGCGACTCTTGTGCGACGAGGTGGTGACCGGCTCCTCTTCGACTGTGCCGAGGGAACCCAGCGCCAGCTCTTGCGCTCCGATGTCGGGCTTGTCGAGCTCGAGGAGATCTATCTCACGCACTTCCACGCGGACCACTATCTCGGGCTGCCTGGAATGTTCAAGACCTATTCGCTGCGTGGGCGCGAGCTGCCGTTACGGATCTACGGCCCGCGAGGGTTGGACGAGCTCCTCTCGGCGCTACGCCGCATTTTCGGTCGGCTCTCGTACCCCGTCGAGGCGACAGAACTGGAGCCCGGAGCTGTTCTCGAGCGCCCGGGATTTCGCATCGAGACCTTCCCCGTCGAGCATGGCTTGACGGCGATCGGATACGCGATCGTCGAAAACGCGCGACCTGGTCGGTTCGATGTCGACACCGCCGCCGCCCTCGGCGTTCCCGACGGTCCGGATCGTGGTCGCCTTCAGCGCGGTGAGAGCGTGACGCTCTCGGACGGCCGGTCCGTGACCTCGGAGCAGGTTCTCGGGCCTGCGCGTCCAGGACGCAAGCTCGTCCTCACGGGCGACACGGGGCCGGCCGCGTCCGTGGTCTACGCCGCGATGGGGGCGGACGTGCTGGTTCACGAGGCGACGTTCCTGGCGGACGAGCGCGAGCGGGCGCGCGAGACTTCCCACTCGACGGCAGGCGAGGCTGCGCTTGTGGCGCGCGAGGCGGGCGTGCGGCTGCTCGCGCTCACGCACGTGTCGACGCGTTACTTCGGCCATCAGGTCGTGGAGGAGGCACGGGAGCTCTTTCCGGCGACCGAGGTGCCGCGTGATTTCGACGTGATCGAAATCCCGTTCTCGGAGCGTGGCCCACCGGAGCTCGTGCGGAGAGGCGCTCGAGCGAACCGAGCTGCAGTAGTCTCTACCGAGACGTGACGCGACTCGTGCAAGTAACGCTCGCAGGCGACGTCGCCGAAGGGGAGGAGCTCGTGGAGCTTCTTGCGGCAGCCGGGATCGAGTCTCACCTCGAGCCGGCCATCGAGCACGATCCGGACGCTCTCGACGATCCACCGCTCAAGGTGCTCGTTGCCGAGTCCGACGTCGACGAGGCTCGTGACGCGATCGAAGCGTTGACTGAGCCCGACGATCTCGAGGAGTAGCCGGCTCTGTCGCTGCAGGAGCGGATCGGATTCGAGGCGTGAGCCTGGCTTGCAGCAGCCTGTTCCTGGCGGGCAAGGAAGCACGTAGGCAACGCCTGATGGTCAGCGCAACCGAGTCCGTCGGTCCGTTCACGCTCCTCCGACTCGAGCGGGGAGAGCTCGAGCCCGGAGTACCAGGTCAGTTCTTCATGCTCGAGGCACCCGGAAGAGTGCTCCCGCGCCCCATGAGCCTCTGCCAAGCACCGCACGGTGAGCTCGCATTCCTGATCGACCCGATCGGACCCGGCACGCGGGCTCTATGTGCGCTTCGGATCGGCGAGGCAATACACGTCCTCGGCCCGCTCGGAAACGGCTTCGATCTCGACCTCTCCCGGCCGCTTCTCGTCGCAGGTGGGATCGGAATCGCCCCGATGCCGTATCTCGCCGCTGCGCTCGGCGATCCCCCGGCAATCCTCGGGTTTCGGACGGAACACCATGCCGAAGCTGCAGGTCTGCTTCCTGGTGCCGAGATCGTGGTCGAGCCGCGACTCGTCACCGAGTTGCTTCAAGACGATCCCGGCGACGTCCTCGCGTGCGGACCGGAGCCGATGCTCGAGGCCGTTCGTCGGCGGGTACCACGTGCGCAGCTCGCTTGGGAGGCACGGATGGCGTGCGGGTACGGCGCCTGCTACGGCTGCGTCGTCGAGATCGACGGCCGCTACCGGAGGCTCTGTGTCGACGGGCCTGTCGTACGTGACGCGGCGTGACAGCGCGCCTTCTCAACGCCAGTGGATGCCTCGACGCTTTGGCTGCTCCTGGAGTCGCGATGCAACTCGACGCGTTCGTCACCAAGACGGTCACGCCGCAGGCGCGTGAGGGGAACCCGCCGCCACGTGTCGTCGAGACAGAGTCCGGCATGCTCAACTCGATCGGGCTCCAAAACCCTGGAATCGACGCATTCGCCCGGGAGAGCCTCCCGCGGATCTCGGAGCTGGGCGTCCCGATCTGGGTATCGGTCGGCGGCTTCTCTGCGCACGACTACGCCGATGTCTGCGAACGACTCGACGGAGAGGCATCTGTCGAGGTCATCGAGCTGAATCTCTCGTGCCCGAACGTGGAAGGGGCGCCTGAGACTGCGGCCGAGTTGGTCGCCGCCGCGCGAGCCGCCACGACGAAGCCGCTCTACGCAAAGCTCTCGCCCGCGACGTGGGACGTCGCAGAGAGCGCGCGGGCCGTTGCCGCCGCGGGCGCTGACGGCCTCTCGCTGGTGAACACCATCCGCGGACTTGCTCTTGACGCGACCGCTCGTCGGCCACAGCTTGCGCGCGGGGCTGGGGGCTACTCCGGGCCCGCCCTCAGGCCCATCGCGCTGGCCTGCGTCCACGCCTGCGCTCGAGCCGTCGCGTTGCCGATCGTGGGCATGGGAGGCGTGACGTCGGGAGACGATGTGTTGGACTTCCTGGCGGCGGGCGCGAGTGCCGTCGCCCTCGGCACGATCCTGTTCGCGGACCCCTTCGCAGCGAGTCGTATCCGGGCCGAGCTGGGCGACGCCGTATTGCCCGCGCTAGCCCTATCCGAGCACGAGATTCACGGCCTCGTGGGCCACTCCGCATCCCGACGCGTCGTGTCTGCAGAGTAGACAACGCAAAAAGCCCTGCAAATGGGCCAAAACGTTCCTGCTTGACCCGAGAGGGAGTCTTGGTAGACTCGTCCGGCTCATGGTCACGACCAAGACGCACGCACAGGCGCCGGCGCGTTCCCTCGATCAGAGAATGGACGCGCTCCGACGGGCGAACGACGTGCGGGTTCGGCGTGCGCAGCTCAAGCGAGACCTGAAGGCAGGACGGGAGAGCATCGAGAGCATTCTGCTCGACCCACCTGGGTACGTCTCGACCGCGAAGGTCTTCGACATGCTCATGGCTATTCCCAAGTTCGGCCGGGTCAAGGCTGCACGGCTCCTCAACCAGTGCAGGATCAGTCAGTCGAAGACGGTCGGCGGCCTCTCTGAGCGCCAGCGCACCGAGCTCGTAGAGCTCTTCAATCACCGGTCGTAGCTCGGCGGTGCCTTCGCGGCCCGTCTTCGTCGTCACCGGGCCGTCGGGTGCCGGTAAGGGCACGCTGATCAAAGGGCTTCTCGAGCGCGTCCCGGGGCTCGAGGTTGCGGTGTCGGCGACAACGCGTGCGCAGCGGCCTGGAGAGGTCGACGGGCGCGACTACTGGTTCCTCTCGGATGCCGAGTTCACGCGCCGTGTCGAGGTTGGCGAGTTCCTGGAGTACGTCCCGTACGTGTCCGGGCGCCGTTACGGGACGCTCCGATCGGAGCTGGAGCGCATTGCCAAGAACGGCCGCACGTGCGTGCTGGAGCTCGAGCTCGAGGGAGCGCTCGCGGTGCAATCAGAGGTCGCTGGGAGTGTCACGATCTTCATCGCGGCGGACGTTCCGGAGCTGGCGCGACGGCTTCGCGGGCGTGCGACGGAGAGTACGGGCGAGATCGGGGAGCGGATCGAGCTCGCACGCTCGCAGCTCGAGCAGGCTCATCGCTTCCGATACATGGTTCGAAACGATGACCTCGAGCGAGCTACAGCGGCGCTCGCGGCGCTCGTCGAATGCGAACTCGTTCGTGTAGGTACCATGGGCCGGCCATGATCTATCCCAGAATCGACGATCTCCTGAAGACGGTCGGAGGCTCCCGCTACACGCTCGTGATCGTGGCCGCCAGACGCGCGCGACAGATCAACAACTACCACCACCAGCTCGGCGAGGGCATCGGCTTCGACGAGGCTCCTCCGCCGCTGATCGAATCCCGCTCGAAGAACTACCTCACGATGGCGATGGAAGAGATCGCCGGCGGGAAAATCACGTATCACGTTCCCGCCTAAGCGGTAGCTCGTGGCAGGTGTCCTGCTCGGAGTTACCGGGGGGATAGCGGCCTACAAGGCATGCACGCTCGTCAGGCTGCTCGTGCGCGCGGGTCACGACGTGTACCCGATCATAACGGCGGGCGCGGAGCGATTCGTCGCAGCTGAGACGTTCTTCGCTCTGGCCCGCACGACGCAGAGCGGCGATCCGTATCCGCACTTACAGCGAGCCGACCTTCTCGTCGTCGCACCGCTCACGGCCAACACGCTGGCGCGGCTGGCGCACGGACTGGCCGATGACCTCCTCACCGAGGCCGCTCTCGCGCACTCGGGGCCGGTGCTCGTTGCTCCGGCGATGAACTCACGAATGTGGATGCACCCCGCGACGCAGGCGAACGTCCGTGTGCTCCTCTCTCGCGGTGTCGAGCTGGTCGGACCTGTCGAAGGAGAGCTTGCGGAGGGTGAGGAGGGGATCGGGCGCATGGCGGAGCCCGAGGAGATCCTGACCCGCGTCGAGGCAATTCTTGTTGCCGGCACTCGAACTCCCGGCTCATTGAGTGGCCTGAGGGTCGTCGTATCGGCGGGGGGGACGCGCGAGCCCCTCGACGCGGTCCGCTACCTCGGCAATCGTTCCTCGGGTCGCATGGGAGTCGCTCTGGTCGAGGAAGCGCAGCGCCGCGGTGCGGACGTGACTCTCCTCGCCGCGAACCTGACAGTTCCGGCACCGCTCGGCATCACCGTCGTCGAGACGCCGACCGCCGAGGATCTCGAGCGGGAGGCACTTGCGTGTGCGGATGCCGACGTTATCGTCATGGCCGCCGCGGTGGCCGACTATCGGCTCCCTTCGCCGTCCGCTTCGAAGCGTCCCAAAGACGGTGCCCCCTGGGTCATCGAGCTCGCGCCCACGACCGACGTGCTGAGAGCGTTGGGAGCCGCTCGGCGACCCGGCCAGGTGCTCGTGGGCTTCGCCGCGGACGGCGCCGACTCTGGGCTCGAACGCGCCCGCGAAAAGCGGCGGGCAAAAAGGGCCGATCTCTTCGTGTTCAACGACATCAGTCGACCGGATATCGGGTTCGACGCGCCGGACAACGAGGTCGTACTGATCTCGGAGGACGGCGAGCGGGAGGTCGGCAAGGCGCCGAAGAGCGTCATCGCAGCCGCCATTCTCGACGAGGCGGAGCGGGTACTCTCGAAGCGATGACCGACGGCGCCCGCGCTGGCGACGCAGTCGCGTCGGTCTCGGCGGCGGACGTCGTCCGCCGCGTGGTCGCGAATCTGGAGCTCGTGGTCAGGGCGCCGCGGGCAACGCTCGAGCTTTGCGTGCTCGGCCTCCTCGCCGAGGGGCATCTGATCATCGAGGACTTCCCGGGCGTCGGGAAGACCATGCTCGCGAAGTCCCTCGCGCGTTCGCTGCATCTCTCGTTCTCACGGCTTCAGTTCACGCCCGACTTGCTTCCGACGGACGTCACCGGTGTGAACGTGTTCAACCAGAAGGCGAACGAGTTCGAGTTCAAGCCTGGCCCGGTGTTCGGCAACATCCTGCTCGTCGACGAGATCAACCGCGCGTCTCCGAAGACACAGTCGGCGCTGCTGGAGGCGATGCAGGAGTCGCAGGTCACGATCGACGGGACGACGTACGCCTTGGAGCTGCCGTTCCTGGTCGTCGCAACGCAGAACCCGATCGAGTACGAGGGGACGTATCCGCTACCGGAGGCGCAGCTCGACCGCTTCACTGCGCGGCTTTCACTCGGCTACCCTCCGCTTGCGGAGGAGGCTCGCATGCTGGCCGAGCAGACGACGGCTCCGCCGCTCGAGCGGCTTGGCCGGGTCGCTGGTCGCGCCGACGTGCTCGCTGCTATCGAGACTGCGCGTGCCGTGTACGTCGAGGAGAGTGTGGGGGAGTATGTGGTCAGGCTCCTTCGCCACACGCGCTCCAGTTCGAGGCTTGCGCTCGGAGCGAGCCCGCGGGCCGGGATCGCCCTTCTGCGGATGGCGAAGGCGCGTGCGGTGACCGCCGGTCGCGACTTTGTGCTCCCAGAGGACGTCCAGGCCGTCGCCGTGCCCGTCCTCTCGCACCGGCTCATCCTCGGCCCGGAGGCGCGCGCCACCGGGCTCGCCGGGGAAGAAGCAGTCGAGGAGGCGCTCGGCGAGACCCCGGTTCCCGCATGAGGCGCTGGGGAAGCGCGTTCGCCCTCGGCCTGGGCGTGACGGTCGCGGCGATTGCCTTCGGCTCGCTGCCGCTCGGGGTTGCGGGGGTCGGGCTTCTGTTTGCGGCTGGTCTGACCAGCGTGTGGGCGGGGCTCGTGCGCGGTCCTGTCGTGGTCGTTCCCATCGTCGATCCCGCGCCAGCGATCGAAGGTGATCGCGTCATGATCACGATCGAGGCCCGCCGCGCATCTCGAGTCCCCGTTGGGTCGCTCGTCGTGCACGCGACGCTTGGTCGGCTCGGCGCGCGCGAGTGCCGTCTTCGTGGGCACGGTCGCATCGCCAGAGCCGAACTCGACCTCGGGACGCTTCATCGTGGGTGCTTCCCGCTTTCGAACGTACGGCTCGTGCTCTGGGACTTCCTCGGCCTCGAGTCGCTGGTAGCCCCCACCAACGTCTCCCCAACGGTGGTGGTCGTGCATCCGCGACTCGTGGCGCTCGACCGACTGTTTAGTGATGCGGGCCGGATTGGTCGTGAGGGCCGACGCGTGCTTCTCCGTCGGTCCGCCGGCTACGACTTCCACTCCGTCCGCGAGTACGAGCAAGGCGAGTCGCTCCGCCGCGTCCACTGGCCGACGAGTGCGCGGCGCGGCCAGCTGATGGTGAAGGAGCTCGAAGACTCGCCTCGTGACAGCGTGGTCGTCCTCCTCGACTGCGATCCGGCCGGCGCGGCCGGCGAGCCTCCGGACTCGAGCTTCGACACAGCCGTCCGTGCGGCCGGCTCGATCGTGTGGAGGTATGCCAGAGCGGGTCGGACTGCGACGCTCGTCACGACCGGGCGCGGGCGGGCGGTCGTCCCCGTCCGCTCGGGCGAATCCGACCTCCGTGGAGCACTCGGCGCGCTGGCGGCGGCCGAACCCGACGCCCGCCATGGCCTGGCGAGATCGTTGAGCTTCGACGATGCGCCGGTGGCGAGGGCCGGTGAGCTCGTCGTCGTCACATCCACACTGGAGCCGGGTGCGGTCACGGCGCTGCTCGGGTTCGCGACGCGACGGCTTGTCTCGGTCGTCTGGATCGATGCACCGAGCTGGGGATCACGGCCCACTCGGGCGACTCCGGGCGTGCTGCGACTCTCGGCGAGCGGAATCCCGGTCGCGGTTGCGCGGCGCGGAGACGACCTCGCCGCGGTGCTCGGTGCTCGGCGCACGGAGGCCCTCGCTCATGGCTAGGAGATTCGCGGCCTGTCTGCTACCGACGATCGCGATCGGTGGTGCATGGCTCCGAATCGAGGCCCCCCACATGCTCGGGGAGACGCTCGCGGTCGCAACCCTCGCGCTCGTCCCAGCTCTCCTTCAACGTTGGCGTCTGCGCGTGCCGGCTCTCGTCGGTGCGGCCGGCGGGGCTCTCTGGCTGTCGTTCGGGTCCCAGCCCTGGGAGATCCTGCCGTTCCGCGACGAGCACGTCCTAGAACCGATTCTCGAGTCGCTCAGCCTCGGCGTCGGCGACTACTACGGCGTCGTTCTTCCGTTCGACCCGTTACGGCACCCGGAGATGCAGTCCGTGCTCCTTCTCGCGATCTTCGGGTTCGTCGCCCTCGTGGCGCTCCTCATCGCCTCGGAGCGGCCATTCAGCGCCGCTGCCGTCACGATCGGGGCGATCGGATGGCCGGCAACCCTCCTCGACGCGGGCGCGGTTTCGCTCGGCGCGGTCGCGCTCGCGGCCGTTCTGTGGATCTTCCTCGTACTTCGGGTGCGCACGGTGGGCGCGGTCGCCGTGGGGGCGCTCGCTTCCGTCCTCCTGATCGCGGGCGCAGCCTGGGTATCGACGGTGACGTCGTTTACCCAGCAGGCGGCCATCGAGTGGGAGAAGTGGGACTTCCGCGGTCTTCCCGCAAAGGCCCTGGGAGTCCGTTTCGTATGGGAGGCGAACTACGACGGGATCAGCTTTCCGCCGACGAAGACGGACGTCCTCGAGATTGAGGGTCCGGTGCGAGCGGAGTACTGGCGGGCGTCGACCCTCGATCTGTTCACCGCCGATCGCTGGCTCGAGGAGCTGTTTCCGAGGCTCATCGCCGATGGCGACCGAGCGGTCCCGCTCGATCGACTGGCCCCACGACGAGCGCGAAATCGCCGCAACTGGGTCGAGCAGCGGGTCACGGTGAAGGCTCTGGTGGACGATCGTGTCGTTGCGGCCGGAACTCCCGTCGCCCTCGACGGGCCGTCGCTCGGAACCGTCTTCTACCTCTCCGGTGGCGTTTTGGGGGCGCGCCATTCACTCGGCGCCGGAACTCGGTATCACGTATGGAGCTACGTGCCAAACCCGTCACCGGCCGAGCTCGCAGCCGCCCCGGCGCGCTACCCGGACGAGACCCGTCGTTTCCTGAAAGTGTGGGGAAGATCCTCCCCTCCGTTCGGCGCGTTGGGGCGAGAGGCGCGGCTGGCTGCGCTCCTTGCCGATCCGCAATATGCCGCCTTCGGCGCCTATCGGCCTCTCTACGCCGCGGCTCGTCGTATCACGGCGGAGACGCAGAGCCCCTATGCAGCCGTTCTCGCGATCGAGTCGTTCTTCAGGCGCACCGGTGGGTTCCGTTACGACGAGCAGCCGTCGAGGCCGCTCGACCTGCCGCCACTCGTGCACTTCGTCACCGTCTCGAAGGCGGGCTACTGCCAGCATTACGCGGGTGCGATGGCCGTCATGCTCCGCCTGCTCGGAATTCCGTCACGCGTTGCTGTGGGCTTCACGAGCGGAACGTTCAGCGGGGGAGTTTGGAAGGTCACCGACCACGACGCGCATGCCTGGGTGGAGGCATGGTTCCCGGGTCACGGGTGGGTTCCGTTCGACCCGACTCCAGGCCGTGGGACCTTCGCGGGGATCTACTCGTACGCGTCCGAGAACGCGCAGGCCGTCGCAGCGCTAGGTCGGGGGGATCTCGCCCGATCGGCCGCCAAACGCGACGGTGCGCTCGCGCGCGGTGTCGACCACACGACGAGCGGAGCACTCGATGGCAGCCAAAAGCCGTCTCTGCTCGGTTTGGCCCTCCTGCTCGCGATGCTATGGGCGCTTCTCGTGGGTATCGGAAAGAACGTCGTTCGGCGAGCCCGGTACCTGACTCACGATCCACGGCGCGTCGCAACGGCGAGCCGAAGAGAGCTCGAGGCGTTTCTCCAAGACCAGGGCATTGCGATCCCGCCGAGCACGACGCTGCAATCACTGCAGCACACCATTCATGAGGAGCTCGGGCTCGATGGTCGATCGTTCACTGCGACGGCGGCCCGTGCACGGTTTGGCCCGCCGGCGGACACAGAGCAGGGTGCGCGCACGACGCGGCGGGAGCTACGGGCTCTGCTCAGGCGTGTTCGAAGCGAGCTCTCACTTTGGGCCCGATTCCGAGGATTCGTCTCGCTGCGGTCGTTCCGCAACGGGTGGCAGGAATGACGGAGACATACGACCTCTTCCAGCTCGGCCGAAAGCATTTGCGAAGCGGCATGCCCGCTCAGGCGACGATCCCTCTCGAGAAAGCCAAGCGTCGGGAGCCGAACTCCCGGTCGATTCGCGAAGCTCTCGGGATTGCGTACTTCCGTATCGGCCGCTGGGAGGAGGCCGAGGTCGAGTTCCGCGCTCTCGTCGACCTCGCACCGGCGGACGAATTCGCGCACTACGCCCTGGGTCGTGCTCTCGTCAACCAAGGGCGCCGCAAGGAAGCGACTCCACACATCAAGATCGCCCGTTCGCTGCGCCCTCGCACGAGCAGCGAAGGCGAGTCCTTGGATTAGCGCTCTGCGCCGAGGACCCGGCGGACTTCGGCAGCGGTCGTGACGCCCTCGAGGCAGAGGCGTACGCCGTCGTCGCGAAGCGTCTGCATGCCTCCTGCGACCGCAGCGCGCTGAATCTTCTTGACGGAGGCCCCGTCATACACGAGGGAGCGAGTTTCCTCGGTCACGCTGAGGATCTCGAAGAGCCCGACGCGGCCGCGGAAACCTGTGCCGTCGCACGCTCCGCAACCCTTTCCACGCGCCAGCAGCCGAGGACTGCCGCCTTCGCTCGGCTGTCCCAGCTCGGCGAGCTCGGCGTTCGACGCGTAATACGTCTCACGGCAGTCGGCGCAGATCCGTCGAACAAGGCGCTGGGCGACGACGCACGTGAGGGCTCCGCCCACGACGCTCGTGTCAAGCCCCATGTCCGCAAGCCGACGGATTGCGGACGCGGCGCTTGGCGCACGCAGCCCCGCGAGGATGTGGCGACCATCAAGGGCCGCTTGGAGGGCGACGTCTGCGGTTTCCTGATCGCGGATCTCGCCGACGAGAACAACGTCGGAGTCGCTGGACAGGAGTGTGCGAAGACCGTCCGCGAAGGTGACGCCGCTCACGGAGCTGACCTCGGCTTGATCGACCCCTTCGAGCACGCGCTCGACCGGGTCCTCGATCGACGCAACGACGCGATCGGAGGTGTTGAGCGCCCCGAGCGCTGCGTAGAGGGTCGTCGTCGTGCCGCTTCCGACAGGCCCACACACGACGATCGCGCCGGATGGCAACGAAAGCGCCGAGTTGATGGCGGCGGCTGCATCGCTCGTGAGGCTGAGCTCAGAGAGGACGCGCGGGGATCCCGCCTGCTCGCGCGGGAAGAGGATCACCTTGTCGCCTTGTTTCGTCGGAACGACATCGACGCGCATGGCGGCCGAGGCCTCGACGCGATCGACGAGCGAAACCAGATCCCCCTTCGCCACAACACCGAGCTCGCGAACGAGTCCGTCGATCCGTGCGCGGACCGTGTGCCACTCACCTTGAGGGGAGAAGTGAATCGCCGATGCTCCGAGAGCGAGAACCTCTTCGATAGCCGCGTCGAGATCATCGGCGTACGCCACTGGATCCTCCGCGTCGAGGTCGTCGAACTGGACGGGAAGCTCGGCGAATTCAGGTGTGTCAGCGGACGGTTTGATGTCTACGAACCCGATCGCTGCCTCGTC
>JAOUHF010000122.1 GCA_029865325.1 Thermoleophilia bacterium
GTCCGAGCGTCAGCCGCGTCGCGATGATCGTCTGCACCTCTACCTCGCGCAGCAGGTACGGGAGGCCGCCGACGTGATCCTCGTGTCCGTGCGTGAGAATGACCGCGCGCACGCGCCGACCCGCCAGGTAGCCGACATCGGGGAGCAGGAGATCGACGCCGAGGTGCTCGTCCCGTGGGAACGCGAGCCCGGCGTCGACGACAAGAATCTCGCCGTCCATCTCATAGACGGTCATGTTCTTGCCGACCTCGCCGAGGCCGCCGAGGGGAATGATCCGAAGCGTGTCGCTCATCGACCGGTGAGTCTACGGGCGGCGTAGGGCAGCGGTCGCTATGCAGTGACCGAGGCGAGCAGCCCGAGACGCTCGAGGCAGCCACGTACCGCCTCGCGCTCGTCGTCCGTGGCCGCGACCAGCGGCAGACGGACGCCACCGACCTCGTGGCCGAGCAGGTTCAGCGCACACTTGATTGCAATCGGGTTCACCACGACACGGAGCAGGTCGATCGACGGCGCGAGCTCCAGGTCAAGCGCCCGCGCTCCTTCGACGTCGCCGGCCCGGAATCGCATGAGCATCTCCTTCACCTGAGGTCCCACCACGTGGGTGTGAACGCACACCCCTCCCCGCCCCCCAACCTCCAGGAACGGGAACACGAGATCGTCGTCGCCAGCGTACAAGTCGAGCCCGAGTTCGACGATACGTCGCGCCTGATCCAGGTCAGGATTCGCCTGCTTCACCGCTTGGACGTTCGGAATCTCGGCAAGCTGGGCGATCGCCTCGGTCGCGAGGTTCAGGACGACGCGGCCGGGAATGTTGTAGACGATGATCGGCCTGTCCGAGACCGCGGCGATCGCCTCGAAATGGGCGACGATCCCGCGCACGGGAGGCTTGTTGTAGTAGGGCGTGACCACGAGGAAGCCGTGCACGCCGATCTCGTGAGCGCGGGCCGTGAGGTGAACCGAGTGCTCGGTGGAGTACGTCCCGGTGCCTGCGACGACCGTGGCGCGATCACCGACTTCGTCCACGGCCACCTCGTACAGGGCGAAGCGCTCGTCGTCGGAAAGCGTCGGCGACTCGCCTGTCGTTCCGGTGACGACGACGCCGTCGGAGCCATTGTCGACGAGGTACGAGGCGAGAGCACGGAACCGCTCGATGTCGACCGACAGGTCCGACTTGAACGGCGTGACGATTGCCGTCAGTATCTCGCCGAACACACCTAGATCCTACGACACCGGAGGCAGGCACACCGTGATCAAAGATTTCCGCGACTTCCTCATGCGTGGCAACCTCGTCGAGCTTGCAGTGGCCTTCGTGCTGGGCCTCGCCTTCGCCGCACTCATCACGTCGTTCGTGAACGACCTGATCATGCCGATCGTCGCCATGATCATCGGCAAGCCTGACTTCAGCGGCCTGACGTTCACGATCAACGACGCCTTGTTCGGCTACGGCGCGTTCATCACGGCTGCGATCGTCTTTGTCACGACTGCGGCCGCGATCTTCTTCTTCGTCGTCAAGCCCATGGAGATGATCATGGCGCGGGTTTCAAAGGCCAAGGCGGAGGAGCCGAGCGACGAGGAGAGGCGGCACCAGGAGCTGCTCGCAGCGATCAGGGAGAGTGCGCGCTAGCCGTCCGCGACACCCCTCACAGCAGTGCGTCTAGCCCGACCGTGAGGCCGGGTGGCAACTCGCGCACCTTCTCGAGGGCGAGCCGCACACCCGGCACGAACGCCTCGCGCGACGTCGTGTCGTGCCGGATCGTCAGCGTCTCCCCCGGTCCGCCGAAGATCACCTCTTGGTGCGCAACCAGCCCTGGCAGGCGCACTGAGTGAATCGTCGGATCGGTTCCCATCCGCGCCGCCGTCGCCTTCGCCGTCCCCGAGGGGGCGTCGCGCTTGGCCTCGCTGTGGAGCTCGACGATCTCGGCGCGCGGGAACGCTTTCGCCGCTTCCTCGGCGAAGCGCATCATGAGAACTGCGCCCTGCGCGAAGTTCGGCGCATGGAAGCACGGCACTCCCGCCTCCTTGGCGCGCACGTTGAGCGCGCCGAAATCGAAGCCAGTCGTGCCGATCACGACAGGGACGCCCGCTGCGAGGCATCGATCGACGTTGGCGACGACTGCGTCCGGTCGAGTGAAGTCCACTGCTGCGTCGCATCCGTCGGGCCCGGCTTCCCGCCCGTCGACAACGGCGTGGCCGGCAGCGAGGAGCGCGGGCTCGAGAACGACGCCGACCTTCCCCCGCGATCCGTACAGCGCGATTCGCACTAGGCCGACTTCGAGAGGAGGGCGGGGTTGACGCGGGCGACTGCCTCGCGGAACAGGCCCTCGTCGGGCCCGATTCCGGCCGCGGACAGTCGCTCCGGAGCAAGGAGCTCGTCGGCCAGCTCGGCGACATCCTCCGCCGAGACCACCTCGAGCCGTCGAACGATCTCCGCCGTCCGGAGAAGCGGCGTGTCCGTGATCGTCGCCTTCCCGAGTCGGGTCATACGATTCGACGTCGATTCCAGCGCCAAGAGGAGCCTTCCCTTGAGGTTCTCCTTCGCCCGTTCGAGCTCGTCACTGCGCACGTTGCCGGCAGCCACGTCGGCGAGCTCGGCGACGGCTATCTCGAGGCAAGCGGCGAGGCTCTCCTCCCGCGTGCCGACATACAGGCCGATCTGCCCTGCGTCGGCATACTGAGACGAGTAGCTGTAGACCGAGTACGCCATCCCGCGCTTCTCGCGAATCTCCTGGAAGAGCCGCGACGAGGCCGAGCCGCCCACGATCGCGTCGAGGATCGATGCCGCGAAGCGACGCTCGTCCATGCGCGCGATCCCGGGAGCGCTCAGACAGACGTGGTACTGCTCGGTTTCCTTGGATTGGAAGCGAAGGCCCGGCGGCGGTAGGTCTCGAACCGACCTCCGGGCGGGGAGTCCGCCTCCGGTTGTGGCGCCGTTCCGGCGCTCTTGCAGCAGCGAGACGAGCTGCTCGTGCCGGAGATTCCCCGCAGCCGCCACGACGATCTCCTCTCCCGAGTACGCCCGCCGGTGGTAGGACGCGAGCGCTCGCTTCGAGACCGAGGAGATAACGTCCGCGCGCCCGATGACGGGCCGGCCGAGCGGATGCGATCCGAAGACCGCCTCGGCGGCGAAGTCATGCACGAGGTCGTGCGGCGTGTCCTCCACCATCGCGATCTCCTCGAGCACGACCTCCCTTTCCGAGTCGACATCGGTGAAGGACGGTAGGAAGACCATGTCGGCTATCACGTCGATCGCGATCTCGAGCCGTTCGTCGGGGATGCGCGCGTAGACGACGGTCGTCTCGCGCGAGGTCGCGGCGTTCAGCTCGCCACCGAGTCCGTCGAAGATCTCGGCGATCTCCTGGGCCGAGTAGCGCGAGGAGCCCTTGAAGAGCAGGTGCTCGATGAAGTGCGAGATGCCGGCGCGTGCGTCGGGCTCGTCGCGGGAGCCAGCGCCGATCCAGAAGCCGATGGCGACCGAGCGGACGCCAGAGAGGCGCTCCGAGACGACGCGCTCGCCGGTCGCGAGCTCTGTGAGCTGGTGCTTCGCCACGCGGGCGGATGGTAGCCCCTCGACCCCGCGTCACTCGTCCGAGGCACCTGGACTGCCGACTTGCAGCCGACGTGTGCCTGGACGCACGTTCTTAGCCGCAGACGAACGGCGTCGGAAAGGAGTGCCGCCAATGCGTCACATCATGCTCGCCGTCACCATCGCTGCACTTGCGATAGCCGTTCCATTCGCCTTTGCCGGAAAGCCAGGAAGTGGCGCCACGATCTCGATCACGCCGAACGAAGCACCTGCCTGGGGCCGTGTCTGGGGCTCGGGTTGCGGTTACGAGGTTGGGACGGACGTATACGTCGACGTCCAGAAACCCAACGCGCTGGCCTTCCTCGGTGCCGCCCCTGACGCCGCCGGATGCATCTCGTTCACGTTCACGACGGACGACCCGGGTACGTACTCGGTGTCGGCGCGTCAGCAGCTATCGCGCGGCAAGAAGTGGACCGTGATGGCGACATACGAACTGCCCGTCGCAGGTTAGAGGACAGGGATGCGGAATTGAAGGGGCCGGTCGCCGGCCCCTTCAATTCGACGAATCGACGTCGCCTTACGGAAGGGCGGTGGCACCGATGCTGATTCGCGCATCGATGTCTCCCGTCGCTTGATTCGTGAAGTTCGCGGCAGATGCGCATGCCTGCGCCGCTGTTGCCGACCCCGGAGGTGACGTTGCGGTCGTCTTCGTGGTACCCCCTGGCTGCGGGAGAGCGACATTGCTCTTGTAGAGCGTCGCCGTCCCACCCGTCGTCTCACAGACGTACGCGACGATCGTGAACGTCCGCCGCACGTTCGTGAACGTGCACTTTACGTCGGCTCCGGCAGCGACCGACACCGTCCCGCTACGAGTATCCCCGGTGACAACCTGACTCGACACGGTCACGACAGCATTGGAGCTCGCCTCGTTCACGCAGGCCACGGTGGTCACGTAGTCGCTCAGGCTCGTGTTCGAGCCTGCGGTCTCCGAGATGTTGTAGGAGCCCGGGACTACGGTCTTCTCGCCCGTCGTTTCGGAATCCGCCGCGTCGCTCTTCGATCCGACCGTGACGGTGTTGTCACTGTTCTTGATGAAAAGGCTCGCCCGGGCGTTTGCCGGCGAGTTCACGTCGAAGTCCTTCACCAACTCGATCTTCCCGGTGATGAGCGTGTTGGTGAACGTGCACTTGATATCGCTGTCCACCGTTACAACGACCGTACCGCTGCGGGTACCGCCCGTGAGAACCGGGCTCGTCACGTTCACCGCTACGTTTGAGTTGGCCTCGTCGATACAGGCCACGGTTGTCGAGTAGTTGCTCAGGTTCGTGTTCGACCCCGCGGTCTCGGAGATGTTGTAGGACGCTGCAAACGCGGACACTTCTCCGGTGCCCTGGCCGTCAGCCGCGTCGCTCTTCGATCCGATCGTCGCGCCGTTGTTCTTGATGAAGAGGTTGACTCGCGCGTTCGAGGGCGAGTTGTCGTCGAAGTCCTTGATCAGCTCGATCTTGCCGCAATTCGTAATGTCCACCGGAATCGGCGCGATGAAGTCTTTGAGCGCCGCGGTGAACGAGTCCGACGAGCGGCTCTTCAAGAACGCCGAGCCGAAGTTCACGCACCTGAAGCCCGGATCGCCGGGGGCTGGGAACAGTCCGGCGTCCGTGAGATTGATCGCGGCCTCGCCGAACGTGCGCGCGGACAGCGACCTGGGCGCGTCCGGATTGATTGGATCGGAAATGGCGCCGGTGTTGATCGAACCTTCGAAGTTTCCGGTGAGGGACAGCAGCTTGCCCCAGCACGGGAACTTGTTCCCCGCTTCGCAGATCGCGGCCCGAGCCGTGGAAGTAGTCGCTCCCGGGTTCGCCGCCTCCGTCTGCCACAGGTGATACCCGAGCGTCGGGTTCGTGCCACCCTGGCTAAGGTCGTACTTAATCAGGACGTCCCCTTGCGTGCGCGCAGGCGTCACTTCGTTTCTGCTGCAGACTGACGACAAGTCACCGGTGACGCACTTGTTCTGGTTGAACTCGAAGTCCATGTTCGTCGTTCCGGTGGGCTCCTGAACGCGCTCCCAGGCCAGGTACA
>JAOUHF010000064.1 GCA_029865325.1 Thermoleophilia bacterium
GTTGCCTTGACCGGGATCGTTGTTCGAGTCCGAGTAGATGTAGAACCGCGTCAAGTCGCTCTTGTTGTTCGGGATCGAGCCGGTATCGACGGCCGGGTTCGGCTCATTCTCGTCCGCGCCTTGAGTGAAGCTGTCATCGTTCGTGCCCGTCGGCTTGTCGAGAGCACAGCCGACCTTCGGCGAGGATGTGCAGTTGATGCCGACGTTCGCCCAGTCCTTCGTCTCGTCATTGACGACGAGGTTCCCGTCACCCGCGTCGAAGCCGCTGTTGTTCAGGTTGCCGCTCGCGGTCGCCGCAAATGCGAGGAGCGCGAGCAGAGCTCCGAACAAGAGGACGTATCGACTCGAGCGCTGGCGTCTCCGCCTTTCTTGGATCATCGGATTCCTCCCACTAGTTGTGCGGCAAGAGGAGACCCCCCTCCGGACAGCGGCGCCGCCCCCCTCGGGCGTCGCCGTGGCCCACCGCAGGTTCGGGAAGAAGCTTGCTCCGCGCCTGACCGTTCGACCAGCGGCGGATGCCGTATTCGTCCTGCAGCGGCGCCCCTAGGGCAAAGACTTGATTTCCGGTGATTTCCGGAGCATGATCCGCGCGGGAGAGTTTTGGGGAATGGCTGACTGCGGCACGATCCTGGTCGTCGACCACGACGACGCTGCCCGCCTTTCGGCGGTGAGCGTCGCCGTGCGGCTCGGGTACGAGGTTCGCGCTGTGGAAAACGCGGAGCTCCTGTTCGAGCGACTCGACGGCGAGCGCCCGGCACTCGCAATCGTGGAGGTCGAGCTTCCGGGGGCCATGAGCGGATTCGAGGTTCTACACGAACTGCATCAGAGGTTCGGCGTCGATCTTCCGGTGATCCTCGTCTCCGCGGAGCGCACGGCGGCGCTCGACCGTACAGCCGGCCTGATGATCGGAGCCGACGACTATCTCGTGAAGCCGCTTGACACCGGCGAGCTCCTGGCGCGGGTGAGACGCTCGCTGCAGCGCTCCGGTTCGAGCAATGGACACGGGAACGGCACGCCCGGAGATGCCGCCAACCTCAGCCCGCGAGAGCGGGAGATCCTGTCGCTGCTCGCCCGTGGGAAGACGCAGAGACAGATTGCAGCGGCTCTCGTCATCAGTCCGAAGACCGTCGCGACACACATCCAGCACCTGCTTTCGAAGCTGGGCGTTCACAGCCGTGCCCAGGCCGTCGGTGTGGCCTACCGTCTCGGCTTGGTCGAGCCGGACGTCAAGGCGCACGCCATCGAGCTGGCGCTCCGCGCCGACGACTGAACGTAGAGGGGTCAGACTGAAGTCTGACCCCGGAGGGCACGGGGGCGGCTTTCGCCGCCCCCGTGTTCCTTACGCTCGCTCGCGCGGTCGTCCGCGATCGCGACGGCCGCGATCTTCACGGGGCCGCTCTTCGCGCGGGGGTGCGTCCTTCGCCCGCTCGATGAGCTCCTCCGGCATGACGAGCCCGCCGTCCTCGTGCTTGGCGATCAACTTGAGGCCGATCCGGCCGCGATCCTTGTCGACCTCCTGGACGAGGACGTCGACGATGTCGCCGCGATCCATGACGTCCTGGATGTGGGCGACCCGACCGGGTCCCACGTTCGACACGTGGAGCAGGCCGTCCGTTCCCTTCTTGAGCTCGACGAACGCACCGAACTCGGTGGTCTTGACGACCTTGCCCGTGTAGGTGTCCCCGACCTCGGGCGACTTGGTGAGAGCGTGTACCGCCGAGATCGCCGCCTCGGCCTTGGTGCCCTCGGTGGCGTAGATGAGGATCGTGCCGTCCTCTTCGATGTCGATCTGCACCTCGTAGTCGGCCTCGAGCGCGCGGATCGTCTCGCCGCCCTTTCCGATGACCATCCCGATCTTCTCCTGGTCGATCTTGATCGTGGAGATCCGCGGGGCGTGATCGGCGAGAGCGCTTCGAGGCTCGGGGATCGCCGCCAGCATCGTCTCGAGGATGGACTCACGAGCCTGCTTCGCCTGTGAGAGCGCGGAGCGCATGATCTCCTGCGTCACGCCGGTGATCTTGATGTCCATCTGCAGGGCGGTGATGCCGTCCTTCGTGCCGGCGACCTTGAAGTCCATGTCGCCGAGGTGATCCTCCGCACCCTGGATGTCCGTGAGGATGACGTAGTCGTCGCCTTCCTTCACCAGGCCCATCGCAATGCCGGAAACGGGAGCCGCGATCGGCACACCCGCGTCCATGAGAGCCAGGGTGGATCCACAGACGGAACCCATCGACGACGAGCCGTTGGACTCGAGCGTCTCCGAGACCAGCCGGATCGTGTACGGGAAATCCTCGATCGACGGGATGACCGACTGGAGCGCCCTCTGGGCGAGTGCGCCGTGGCCGATGTCACGCCGCTTCGGGCCCCGCATGAAGCCCGTCTCCCCGACCGAGTAGGGCGGGAAGTTGTAGTGGTGCATGTACCGGCGCTGCTGCTCGCGGGAGAGGTCGTCGATCTTCTGCCCCTCCTTCATCGTGCCGAGCGTGAGCAGCGTCATGATCTGGGTCTGCCCGCGAGTGAAGAGCGCGGAGCCGTGCGTGCGCGGGCTCACCCCCACTTCGGACTCGACGTGCCGGACTTCCTCCGCGGACCGACCGTCGGGCCGGCGCTTGTCGACTGCGATCTTCTTGCGCACGAGGTCCTTGTAGACCGCCTCAGAGGCACGCTTGACGAACTGCTTGGTCATCGAGTCCTTGACGACCGGCTCGCCCTCGGCCGGCGCGGAGCCGACCGGGAACGGAAGCTCGAGCTCCTCGAGGATGCGGTCGAAGAGGAGGCCGCGCTTCGCCGACTTGAGCACCTTCGAGTCCTGCTCCGCGTCGGTGAGCTCCTGGAGGTCCGCAAGGAACTGCTCGCGGACGGGTCCTTCGACGGCCGCCAGCCGCGCCCGCTCGACGATGGCCGAGAAGCTCGCGCGCACCTGACCTCGGCGCGTCATATCCTCCTCGGTCGCGTTCATCGTGATCGCAGGCGACGCCTCCTCGATGAGCGCGTCGACGACCGTCGACGCCCCGCGGAGACCGTGCTCGGCGATCGCGGTTCGAACTGCGTCACCATGAGCCGCATCGAGCTCGGCTGTAAGGTCGAGGTCGACCCACTTCGGCTTGCCAACCTGCGCGCGGAGATCCTCGAGCGCCTCGCAGATCTTGCGGATCTCGATGCTCGCAAGCTCGAGCGCCTCGAGAATCGTCTCCTCAGGAATCTGGTCTCCGCCCGCCTCGACCATCGTCAGTCCTTCGCTCGTCCCGACGACGATGAGATCGAGCGTCGACTCGTCGAGCTGCTCGAGCGTCGGGTTCAGGACGAGCTTGCCCTCGAGCTGTCCGATTCGCACGGCCCCGATCGGGCCGAGGAACGGCAGCGCTGAAACCATCAGCGCCGCGGACGCACCGTTGATGCAGAGCACGTCGTGCGGCATCACGAGGTCGGCAGAGAGCGTCGTGCAGACGATGTGCACCTCATTGCGAAAGCCCTTCGGCCACAAAGGCCGAATGGGACGATCGATCATGCGCGCCGTGAGCGTCGCTCGCTCGCTCGCGCGTCCCTCGCGCTTGAAGAAGCCGCCCGGGATCTTCCCGGCGGCGTACATCCGCTCCTCGACGTCGACCGTGAGCGGGAAGAAGTCGGCGTCCGGCCGTGCATCGGCCCGACCGACTGCGGTTGCGAGGATCATTGTGTCGCCGGAGCGACAGACGACTGCGCCGTCTGCCTGCTTGGCGAGCTTGCCCGTCTCGAAGACGATCTCCTGACCGCCTATGTCGACGGAAACCGTGGCGATTCGCCCGGTAAGTGTGCTCATGTGATGTATCCCTTCACCTTTCCTTGGTGGTTGGAAGGTGGAGGTTTGAGTCAGTCCCGGCCGCCTCGGGACTCGCTCAAACTTCCACCTTCCCTCTTTGTTCGGGAGCTTCTACCGGCGGAGGCCGAGCTCCTTGATCAGGGCACGGTAGCCCTCGATGTCCTTTCGCTGCATGTAGGCGAGAAAGCGGCGCCGCTGCCCGACGAGCTTGAGCAGACCGCGGCGGGAGTAGTGATCCTTAGGATGTGAGCGCAGATGCTCGGTCAGATCGTTGATCCTTCGAGTGAGAAGGGCAACCTGGACCTCTGCCGAACCTGTGTCGGCAGGCCCGCGACCGTGTTTCTCGATGACTTCCAGCTTGACTTCCTTGGTGAGGCTCATACATCTCCTCCTAGTAGACGACTCCGTAGTCCCCGCTCCGCGTGAAGGAAGAAACACGCCCGGGCCGCGACTGCGGTCTCGGGAAGGGTAGCAGCGGCATGCTCAGGTGGATCACACGCGCGCTGGCGATCTTGGTGGTCGTCACCATCGCCCTTGTTGTCCTCGACTTCGCGGAGTTGCTCGTCCCGGTCGATTCGGACGGCCGCGCAGCGATGGCGCCCACGATTCCCGCCTGCAACGGACGCGCCTATACCGAAGGCTTCACGTACAAGTTCCGAGATCCCGAGAACGGTGAGATCGTGGCGATTCATGCTGCACGCGGCCCCGATGACGCCATCGTGCCCGACCGTGACGCAACCGATCTCGTCCTCGCTCTACGAGTGGCTGCCGGACCCGGCGATCAGATCGTCGGTCGTGACGGCAGCGTCTTCGTGAACGGGATCAAGTTCGACGACATCCGCACCGCGCCGTTTCGGCCCGTCGATCTCGGCGGAGAACAGTACTTCGTCCTCGGCGACAACCGCAGCGCGGCAATCGACAGCCGGACGTTCGGCCCTGTGCTGCGCAACGCCATCTTTGCCAAGGTGTTCGTTGTCTTTTGGCCGCTTCGCGACTTCACGTTCCGCACCGATCCGGAGTCCGGCACCCCGCCCGGCCCGGTTCGCTGCGACTAGCGGCGCCGGTGCCTCTCCTTGTAACACCTTGCAACTTGCTCCAGTTCGCGCTCGAGGCACGGCCCCCCCGCCGCTTGTAACAACTTGTAACTTGGGCGCGATGAGGCCGGGCGTAGCGGCGGGTCATCCCGCAACGGCAGAGGTGGGCGCGGAGATCCTCGCCGACGGCGGAACCGCGGCCGACGCCGTTGTCGCGATGGCACTCGCGTCCTGTGTCGCCGAGACCGTGATGAGCGGTCTCCTGGCCGGGTGTCACGCCATCGTGTTCGACGGATCCCGGGTGCTGAACCTCGACGGATTCGCGGCTCTCCCGTCGGTACAGGGCGAGTTGATCGAGCTTCCCATCGCCTTCGGAGGCGAGCTCGTCGTCTACTCGATCGGCGCCGGGTCCTGCGCGGTGCCGGGTCTACCCGGGGCTCTCGGAGAGTTGTGGGAGCGGCTCGGCCGATTGCCGTGGGCTCGTCTCGTCGAGCCTGCGCTGAGCCTGGCCCGCGAGGGTGTGCCCCTGCCCGAGATGCACGCGCGCTCGCTCGAGATGCTGGGAGGCCTTTACTCCCTCGAGCGCGGCGAAGACCTCTTCGTCCGCGACGGGCGGACGCTGCGCGAAGGCGAGACCCTCGCTCAGCCCGGGCTCACGCAAACGCTCGAGGCGCTCTTGGAGGAAGGCGCGGCGAGCGTGTACGGCGGATCGCTCGCCGAGGCCCTGCTTCGAGTACACGGGATCGGCATCGCCCCCGACGATCTTCGCGACTACCGCCCGAGCTGGAAGGATCCGGTGTTCGGGAGCTTCCAGGGTTATCGCGTCGCTACCCGCGCCGGGCTCTCGGGGATACCGGACCTCCTCCCCCGCCTCCCACGCCTCGCGGACCTCTCGGAGACCGAGCGCGTGCTGGCGCTCGTCTCGGCGCTCGAGACGCCAGAGACCGGCGGTGAGCACACCACGAACATGGTCGCCGTGGACGGCCACGGGCGAGCGTGCGTCTTGACGCATTCTCTGGGAGTCGGCGCAGGGGTGTGGATACCCGGCTTCGACACGCAGCTCAACAACCTCCTCGGCGAATCGGACATCGCGCACGGCGATCCGCAGCCCGGCGACCATCTCGAGAGCAGGATGGCGCCGACCCTCGTGTTCGACGACAGCGGCCTCTCGCTCGCGATCGGCGCAGCCGGAGCGACCAGATTGCGAACGGCGCTTGCGACGGTGCTCGCGGGCGTCCTCGACCAGGGGCTCGATCCCGAAGGCGCCGTGGCGCTTCCGCGTGTCCACCCCACGTCCGATGTCGTCGATGCCGAGCCAGGAGTCGACGAAGCAGCGCTCGTCGAGCTCGATCATCGTGGACGGACCGTGCGCCGCTGGGACAGCTTCCACCACTACTTCGGTGCAGTCAGCTGCGTCGGACGAAGCGGTGCCGCGGGCGACCCTCGCCGAAGCGGTGCCGCGATCCTGCTCTAGCTACTTCAACAGGAGCTTGTCGATGCGGCGCGAAGCGATCGCCATCCCGACGAGCCCCATCGTCGCGAGGTACGCGACGTTGACGAGCTGGTAGGCGCCGACCGAGCCCGTCGTGAGCGACCGGACGAGCTCGATTCCGTGGTACAGCGGAAGCACGCGGACGATCCACTCGAGCACTTCCGGATACACGGCGATCGGGTAGAAGGTCGCGGAGAACATGAACATCGGCAGCATGATCAGCTGGATCAGGTCGAAGTCCTTCCAGTTGCGCATCCAGGTCACGGCCGCGATTCCCGCGCCCGCGAAGCCGAAGCCGATGACGAAGCAGGCGGGCAGGGCGAGCAGAGCCCACCAGGACTGAACGAGGCCGAGCAGGGTGATCACCACCAAGAACGCCGTCGAGTAGAGAAGCGCCCGGACGACGGCCCAGATCGTCTCCCCCACTGCGACGTCCTGCGGCCCGATGGGAGTCGCAAGGATCGACTCGTAGACCTTCCCGTAGCGAAGCTTCCAGAAGACGTTCGTCGCGTCGTAGAACGCACCGTTCATGGCCGACGAGGCGAGGAGTGCGGGCGCCACGAACGCGGCGTACTCGAGCGTCTCGTCACCAAGAGTGATGTCGCCGATGAAGTGCTCGAGCGGGTAGACGAAGAAGAAGAGGTAGAAGAGCGGCTCGAAGAAGCCGGAGAAGACGATCATCCACGTCCGGCGATACACCAAGACGTTCCGCTCGACGATCAGGAGGCCGCCTACCGGGGGCCTCGACGTTGCGATGAGCGGGGTACGAGCGACGAGCTCCGTCATACGACGAGCCTTCGCCGATACGTCATCCGCGCGAGCGCGAGCCCGACGGCGGTGAACGCGAGCAGATACCCGAGATGCAGGAGCCCCGACCAGAGCTCGACCTCGCCCAGTGTCAACTCGCGGCACAGCGTCACCCCGTGCCAGAGCGGTGTGAGGTATGCGATGAGCTCGAGTGGAGCGGGAAGGCTCGTGATCGGGAAGAACGTCCCCGAGAAGAGGAACATCGGGAGGATCACGAACCGGAAGATGGCGACGAACGACACCTCGGTCTGCGTGTGCGCCGCCCAGGCGGCGATCGGCGCTGAGAAGGACAAGCCGACAAGCGCGGCGACCGGGATCGCCAGGATTCCGAGTGGCGACTCGACTGCTCCGAAAGCCGTGATCACGACGAGGTACACGGTCGATGTCACGAGCAGCCGGGCTGCGACGAACGACTGGTGGCCGAGGAGGACGTCACGGACTCGCAGCGGGGTGGCGAGCATGGCGTGGTATTGGCGATCCCACTTGATCGCAGACAGGACAGGCCAGCTCGACTCGAACGTCGCGAGCTGCATCGCGGTCGCCGCCATCAGGCCGGGAGCGACGAACTCGAGGTAGGAGATGCCGTCGGGGAGATCGGCCGAGCGATCGACGAACACGCCGAGCCCGACGCCGAGTGCGAGGAGGTAGACGATCGGAGTCACGACGCTCGTGATCGCCGTGCCGCGCCAAACCCGCTTGTACTGCATGAAGAAGAACTCGAATGGGCGGAGAGCGAGGAGGTAGTTGCTCATTCGATGAGCGTCCTGCCCGTCAGGTGGAGGAAGACGTCCTCCAGCGTGCTTCGACGAACCAGGACGCTCTCGGGCACGAGCCCGCGCTCGTGGAGCCCGTGCGACGCTGCGTCTCCGTCATCGGTGTACAGCAGGACGCGATCCGGCAGCGACTCGACGCGGCTGACGAGCCCCTCCGTCCAGTAGCCGAAGTCGTCGGGCCGCGAGTCGTCGAAGCGCAGCTCGACGACCTCGCGCGTCGAGTAGCGGCCGATCAGCTCGCGCGGTGACCCCTCTGCAACGATCTTGCCTTTGTCCATGACGACGAGGCGATCACAGAGCTGCTCGGCCTCGTCCATATAGTGGGTGGTGAGAAGGAGCGTCACGCCCTGTCGCTTCAGCCGGTAGAGGCGATCCCACACGACATGTCTGGCTTGTGGGTCGAGCCCGGTCGTCGGCTCGTCGAGGAGCATGACCTCCGGATCGTTGATCAGCGAGCGCGCGATCGTGAGCCGGCGCTTCATTCCGCCGGAAAGTGGCTCGACCTTGTCGTTCGCCCGCTCCGTGAGCTCGACAAACTCGAGAAGCTCGTCCGCACGGATCCCCAACTGCTTGCGGGAGAGCCCGAAGTAGCGCCCGTAGATGATGATGTTCTCCCGAACCGTGAGGTCCATGTCGAGCGTGTCCTGCTGCGGCACGACGCCCAACCGCGCACGAATCTTCGCCCCGTCCCGGGCTGGATCGAGCCCGAAGACGCTGAGCGTGCCGTCGGTCACGGGCGAGACGCACCCGATCATGCGCATCGTCGAGGTCTTCCCCGCGCCGTTCGGGCCGAGGAAGCCGAAAGCCTCACCCCGCTGAAGGTCGAAGTCGATCGCGTCGACCGCTACGAGCTCGCCGAAGCGCTTGACGAGATTGCGCGCCCGGATCAGCGGATTTCCGTTCTGGTCTGCCATGGCGCGAACGCTAGCTATCGGTCGTGGGGTGATCCGGCCGTCGAGCGCCTCTCGTCGCCTCGACGTCGCGTGCAATCTGCTCGACAAGAGCCTGTTCCGACTCGAAGACGGCCTCGTCACGTAGCCGCTCCCAGAGCTCCACCACCAGCCGCTGCCCTAAGAGATCGCCCTCGTAGTCGAGAAGGTACGGCTCGATCCGCCTTTCCATTCCGCCGTAGTGCGGGTTCGTCCCGATCGAGACCGCGGCCCGATGCCCGACCGCGGAGCCGGCATAGATCCCGTACTGCGGGCACGCGAGGTCCGGCTCGAGACGGAGGTTCGCCGTCGGATAGCCCAGCGTTCCGCCCCGCTGGTCGCCGGCGACGACGACGCCGTCGAGCTCGAAAGGCCGGCCGAGCATGTCGGCGGCGCCGTCGACGTCACCTTCGCCGAGGGCGGCGCGAATCGCGGTCGACGACACGCCGTCGATCTCCGTCGGCACCACGATCTCGAATCCGAGACTCTCGAGTAGGGCGAGATCCCCCGAACGCCGTACGCCGAAGCGGAAGTCCTCGCCGGCGACGACGCATTCGACGCCGATCGCGCGGAGGCACTGGTCCGCGAACACGTCAGGCGTGAGCCGTTGAAGATCAGGGGTGAACGCTGCAACGAGAACCGTCTCGATGCCGGCGTCTTCGAATAGCTCGAGCCGACGCTCGAGGGTCGTCAGGAGCTCGACCTTGTTGCCGAGCGCGATGCGCGGGTGCGGGTCGAAGGTGAGCACAGCCGGCTCGAGCCCGGTTCCGCGAACGGCCTCGAGCACCGAGCGGTGCCCGCGGTGCACCCCGTCGAAACTGCCGATAGCGACAGCGCGCGGTTGCGGTGTGAGCTCTGCCGAGGCGCGTACGACCTTCACGAGAGCCTTGCGAGCGCGTCCTCGGGAGGGATGATTCGCTCGGAATCGGACTCCGCAACGGAGAACGGCCCGATCTCGGTGCGACGCAGCGATCGGCAGTGCCCGCCGAGCGCGTCGGCGATGGCACGGATGTACGTGCCCGAGGACACGTGGAGTCCGAGCTGTGCGACTCCTGCCTCGTATCCCTCGAGCCTCAGCTCGTGCACGTGCATCGTTCGCACGGGCATCTCTACCACGATGCCCTGGCGATGCAGCTTGTAGGCGCGCTCGCCGTCGATCTTCACGGCCGAGGCCGCGGGAATGGAGAGGTCGACCGGCCCTCGAAGCTCCTCGAGTCGTGTATCGAGATCGGCCTCGATGGGCGGATCGCGCTCCTCGACGACCTCACCCTCGCGATCGCCGGTGGACGTGCGTGCCGAGAGGTCGATCTCGGTCACGTATCGCTTTGCGAGGCCTACGAAACGAGGTTGCAGTCGTGTCGCGGCTCCAGAGAGGAGAAGCAGGAGGCCCGTGGCGAAGGGGTCGAGCGTCCCAGCGTGGCCGGTGCGCGCACCGGTTCGCCGCCGCACGGCCGCAACGATCGCAAAGGACGTCGGCCCCGCGGGTTTGTCGACGAGGATGATCCCGGTTGGCGTCAGTGCACGAGGTGGCACGACTCACCGTTCGGCGGCGGCACCGACCTGTGCGACCACCTCGCGGACGATGAAGTCCGTGATCTCCGCCACGGAGAGGTCGCTGGAGAAGCCCGCCGCCTCGCGGTGACCACCGCCGCCCGACTTTCGCGCGATTGCGCTGACGTCTACCTCGTCCACCGACGAGCGCAGCGATACCTTCCGCGCAGGCGCGCCGTCACGCGGCGGCTCGCGAATGAGCGCCGAAACGAGCGCGCCTTCGGCCGAGCGCAGGAAGTCGATGATTCCCTCGGAGTACGGCTCTGCTGCGCCCACCGCCTCGAAGTCGTCGCGCAGGAGGTGCGAGACGACGATCTCGCCGCCCTCGAGCACTTGTGCGCGATCGAGCGCCCGGGCAAGCAGTTTGAGCTTCGCGAACTGGACGTTCTCGTACACGCCCTGGAAGACGCGGTGTACGTCCGCTCCGGCATCGACGAGGTCGGCCGCAAGTCGAAGCGCTTTGGGTGTCGTGTTCGCGTACTGGAAGCGTCCAGTGTCCGTGACGAGTGCGATATAGAGAGCCTCGGCGATTTCCGGCGTCAGTTGGACGCCGAGGTTCCGAAGGACATCGGCCAGGATCTCCCCGGTCGACGATGCGTCGGCGACGATCAGGTTCACGTCGCCGAAGCGCGGATTGTCGTGGTGGTGGTCGATGTTGACCGTGTAGGTCGCCGCTTCGACGAGCCCCGGCTCAGCGCCAACTCTGTTTGCGCTCGCGCAGTCCAGTGCGACGAGCACGCGCTCCGCGAAGTCGGTTGGCCGTGCTCGCAGCAAACCCACCTTCTCGAGCTCGAGGAACCGGTATTCACGGGGCAATGGCGCGGGCCCACCGAGGAACATCACGACATCCTTGCCCAGCTGTCGAAGCCCAAGCCCCATCGCCAGCAAGGAGCCGAGCGCGTCTCCGTCGGGCGCCTCGTGCGAGGTCACGACGAAGCGCTCGTTGTCGCGAAGAGCGGCTACGACCGCGCTGATGTCATCAGGATTCTGCATCGGGATCACCGGGTGCGAGCTCGTCGATCATCTTCGTGAGTCGAACGCCCCGCTCGATCGCAGGATCGTATTCGAAGGACAGGACTGGAGTCCGTCTCGTGCGAAGCTCGCGGCCGACGCGCGACTGGAGCACGCCGTGCGCCGCGCGGAGGCCCTCGAGCGTCCGCTGCTGCTCCTTCTCCGTGCCGAGCACGCTGACATACACCGTCGCCTCGGCGAGATCGGTCGTTGCCTTCACTCCAGTCACCGTGACGAAGCCGATCCTCGGGTCCTTCAACGTCGGGAGAGCGTCGGAGAGCACCTGCCGGATGGACGCGTTCACGCGTCGCCTTCTCTCAGCGCTCGCCAGGGACGATCACCTCCCGGTCGGCGCGAAGGAGCTCGAAATCCTGTGAGCCGAGGTACCGAATGGCGGCGTCGAGTAGCCCTTCGAGTTCACGGTGCTCTCGCGCAGCGCACGCGACGGCGAGTGTCGCGCGCTGCCAGAGCTCGTGGTGGTCGACTTCGGCGACGGAGGCGCCGAACCGCTCGTGCAGATGAGCCTTGGCGGACTTCACGTACTTGCGCTTGCCCTTGAGTGACGCGTTCTCGGGAAAGTGAAGCTCGACGGTGAGGATGCCCACGTAGCCGGTCGCCACGGCGGAAGACGGGCTACGCGTCGTCGGTCGTCGACGCAGTGGGGACGGGGGTCTCGCCGAGCTCGGTGCGCTCGATCTGGCGCGTCTCGTAGGCCTCGAGCACGTCGCCCTCCTTTACGTCGTTGAACCCCTCGAGGAGGATCCCGCACTCGAAACCGTCGCTCACCTCGCGAGCGTCGTCCTTGAAGCGCTTGAGCTGGGAGATCGACGTCTCGTAGACGACCGTGCCGTCGCGCACGACCCGCACCTGGGCACCGCGGCGCATGAGCCCGCTCGTGACCATGCAGCCGGCAATCGTGCCGAGCCTCGAGACCCTGAAGAGCGCGCGCACCTGGGCCTCCCCGAGCGTCTCCTCGGTCTGCACGGGCGAGAGCAGCCCGACGAGTGCCTTCTGAATGTCCTCCGTGAGCTGGTAGATCACCCTGTAGGTGCGGATGTCCACGCCCTCGCGCTCGGCCAACTGCCGGGCTTCCCCGCTCGGACGAACGTTGAAGCCGACGACGAGCGCGTCAGAGGCCGAAGCGAGGTTCACGTCATTTTCAGTGATCCCCCCGACTCCGGTGTGGATCACGTTCACGCGCACCTCGGCATCCTGGATCTTCTGGAGCTCTCCGAGCAGAGCCTCGACCGAGCCCTGGACGTCGCCTTTCAGGACGATGTTGAGATCCTGCACCTCACCGGCCTGGAGGTCATCGTGCAGCGTCTCGAGCGACACGCGGCGCCGCGGACGCTGTGCGAACTGCTCGCGACGGAGTCGCTCGGCGCGGACGTTCGCGAGATGCTTCGCCTGGCGCTCGTGCTCGACGACCCGCACGAACTCACCGGCGGTGGGCGGGCGGTCGAAGCCGAGGATCTCGACGGGATCGCCGGGTCCGGCTTCCTTCACCTTCTCTCCGCGATAGTCGTACAGGGCGCGAACCTTCCCCGAGGCGTCGCCGGCAACAGCGGCGTCTCCGACGCGAAGAGTGCCGCGGTGCACGAGAACGGTGGCCACCGGCCCTCTGCCGACGTCCAAGCGCGACTCGATCACGACGCCCGATGCCTCTGCGCTGGCGTTCGCCCGGAGGTCGAGCTCCGCGTCTGCGACGAGCAGGATCTTCGCGAGCAGATCGCCGAGATTCTCCTTCTGCTTCGCGGACACAGCGGAGAACTGCGTCGTTCCACCCCAGTCCTCGGGTTGAAGCCCTTCGGCTGCGAGCTCACTCTTTACGCGGTCAACGTTGGCGTCGGGCATATCCATCTTGTTGACCGCCACGACGATCGGCACCTGTGCGGCGCGCGCATGCGAGATCGACTCCTTCGTCTGCGGCATGACGCCGTCGTCGGCGGCGACGACAAGCACTGCGACGTCCGTAATCTTCGCGCCCCGGGCGCGCATTGCCGTAAACGCCTCGTGCCCCGGAGTGTCGAGGAAGGTGATGCGACGCCCGTCGACCTCGGCCTGATAAGCGCCGATGTGCTGGGTGATACCACCGGCCTCGGTATCAACGACGGACGTCTCGCGGATCGCGTCGAGCAAGGTCGTCTTTCCGTGGTCGACGTGCCCCATGATCGTGACGACCGGGGGCCGCGGGACGAGATCCTCGTCGCTGTCGTCGTACTCGGTCGGCTCGAGCTCCTCCTCGGCGGCGTGCTTGATTGTGATCTCGCGCTCGAGCTCGACCCCGATGACCTCGACCTCCTCGTCGGACAGCGACTGGGTCGCTGTCCGCATCTGGCCGAGCCCCATGAGGATCTTGATGAGCTCCGGCATCGGCACTCCAAGGGCGTGCGAGAGGTCCTTCACCGTAACGCCGGACTCGACCGTCACCGGCCCCGTGGGCGGCGGTGCGGGAGGCTGGCGAGGCCCGGGCGGAGCGTCCCTGCGATCGCGCGCCTGCCGCCCCTGGCTGCGAGCTCCTCCGCCTTCGATGACCACGCGCCGCTTTCGCCCGCCGGGGCCGCCGCCGCGAGGGCGAATGGGGCGATTCGGTCTGCTTTTTCCGTCAGCCATCAGGGCGTCAGTGTAGTGCGGTCGTCGTCGTCATCTTGAGCGTCGCAACGGGAGCTACCCGTCGCTTCGAGTCTCCTCTCCACCTAGGGCGTCTTCCAGCTCGGCGGCGACCTCGAGGTCTTCGGCGATCGCCTCGGCCGTAACCTCCACGATGGCCTCTTCGAGCTCCTCGGCCTCCGTGGCGGTGATCTCGCCGGAGGCGAGCGCGTCTTCGACGATCGCCTCTAGGACGACGGCAGCCTCGAGGTCCTCGGCGACCACCTCGACGGCCGCATCCTCTACGGCAGTGAGAGCCTGGTGGGCCGGAACCCCGCAATATCGGGAGCCCGGGAGAGAGGCGTTGGGACAGCGCTTACCGTTCGAGAGAACGGCACCACAACGACCCGTGTACTCCTCGTCGTCGTCCGCGCCAGCATAGGCCGCGTCGGCCTCGGCCTGGGCGAACTCGGCCTCGGACTGGATGTCGATCTTCCAGCCGGTGAGGCGCGTCGCAAGACGAGCGTTCAGCCCCTCCTTGCCGATCGCGAGTGCAAGCTGGTCGTTGGGGACGATGACCGTCGCCTCGCGCGTCTCGTCGTCGATGTACACCTCGCGCACGCGAGCGGGTGACAGCGCCTTGGCGACGAAGCGTGCCGGCTCGGTGTTCCAGGGGATGATGTCGATCTTCTCGCCGCGAAGCTCGGAGACCACCATGCGGACGCGCGACCCGCGCGGCCCCACGCAAGCGCCTACGGGATCGACTCCCTGCTGGTGCGACTCGACCGCGATCTTGGCCCGGTAGCCGGGCTCGCGGGCGACGCCGCGAATCTCGACCAGCCCGTCCGCGATCTCGGGGACCTCGAGCTCGAAGAGCGCCCGGATCAGCTCCTGGTCGCGGCGGGACAGGATCACCTGTGGACCCTTCGTTCCCGACCGAACCTCGGCGATGACCGCCTTGATACGGCTTCCCTGCTCGTAGCGCTCGCCGTCGACCTGCTCGGAGCGCGGCAGCAGAGCCTCGACGCGACCGAGGTCGACCAGCACATTGTTTCGGTCGCCGGCCTGCTGCACGATGCCGGTCACGACCTCGCCCTGGCGATCGACGTACTCCTCGTACATGATCGCGCGCTCGGCCTCACGGATTCGCTGCTGGATGACCTGCTTGGCGGTCTGTGCCGCGATCCGTCCGAAGTTGTCCGGCGTGACGTCCGTTCGCACGATCTGGTGCGGGGGGACCTGCGACCAGTCGAGCTCGAGGTCGTCGTCCGCGATGAGCGTGTGCTGGCGCTCGCCGGTCTCTTCCTCGATCAGCTCGAGCTCGTTGATGCGTGCCTCGCGGGCCTCTTCGAGGAGCCGCACCTCGATGTCCTCGGGAATCTCGATTCCATAGACGCGGAACTCGCCGTCGCCGTCGAGTTGCACCTCGGCATGGCGTGTGGCTCCCGGAGTCTTCTTGTACGCAGCCCTCAGGGCGTCCTCGAGGGCAGCGATGAGAACGCCCTCGTCGATGCC
>JAOUHF010000039.1 GCA_029865325.1 Thermoleophilia bacterium
CACCCGATCCGGACGTCCGGACTCCCTTGGGATGTCTGCCACGTGCAGACCGGTCACTCGCCGCGCCACCGCGGCCAGTGCTTCCGGAGGTTCCTCCCAGAGGTTGTACGTGTCGGCCATGATGCCGACCTCGTCGAGTCCGGCTTCGTCGAGGAGTGCGATTGCTTCGGCGATCGAGTTGACGAACGAGACCGTGTCGCGTTGAGACGCGTGAATCGGCTCCAGGCCGAGGCGTACACCAGCTTCGGTCGCAGCGGCGGCAATCTCCTGCAGGCCGTCGATCACGAGACCACGCGAGGTCGCGTCGGCGAGCGGACCGGTGATCACGAGCACGGACTCCGGCTCGTACGCGGCGAGCCGACGCATGCTCGAGCAGAGGGCGTCGATGCGCTCCCGCGGATTGGGTGGGCCTTCCATTCCCGGCAGCCGAAGTGGGAGGATCGAAGGCACGGCAGGGACGCAGTTGGCGGCGGCCAGGCCCGCTTGGCTCAGGAGCGCAAGGTTTGCGCGGTCGTCCGCGAGAAGCTTGAATTCCCAGATCCCGATCCCGTTGAACCCTGCCTCTGCGTAGGCCGCGACGTCTTCCTCGAAGGAGGCTCCTACGGTCGAGATCTCCGACAGCGAAAGCCTCATGGCGACTTGGCAACAGACTGCTGCAAGCGTTGTCCGGCCGCTCGCGCGCCCGAGAGCAGGCGCCGTGGCGCGGCGGGCTTTGTGAGTTCCTTGTAGACCAGGTATCCGGAGCCAGCGCCGAGTCCCGGGCCTGGATGGGTCGAGGCGCCGATGTGCCAGAGGTTGTCGACGGGAGTTCGGTGACCCGGCGCCTGCGGGAGCGGGCGGAAGAGAAAGTTCTGATCCAGCGCGCATGAGCCGCCGTAAATGTCTCCGCCCACGAGATTGACGTTCAAGGCGGCGATGTCGACGGGCGAGAGGACGACTCGTTGGAGCGTGGCCCGTTGGAGGTTCTGGACGTGTCGTCCCAGGCGGGCCGTGATCCGGTCGGCATAGGCCTCCCGCAGATCCTCCGTCCAGATGCCGTCGCCGACGTCGATCTCGTCAGCGGCGTCACCCTTCACGAGGCCGGCGGGCAGCTCCTGCAGCTGGATCCAGACGATCCACGAGCCCTCGGGCGCCCGCGATGGATCGACGGCCATCGGCTGACCGCACACGATCGTGGCCTCTGCGGGAAGCAGGCCACGCTCGGCCTCGTTGACCGCGCGCGACACACCGTCGAGGCCTGGCGTCACATGCACGATGGCCGTCCGTCCGAGACGCTCGTCCCCGTACCAGTCCGGCGGTTCGCTCATCGCGATGTGGATCTGCATCTCGCCGCGGCCGTAGCGGAAGCGACGCGCCGCGTCTGTCAGCTCGACAGGAGCGTCTCCGGCTCCGAGCAGCTCGCCATAGAGCTGTGTCGGCGTGACACTCGCGATCACGGCTCGCTCGGCGCGAATCGTCTCGCCGTCCTCGAGTCGAACAGCCGTCGCCTTTCCGCCGGAGATGAGCACGCGTTCGACCTCGGCGCGGGTGCGAATCTCTCCTCCTGCATCTCGGACGATGCTCGCGAGTCCGTCGACGAGGACGACACCGCCTCCCTTCGGCACCGGCATCCCGCCGAGCTGAAGTGCGCAGGCAATCACCTGGGTCATGAAGCCGGAGGCGGCCTGATCCGGTCCGAGTCCCGTGTGCAGCACCCAAGGCGCCAGAAGGCCGTGCGCCGCATCGGACTCGAACGTGTCGCCGAGCCAGTCGCGGCAGGTCGAGAGCACCGTTCCCACGTACGCGAGTAGGCCTCGGCGACCAAAGCGCCGAAGCGCCTGGCGTCCGAGACCAAGCCCGGCGGGCGACCACAGCTCCGTTCCGAGAACGCCGAACGACAGGTCGGCAGTGGACATGAAGCCGTTGAACATCGACTCCCAGGCCGCGCCGTCAGCTACGGCGTGGCGTGCGAGCTCGGCGATGTTGTCCTCGAGCGAGGTCGTCAGGAAGGCGCTCGTCCCGTCCGGGAACGCGGACCCGGTCGGCAGTTCGGTGTTGAGGTACTCGACACCGCGTTCGTCGAGATCACCCTTCAGCTCCGCGTACGCGGGCGAGCCGGTGAAGAGCGGGTGCCACGACGCGAGCACCTCGTGTGTGAAGCCGGGCAAAGTAAGGCTGGATGAGGTCTTGATGCACCCACCGAGCTCATCCGTGCTCTCCAGGACGCAAACGTTCCAGCCTGCTTTGGAGAGAAGTGCGGCTCCGGCGAGAGAGTTGATCCCGGCACCGACGAAGACCGCGTCGAAGGTCACCATCGTCGCGCGACGTTACCAGCGGTCCGCTCTCACTTGACATGTCACGGCGGTGTGTGACTGAATCTAGGCGTGCTCCTGCGCGAGGTCGACTACGCACGCCCGGCAACCGTCGAAGAGGCGATCTCGCTCCTCGCGAAGTACGAGGGCGCGCGACCGCTCGCCGGCGGGCAGACGATCGTGAACGTCATGAAGGCTCGGGTAGCTGCGCCCGACGTCTTAGTAGACCTCGCCGACCTCGATGAACTACGCACGATCGGCTTTTCTTCGGATGGGTTGCTCGAGATCGGCGCGATGGTGACGTACACCCAGCTCATGGGCTCGTCGGAGGTCGAGGTCGCGCGCCCGATCCTTGCGGAGGTTGCGTCCACGATCGCCGACGTCCAGGTACGAAATCGCGGTACGGTTGGTGGGAACGTCTGTGTCAGCGATCCGACGAACCACCTTCCACCGCTTCTCACAACTCTCGGCGCCACCTTCACGATCCAGGGCGGGAGCGGCGAGCGCACGGTGTCCGCGGAGGAGTTCTTCATCGGCGTGTACGTGACCGCGGTTGGCGAGGGTGAGCTTCTCACGAAGATCGGCGTCCCGCCTTCGAGCGGTTCCGGTGACGGCTTCGCGGGCGTAACGATCGGCAAGCACGGGACGTACATCGTCAACGCCGCGGCGACGATCTCCGGAGACGGCGCGCGCATCGCCTTGGGCTGCGTCGGGGCCACGCCTGTGCGGGCGACCGCGATGGAGGAGCGTCTCGCAGGCAGTGACTTCTCGGAGGAGTCCATCCGGTCGGCTGCCGACGGTCTCGGCGCTTCGCTCGATCCGCCGTCCGACGTGCACGGCTCCAGCGACTTCCGGCGGCATCTGGCCGAGGTGTCGGCCGTTCGCGCTGTAAGCCAGGCCGCAGAGCGGCGGACGGGCGCATGATGGATGCTCCTGCCCGCAGTCGGGCGATCTCACTCGAGGTAAACGGCGAGCAGATCGAGATGGAGGTGCAGGCGCGGCGCCTGCTCGTGCACTTCATCCGCGACGACCTCGGGCTTACGGGAACACACGTCGGCTGCGACACCGGAAACTGCGGCGCCTGCACGATCCACCTCGACGGAGAGCCCGTGAAGAGCTGCATGGCGCTGGCAGTGCAGGCCGACGGCGCGAAGATCCGCACCGTCGAAGGGCTTGCCGCCGAAGGCGAGCTGACCCCGCTACAGCAGGCCTTTAACACGCATCACGCTCTTCAGTGCGGCTACTGCACACCAGGGATGCTGATGAGCGCGACCGCACTTCTCGAGCGAACCCCGCACCCGACCGAGGAAGAGGTGCGTTACGCCCTGCAGGGCAATCTCTGTCGCTGCACGGGCTACGTGAACATCGTCGAGGCCGTCATAGCGGTAGGCGGTAGCGCGTGACCACCGTCACCGAGCAGCCGACCACGACGCTGAAACGTGGGTACGTCGGCCAGTCGATTCCGCGCAAGGAGGACAGGCGGCTCGTCCAGGGACTCGGGACGTTCTTCGACGACGTCCGGCGCCACGGCATGGGTTATGTCCACTTCGTCCGCTCGCCGTACGCGCACGCGAAGATCGTCTCGATCGACGTCTCCAAGGCACTCGAGCTCGAGGGCGTCTACGGGACGATCACGGGCGACGAGGTGGCGATCCACACGGACCCCTTCTTCGAGATGTCGGTCGAGCCGGGCGGGAACATCAAGGATTACGCACTCGCCGTTGGGCGCGTGCGTTTCATGGGCGAACCGGTGGCTGCAGTGTGTGCAGCGACCCGCGAGCTCGCGCGCGACGCGGCCGATCTCGTCGAGGTCGATTACGACCCGCTGCCGGTTCTCGTCGACGCCGAGGAGTCGCTGAAGGACGACGTCGTGCTCCACGACGATGCTGGCTCGAACGTCGTCTGGTCTGGAGTCTTCAACTGGGGAGACGTCGACGAGGCGCTCGCCGAGGCCGATCACGTCGTGAAGATCGACCGGCTGCACTTCCACCGCTTCTCGTCGACTCCGCTCGAATGCGCGGGCGCGCTCGTGGAATACGACAAGGGGACGGGCGAGTGGACGCTCACCTGTAATCACCAGATGCCCGGAGTGGGAGCGATCTGGATGGCACCGGCGCTCCGCACGGGGATCGACAAGCTCCGCTTCGTCACGCACGACATCGGCGGCGGGTTCGGCAACAAGATCTGCCTCCACCCGCAGTACGTCGTGCTCTGCCTGATGGCCCGCAAGCTCGGGCGTCCAGTGCAGTGGACGGAGTGGAGAACCGACCAGCACACGGCGAACGCGCACGGCAACGAGCGAACGTTCCTCGACGTCGAGGTCGCCGTGAAGGCTGACGGCACGATGACCGGCTTCAAGGTGAAGGCGCTGGACGACTGCGGTGCGTTCCCGCGCTACGAGCCGCTCGGCTGCATCATCTGGGCGCAGGTGACACCGGGCTTGTACGGCTGGCGGAACATTCAGGTCGACTTCACGCAGGTCTGCACGAACAAGTCGCCGGTGTCGCCGAATCGCGGCTACTCGCGGATGCAGCACCTCTGGCTCACCGAGCGGATCATCGACATCGTCGCCACCGAGCTCGGTCTCGACCCGGTCGACGTGCGCAAGAAGAACTACGTGAAGGCCGAGCAGATGCCGTACGAGACCCCGAACGGTTGCTTCTACGACTCGGGGGACTACGCTGCCGCGCTCGACATCGCGCTCGACCTCATCGACTACGGCTCGATCGAGCAGCGGCGGAAGGAGGCGGCGTCGCGCGGCAAGCTGCTCGGGTTCGGGATCGGCTCGACGCTCGACTCCGGTACGAACAACTTCGGGCAGTCGACGCTTCTCAACCCCGACCTGCAGTTCTCGGGAAACAACGAGGCCGCGTCGGTGAAGCTCGACATCTTCGGCGAGGTCGTTGTGACGATCGGCACCGTTCCTCAAGGCCAGGGCCACGAGACGACGGCAGCGCAGGTCGTCGCCGACATCCTCGGCTGTCCGCCCGAGCAGGTGAACGTGCGGCGCGGCCACGACACCTGGTTCAACTCGCACGCCGGATTCTCCGGAACGTACGCGAGCCAGTTCGCATTCACGGGGCTCGGGGCTGTGAAGGGCGCCGCCGAGCTCGTGCGCGAGGACATGATCCAGCTCGCCGCGGCCGTGCTCCAGGCACCCGCGGAGGCGATCGAGCTCGCCGACGGTTTTGCTCGCATCAAGGACGGGCCCGAAGAGGCTGCGCTCCCGTTCATGGCGCTCGGCGCAATCGTCAATGCGAACAACGCCTTCTTCCCGCCGGACTTCAATCCGACCTTGAACCACCGGTACGTCTGCCGCCCGAACTTCGGGATGGTCGACACGGAGAAGAAGACCGGCCAGCTGACGCTCACGTACGCCACGCAGATCCATGCGGCGCTCGTCGAGATCGACCCGGAGACCGGCGAGGTCGAGATTGTCGACTACGCGGCTGTGGACGACTGCGGCGTCCGTATCAACCCGCAGATCGTCGAAGGGCAGGTACACGGGGCAACTGCGCACGCGATCGGCGCCGCGCTCTCCGAGGAGTTCGTGTACGACGAGGAGGGGACGCTGCTCACCGCCAACTTCTACGACTACCACGTACCCCACGCGATGGACATGCCGCCGCTCAAGACGGGTGCGATGGAGTCTCCCTCGCCGGTTGCACCTCTGGGAGCAAAGGGCATGGGGGAGGGCGGAGGTGGAGGCATCCACTGCATCGGTGCAGCGATTCAGGACGCACTTCAGGCCGCCGGAAAGGCGATCGTCTACACAAGCTGCAACCCGCCGCACCGAGTCTGGTCGATGCTTCAGGATCCCGAGGCAACCCGAGCGAACGTGGAGGTGGTCTCGAAGTGATCGTGAGCGGTACGAAAGAGCTTTCAGCCTCGCGCAAGACGGTCTGGAGCGTCATCAACGAGCCGTCCGAGATGGCCAAGCTCATGCCCGGTGTCGAGAGCTTCGAGATCACCGACGAGCGCCACTGGACGGCCAAGGTCAAGGTGCCGCTCGGCCTCGGCGGCCTCAAGATGACGATGAACTTCGAGAAGCTGGAGGAGCGCCCGCTCGAGTTCGCCTCGATGCGAGCGAAGGGTCAGGGCGTCGGGGCGCTCATGGACATGACGACGGCGTTCACGCTCTCGGATTCCGGTGAGGGAACGTCGATGGCGTGGGAAGCAGACGTGAAGATCGCGGGGCCTGTCGGCGCGATGGGTCAGCGGGTGCTGCAGCCGATCGTCAATCAACAGGTCTCGCAAGTGCTCGCCGCGCTCGAAGAGCGCGTTGTGGCCGCTTCAAGCGGATCTGTCGAGTAGGGGCTGAGGGTCGCCGTGACGGTGCCCTTCCGCATTGGCGTCATGCAGCTGACGATGGAGCCGCTCGACGAGATGCTCGAGTCTGCCCGCGTCATGGACCAGTCTGGGATGGACACGATCTGGCTCGCCGAGGCCTACCCGTGGTGGCGAAAGCATGGGATGGAGGCGCGCTCGTCCACCGTCGTCTCCGCGCTGATGGCGCGCGAGACGCAGCAATTGACGATCGGCTGGGGGATCATCTCGCCGTTCACACGGCACCCCGTTCAGGTCGCGATGGATGCGCGGGTTGTGCAGGAGGCCGCCGGACCGGACCGGTTCTTGCTCGGGTTCGGGACGTCGAAGATCTTCCTCAACAACATCCGCTCGCAGACGTCGAAGACGCTCGGGCCGATGCGCGATGCCGTGACCATCGTGCGCGGCGTGCTCGGCGGCGAACCCTTCGAGTACGAGGGCGAGACGTGGAGTGCGTCCGTGCCGGGGTTGAGCCCTGAGGCGCATACGCCTCGTGGTGTTCCGCCCGTCTACGTTGCCGCGACCGCACCGAAGATGCAGGCGCTCTCCGGCGAGATCGCCGATGGCTGCCTCACGCCGTCGATCACGACGCCGGCCTTCGTCCGCTACACCCGCGAGAACGTGAAGGCGGACATCGACATCGGCTGCACGGTCGTCGCCTCGATCCACGAGTCTGATCGCGATGCTGGCCGCGACGGCGCGCGTGAGATCGCGGGCATGTACCTCGCGAACAAGTTTCAGAACATCAGGGGCTCAGCGGACACGCTGCTCGACCTGGCTGGGATCGACATGGAGGAGCTCGCCCCTGTCGCCGAGGCGATGGAGCAAGGCGGACGGCTTGCGGCGAAGGCGGAGGTCACGGACTCGCTCCTCGACCGCTGCAAGGCGATTGCAGGGACACCATCTGACTGCATCGAGGCGATCGAGGAGTACCGCGAAGCTGGTTGCACGCACGTCATGCTCGAGCTGTGGGGCGACCGCCGTCACGATCAGATCCGCCTCTTCGGCGAGAAGGTGCTCCCGCACGTCCGTGACTGAGCTGCGGATCGACCGGGAGCGGCTCGTCGAGTGGGCCTCGCAGGCGATCGGGACCCCGAGCTTCACCGGCTCGGAAGAGGCGATGGCCGAGCTCATGCGCGAGACGTTCCTCGACATAGGCCTGCACGTGCAGTGGCAGCAGGTGGAGGACGGCCGCGCGAACGTCCTCGGGATTCGCGAGGGCGCAGGCGGCGGTCCGAGCCTCATGTTCAACGGCCACATGGACACGTCGTACTCCGGGAAAGAACCCTGGCTGCGCCATGTGCCGGGCTTCCAGCCGAGCGCCTTCGTCGAGGATGGCCGGCTGTACGGCCTCGGGATCTCCAACATGAAGGGCGCGCTCGCGTGTTACGTCGAGGCGCTCCGCGCGCTGGGCGATGCCGGCGTCACGCTGCGCGGGGACGTGATGATCGCCGCTGTCTCGGGCGAGATCGAGAAGACGCAGTTCGGCGACGCGCAGGGCTCCGAGTACAGGGGCTACGCGGCCGGCTCGCGCTATCTCGTCTCACACGGCGGGGTCGCAGACATGTGCATCCTCGGCGAGCCGACCGAGTCGAAGGTCGTCCTCGGCCATTTCGGCTCGCTCTGGCTGCGGATCTCGACGCAAGGGCCGTTCATTCACACGGCGTTCAGCGAAGGGAAGCGCGACCAGAACTCGATCGTGCGCATGCGCAAAGTCTTCGACGCTGTGCTCGAGTGGATTCCAACCTGGGAAGACGATCCGGAGAACGCGTATCGCGGTGCGAAGTCGATCGTCAACGTGGGAGCGATCGAAGGAGGGTTCGGCTGGCGGGTCTCCCGGACGCCCCACCGCACCGACCTGTTCCTCGACGTTCGTGTGCCTCCGACAAAGGAGATGGCGGTTGCGCGAGCGCAGGTGCTCGACCTCGTTCGCTCGCTCCGTGACCGATTCCCCGACCACGGAGTTGAGGGAGAGGTGTACGTGACAGCCCCAGGCGCCGAGATCGCGGAGGATCACCCGCTGGTCAGCGCGCTCGACGTCGCGCACGGCGAGGTGTTCGGTGCGCCGCCCGAGCGAGACGTGACGCGCTGGTTCTCGGATGCCTCAGTGCTCTCGCGATACGGGATCGCGACCGTGAACTACGGCACATCCACCGGCCTCATGGACACGGTCAAGGGCGAGAACCTCGAGATCGCCGGACTCGTGCAAACGGCCGAGGTGTACGCGCGGGCGGCGATGAACGTCTGCGGAGTCGCCCCATGAGACCCGTCCAAACCCAAGTGACAACTTGTCACTTGGGACGGGAGCTGGTCGATACGTTGCGCGAACGACCGTATGCGAGCGAATCTGAGACGCGGGCCTGACCTTGTGACAACTTGTAACTTGGCAACGTGAAGCTCGTTACCTTCGGCGACGAGTGGCGCGTCGGGATACTCGACGGCGAGGAGATCGCCGTCCTCGACGTCGCGACCATGCGCGCGTACTTCGAGCGGGGCGGGGCGGACGAAACCGGTGAGCGCGTGCGACTCGCCGAAACCCGGCTTCGGGCCCCGATCGTCCCGAAGAAGTTCTTTCACACCGCGGGCAACTTCCGCGAGCACGAGGAGGAGTCGAAGCAGGTCGGCTGGACGCATGAGATTGCGCCGTGGATCGTCTTCTTCCAGAACGTCGACGCCATCGTCGGCCCCGACGAGCCTGTCGTCTACCCCGAGCACCTGACCGAGGAGCTCGACTACGAGCTCGAGCTGGCGGTCGTGATCGGCAAGGCGGGGAAGTGGTTTTCGCCGGAGGAGGCGAGCGACCACATCGCGGGGTATGTGATCTTCAACGACATCACCGCGCGCGACATCCAGCGGCGCGAGATGCGCTCTGGCGTCTTCTCGTTCTGCAAGGCGATCGACACGTTCTGCCCACTAGGCCCGTGGATCGTCACGGCGGACGACATTCCCGACCCGCATGATCTCGCCATGGAGCTGCGGGTCAACGGCGAAGTGCGCCAGACCTCCCACTCGGGGCGCATGAGCGTGACGATTCCCGAGATCGTGAGCCACTACTCGGCGCTCGGATACTCGGCAGGAGACGTGCTGTCGACAGGAACTGTGTCTGGCGTCGCGGGCTTCTCGCCCGATGCCGCCTCGCTCTACCTCAAGCCGGGCGACGTGATGGAGGCGGAGATCGAGCGCATCGGCGTCCTGCGGAACCCGGTCGTCTCCTGGCAGGAGGCACACGGCGAGCCGGCGCCGCCACGGATCCGGTGGTAGTCGGCTCGATCGACCTCCTTCCGGTCGCTGACGCGGTCGGGCTGCTCGGCGAGTACAGCGAGCTCTATCCGGAGGTACCGGTCGAGGCGTGGGAGCCGTACCGGGCGCTCTACCCAGACCTCTTCTCCGGTTACGCCTGGCGGCTTCCGTGCAACTGCTTCCTCGTCCGCACGGAGGAGATCACGATTCTCGTGGACACCGGAGTCGGGCCGCCCGGGCTCTGGGACTGGACGGCGGAGAACGAAGGTGAGCTTCCCGCGTCGCTCGCGAAGCTCGGGCTCGGCCCCCGCGATATCGACATCGTCTTCCTGACGCACCTTCACATCGACCACCTCGGCTGGAACACGGACCTCGAGGGGATCGCGCTCTTCCCGAGTGCGCGGTACGTCGTGCACGAGGATGCACTCACGTTCGTCCGCGCTCAGGAGGGTCGGGCGCATGTGCAGCGCTGCATCATCGCTCTCGAGGGTCGCTTCGAGACCGTCTCCGGTGACTTCGAGCTCGCCCCCGGTGTTTCCGCGTTCGCCGCGCCGGGTCACTTCCCGGGTCACATGGGCCTTCGATTCGCGTCGGAGGGCCAGCGTGCGGTCTTGATCGCGGACACGGCAGTACATCCTGCACTCCTGAACGAGCCGGACTGGGTTTACGTCGCCGATGGAGAGCCCGCAATCTGCGCCGCGACACGAAACGCACTCCTTCCGGAGTTGATCGATCAGGATGTCCTCGTGGCGTGTGGGCACTACCCGGGGAGCGGGATCGGCCGTGTCGTCACGCATGAGGGCCGCGTCGTATGGGAGGAAGCAGGTTGAGCTGGCTACGCGACGATGCGAAGCTCGATCGCGTTCGCGCGCTGATGGCCGAGCGTGCGCTCGACGCTCTGGTCGTCCGCGCCCCCGACAACGTCCTCTACCTGACGAACTTCTGGGGGATGAAGGGCTACGACGCGTGCGTGTTTCCGCGCGACGGCGAGTCTGTGCTCTTCTGTCTCGAGGCCTCTGAGGAGGACGCTGGGCGCATGGCATGGACGAGTGACGTGCGCCTGTTCAAAGGGTACGATGAGCTCGATCCCCGACCGCCCACCGCACGTGTACTGGCGTTGGCCCGGGAGGCGGCGAGCGAGTATGGAACGGTTGGGCTCGAGCTCTCGCTCGGCACGCAGTCAACCGACCGCATGGTCGGTGAGCCGACGACGTTCACACACGACTGGTTCACCGCGTTCGGTGACGTTCAGGACGCGACCCCGCTTCTCGCCGAAGCGCGGGCGATCAAGACCGCGCAGGAGATCGAGCGGATGCGACTCGCCAACGACATCGCGGCGGCCGCGATGGAGCACTGCAAGCTGATCATCGAGCCCGGGATGAGCGAGGCGCAGATCGCCGCGGAGTGGGAGGGCTTCGCCCATGGTGAAGGGACCGGGTGGGAGGGTCGGGTTGACCTTGCGCTTGGCTTCTCTCTTGTGTGGTCAGGCCCCGGGATCAAGACCTTCACGGCAACGACCTCGCGCCCCGTCGTCGAGGGTGAGCCGACGCTCTTCGAGATCTGGGTCTGCGCCGACGGGTACTGGTGCGACCACACGAAGAACCTCGTTGTCGGGGAGCTGACTACTGCGTACCGCGGGCTCGAGCGAGGACTCATGGCGGTCTACGAGGACGCGATCGACTTCGCTCGGCCGGGGGCGAGCCTAGCCGAGGTCGACCGCCGCATTCGCGCGGGGATCGAAGCCATGGGATTCCCCGGCCAGCCGTCGCATCCCATCTGCCACGGCGTCGGCGCTCGCGCCCATGAGCCGCCATACGCGCACCAGGCCGGAGGAGGCGAGATCCAGACCGGGATGGTTCTTGCAATCGAGCCAGGATGCTATATCAAGGGCGGCGGGGGCCTTCGCGTCGAAGACAACTTTCTGATCACCTCAGGCGGCGCCGAGAAGCTCTCACCGTTCCCGGACGGCGTCGTCTCGGTCTAGGGAGAGCCGCCGTTAGGTCAACCCGTTTGGGAGTCGAGGGCGACCGCGACCGCCTCGTCGACGGTCAGAGCCCGGCCTTGCTCCCAGGCCTCAGCGAGGGCCTCTTCGTCCAGTTGCGTACGGATCGTGGTGAGCGTCCCTTGGATATCCGCCGGGAGCCATGCCTCTCTGACACCGATTTCCTCGTGCAGAGCCTCCGAGCTGGAGAGGAGCCGGGCGGCCGTCTCCGCTCGTCCCTCGAGGGCGAGCACGCGAGCGAAGCGAAGGAGGTCCCTCGCGATCATATGGAGCTCGCCCAGGTCGTACCAGATGCGAATGCTTTCCCTCAACATCGCGAGGGCCTCCTCGGGTCGGCCCTCGTCGCCGATGATGCTGGCCAGGCCACCCAGCGCCGCCGCCTCCATGCGCTCGTTAGCCGTTGCACGTGCCCGACGAACGACATCCTCATGCAGTGTTCGGGCGCGTTCGCGGTCGCCGAGCTCCTTGCAGATCCACGCAAGGTTGTCAGTCGCCAACAAGGTGTAGTGGTCGTCGCCGAGCTCGCGGAATCGTCCGACGCTCTCGTCCGTGAGCTGCAGCGCCTGTTCGAAATCGCTGTCCTCGGTGGCGGCGAGGCCAAGCAGCAGTAAGGAGTAGGCGGTACCCCACGCGTCGTCGAGCGCGCGATGGAGCGCGAGCCCTTCCTCGGCCAGAAGCCTCATCGTCGCACAATCAACCGCCATCATTGCCGCTCCGTTGAGGGCTTTGGCCCGGGCCGCTGTCGGACGCTCGTCGGCGCGCAGCGCGTATTCGAGACGAGACAGACCTTCCGCATTGTGGCCCCGGATGCTCCAGAACCGTGCCAGTGCTCCTCCTAAGCGCAAGGCAAGCTCTGTCTCGCCTGAAGCCCCGAGCAGATCAATGGCAGCGCGCAGGTTGTTGTGCTCTTCCTCCAGCCGGTCGAGCCAGTCCTTCGGACTCCCGCGGAGGTGCGGCTCCGCCTCCTCGGCAAGAGCGAGGAAGAACGCCGCGTGGCGCCGGCGGAGATCTGCGGCCTCGCCCGACTCCTCCAGCTTCTCCGCGGCGTACTCGCGGATCGTCTCGAGCATCCAGTAGCGAGGCCCTGCCTTCGAGTCGCGCTTGCGCAGAAGGCTCTTGTCGAGGAGCGACTGGAGGGTGTCGGGATCGGCGTTGCAGACCTTCTCCGCGCTCTCGTAGGTGCAGCCGCCGGCGAAGACGGCGAGGCGCGCGAAGAGCCTCTGCTCCTCTTCGCTCAGAAGGTCGTACGACCACTCGATCGTCGCTCGCAGGGTCTGCTGGCGCGGATCGGCGTCGCGCTCGCCCTTGAGCAGGTCGAGACGCTGGGAGAGCCGCTCGAGCAGCTGCTTGGGGCTGAAGAGCGCGGTGCGGGCAGCCGCGAGCTCGAGCGCGAGTGGGAGCTCGTCGAGACGAGCGCAGAGCTCTGACACCTCCTCGCTCGAGGTGAAGGAGGGATCGACGGCACGCGCGCGGGCGACGAAGAGCGCCTCGCCGTCGCTTTCGGCCAAGGGCGGCACGGGGTAGGTCTGCTCGCCGGCTACCCGCAAGCGCTCTCTGCTCGTGACGAGGACGTCCAGGTTCGGACAGGCGCTGAGCAGCTCAGCGAGCTCAGCTCCTGCCTCGACCACCTGCTCGAAGTTGTCGAACAGGCAGAGCATCGCCTTGTCGGAGATGTGCTCGGCGAGGCCGTTCTTCGAGCCAACCACCTGTGCTGCGGTCTCGAGCACGAGCGTTGGATCACGCAAGGGTGCGAGCGGCACCCACCAGATCCCGTCCGGAAACGCGTCTGAAGCCTCGGCCGCGGCCTGCAGAGCGAGCCGAGTCTTCCCAGTGCCTCCCGGTCCCGTGAGCGTGAGCAGGCGCGTGTCCTCCGAGGAGAGGAGCTCGACCACCTCGGACAACTCCTGCTCTCTGCCTAGGAAGGGAGTCGCGGGGACGGGGAGGTTGGTGCGGAAGAGGCTCTTAAGGGCGGGGAAGTCGCCGGCTCCAAGCTGGTAGACGCGCTCGGGCGCCGAGAGATCCTTCAGGCGGTGCTCGCCGAGATCGGTGAGGGAAGCGCCTTGTAACAGACTGTTACTTGGCTCGATCAGCGCAGCGGTCGAAGAGGAGACGAGCACCTGCCCGCCGTGTCCGGCGGCGGCGATGCGGGCGGCACGGTGCACGTCTCCTCCGACGTAGCCCTCGTCGGTGAGAAGCGGCGTCCCCGTGTGTAGCCCAACCCGCACCTGCACCTGCCCCGAGGCGAGCGCCTCCGTCGTCTCCCCCGCAGCCGCAAGCGCACCAGGCGCCGTCGGGAAGGCGAAGAAGAAGGCGTCGCCCTGCGTGTCGACCTCGACCCCGTCGTGTGAAGCGCAGGCCTCGCGGATCAGACGCCGGTGCTCGGCAAGCGCTTCGGCGTAGCCCTTGGCGCCGAGTTGGTGCAGCAAGTGCGTCGAGCCCTCGACGTCCGTGAAGAGGAAGGTGACCGTTCCTGAGGGAAGATCGAGCCGCACAGGCGGCATCATCCGTCAGAGCGGAGCCTGAGTCACGCGAGACGGCGGAATGCGATAGTCCGCGCGTGACTCTCGATCGCTCCAAGGTCTGGATCGGCGACCTGAACGCGAAGGCGCTCGAGCCGCAGCCGCACGGCACCGTCGGCCTCTACGACACGACGCTCCGCGACGGGGAGCAGACGGTCGGTGTCGTTCTCGATCCAGAGCAAAAAGTGGAAATTGCAAAGGCGCTCTCGGCGGCGGGCGTGGACCGCATCGAGGCCGGCTTCCCGCGCGTCTCCCAGGATGACGCGCGCGCGATCTCGCTCATTCTGGAAGCTGGGCTCGATGCCGAGATCTGGGGTTTCTCGCGGGCGGTCCGCGCGGACGTGGAGGCGCTCGTCGAGCTCGGATTGCAGGCCTCGGTGATCGAGAGCCCTATCTCCGATGGGAAGCTGACAGCGCTCGGCGTTTCACGCGAGACGATGCTCGAGCGGATCCGCTCCGCCGTCTCGTTCGCCGTAGAGCAGGGGATACGCGTCGCATTCTTCGGTGTGGACTCGACCCGCGCCGACCTCGAGTTCGTGCGACGGGTGTACGAGAGCGCCGTAGAGGCGGGCGCACAGGAGGTCGTCGTCGTCGACACGCTCGGGATCGCGACGCCCGAGGCAGCGGCGTTCCTGGTCGGCGATGTGGCCGAGCGGCTGGACTTCGAAGTTCCCGTCCACTGGCACGGCCACGACGACTTCGGCCTTGCGACGGCGGCAGCGGTCGCGGCAGTCCAGGCGGGCGCGACCTGGGTACAAGGAACGGTGAACGGCATGGGAGAGCGTGCGGGTAACGCCGACCTGATCGAGGTCGCGCTTGCGCTCGAAGCGCTCTATGGGATACCGACCCGGCTTCGGCTGGAGCAGGCGCGCGACCTGGCCGGGCTCGTCCAGGAGCTCTCGGGCACGCAGCTCGCGCCCTGGAAGGCGGTCACGGGCGACAACCTCTTCATCCGCGAGTCGGGCGCCGTGGCCTCTCAATTCCATGACCCGCCGGCGATCGAGCCGTACGCCTCGGAGCTCGTCGGCGCGAAGCGTGGGATCGTGCTGGGGAAGAAGAGTGGGCTCGACTCGATCCGGATCAAGGTCGAGGAGCTCGGGCTCGACGTCCCGGAGGAGCAGATTCCGCCGCTGCTCGAGGTCGTCAAGCGAGCCGGTACGAAGAAGCGTGGCCTCGTCACGGACGCGGAATTCCGGCGGCTCGTCTCGCGGCGTCGTGCGCGTCGCGGTTGACTGACATGTCAGTTGTGGGAGATACTCGCGCAGCAGCGTGGAACGGGTCTGCATCGTTGGAGCCGGGGTGATCGGGAGCCTCTTCGCGGGTCATCTGGCCCACGTCTGCGACGTCTCCGTGCTGACGCGGCGGAAGGAGCACGCAGACGCGCTGAACCGTGAAGGGCTACGCGTGAGTGGGAAGAGCGAGCGCCATGCCCGTGTCTCCGCCAGCGCGGATCCGGAGGGGCTATCCCCGTTTGACGTCGCGATTGTCGCGACGAAGGCGTCGGGGCTCGAGCCGGCGGCGGCGGCGCTCGAAGGCAGGTTTTCGGAGGCGACGGTGATGACCGTGCTGAACGGCATCGGCGCCGAAGAAGTCGTCCGCGCACACGGTGACTGGTCGATCGTCTCCGGCGTCACGTTCATGAGCGGGACACGCCATTCGGACACCCACGTCGAGTACATCCTCGACACTGAGACGTGGCTCGGCCCGTACGAGGACACGCCGTTCGAGACGGTGCGCGACATCGCCGACACGATCGCCGCCTCGGGCCTCAAGGCGGAGGCGTTGCCAGATCTCCGACCGGCCCAGTGGTCGAAGCTCATCTTCAACGCTGCCGTCAATCCGGTCGCTGCGCTAACCGGGCTCCCACACGACCCGCACTTCGCGCAGGAGGTAGATCCCACGAATCTCGGCCATCTCGTGCATGGCCTCGTCGATGAGGGAAAGGCGGTCGCCACAGCGGCCGGCATCGACCTCCACGACGACCCATGGGAGATGAACGTGCTCGCGACGCAGCGAGGATCGGCGCACTACCCGTCGATGCTCGAAGATGTCGACGCACACCGGCAGACGGAGATCGAGCTCATCACCGGCTCGATCGTCCGCGAGGCGGTGCGGCGCGATGTCTCGGTGCCGCTGCACGCGATGCTGTATGGCCTCGTAAAGGGAAAGGAAGCTTCATGGTGAGGCGCGGAGGATCGACAAAGGCAGGAATACCAGGACCGACAGGAGGGCAGAGATGACCGGAGTAACGAAGGCGGTGCTCGCTATGGCCGCCACAGCACTAGTCGCGGTTGCCGTCGTAGCAGGGGGAACCGCAGCACCTCAGCAGTCCAAGACAGTGACGATCGGCTGGGCCTACGACGGCGTCGGGAACATGGCGCCATTCGATGGGCCGGCGCTTGCAACGGCGAAGACACGGATCGCGCAGGTCAACAAGACGAGCAAGATCAAGCTGAGGCTCATCACCTGCAACACGCAGGGCAACAAGCCGACGATCGCGAAGTCGTGCGCGGCGAAGCTCCTGGGGCAGGGTGCCGACGTGATCATGACCACGTGCGACGTCGACTACGCGGCTCCTGTCGTCCAACAGGCGATCAACGCCGGGAAGCTGACGGTCGCGGCGTGCATCGGTACCGACCAGATGGGCCCGAAGCGCTTCGGCGCGAAGGGGCGTCTCGCGTTCTCGTACGGGAACGTCGCTCAGGACGAGGGCTCGGCGATGGCTGAGTTCGCGTGGAAGAAGGGCTGGCGGAACGCGTCGCTCGCCACCGACACAGTGATCGTCTACTTCCGGAACGTCGTCCAGGCGTTCAAGGCCCGCTGGCAGCAGCTCGGCGGCAAGATCGTCACCGAGGAGACGTATCAATCCGCCGGGGGTAACCCAGCTTCGTGGCAGAGCGTCGTGACGCGCCTGAATGCGAAGCAGGCGGACGTCATCGTGACCTCGACGGCAGCGGCGTTCGGCGCGCAGGTGCCGATCCTGAACGGTCTGCGGACGCTCGGGAACAACACTCCGATGCTCAACTCGTGGGCGGGAGACGGCAACTACTGGTACACGCCGGATCCGAAGGTGACGAACTACTACTACGTCACGTTCGCATCCGCGTTCGGCAACGATCCGGTCAAGGCCGTCAACGCACTCGCCAAGCGGAACAAAGCGGCGATCGCGAAGGCAGGGAGCACGGGAGCGTTCATCACGGGCCCGGCGGCCATCGACGGCATTCTCGTCGCGCTCAAGCGGGCGGGCGGCTCGACGAACGGGCTCGCACTGGCAGCGCAGATGGAGAAGTTCAAGAACGTCCCGACGCTCTCGGGGAAGGTGAGCTTCTCGAAGCAGCTGCACACGGTGTTCGGACGGCAGTACCGCGTCATCCGCGTGCAGAACAACGTCCCGAAGGTCGTCGGGACGATCAAGGCGAAGGTCGTCCCGAAGATCTAAGGCGACCTTGCCGGACGCGGAGGCGCATCCAGAGGAGATCAGGCGGTCCGGAGCCTCGCTCCGGGCCGCCGGCGTCTCGCGCTCGTTCGAGGGGGTCCAGGCGCTGCGCGGGGTGACCCTCGAGCTGCACCGGCACGAGGTCGTCGGCCTGATCGGGCCGAACGGTGCCGGCAAGTCCACGCTCGTAAACGTCCTCACCGGCTTCGATTTCCCCGACGCAGGCTCGGTCGAGCTCGAAGGCCGCGACGTCACGCGCTGGCGGCCCGATCGACGTGGTCGGAACGGTCTAGCGCGGACGTTCCAGCACAGCCGCTCCTTTCGCGGCCTGTCCGTGCGAGAGAACGTCGAGGTTGCCGCGCTCGGCGCCGGTGCCAGCCCGCGCAAGGCTCGCCGGCAAGCCGATGAGCTTCTCGAGTCGCTTTATCTCGGCTCGTACGCTGACGCTCCCGCGGGATCGCTCCCACACGGCGATGAGCGGCGCCTCGGAGTTGCGCGGGCTCTTGCTACGTTCCCGCGCTTCGTCCTGATGGACGAGCCGGCAGCCGGACTTCCCGAGTCCGAGGTGCCGGCTTTCGCGGAGGTGGTCCGCTCGGTGCGAGACGAGCACGATGCAGGCGTGCTGCTCATCGATCACAACATGGCGTTGATCATGGAGGTCTGCGACCGGATTCAGGTGCTCGATCAGGGCACGACGCTCGCGGAAGGTACGCCGAACGAGGTCCGCGCAAACATCGACGTGGTGGCCGCCTACCTCGGCGAAAGCGCCGTCCCTGTGGAACCCACAGGATGATCGGGCTCGAGCTCGCCGACCTCGAGGTCGGCTACGGCGGAGTGCCGGCGGTACGCGGCCTCTCGCTCACCGTCGCGCCGGGCGAGATCGTAGGTCTCATCGGCCCGAACGGCGCTGGGAAGTCGACGACGCTGCACGCGATCATGGGTCTCATCCCGGCGCAGGCTGGCGACATCCGCCTCGACGATAGGTCGCTCCGAGGCCGCAACCCCGAGTCGATCGCGCGGCGCGGTGTCGCCCTGGTACCAGAGGGGCGTCGCCTGTTCGCGGAGCTCACTGTCGAGGAGAACCTCCGTCTCGGTCTCGCGGGGCGGTCGCGGCGCGACGGAGCAGAAGAGAGCCTCACGGCCGTTGCAGAGCTGTTCCCGATCGTGGAGGAGTTCCGCGACCGACACGCCGGCGCCCTCTCGGGCGGTCAGCAGCAGCAGCTCGCGATCGCACGTGCACTCGTCGCCTCGCCGTCGATTTTGCTTCTGGACGAGCCGTCTCTCGGGCTCGCGCCGACCATCGTCGACCTCGTGTTCGCGACACTTCGGACGATCAGTGACCGAGGGCTCGGGATCCTGCTCGTCGAGCAGCGCGCGCAGCGGACGGTGGCGCTCGCCGACCGGACGGTCGTTCTCGCCAACGGCGAGCTGCGCCTGACGCTCACCCCTGATGACGCGGCCGACACCGATCGCATGGTCGCGGCCTACCTCTCGTGAACGAGGTTCTCGCCAGCGGGCTGACCGACTTCCTCGACGACGCCGTCAACCTACAAGTGCAGGTCGACGCGATCGGCCTCGGCGCGATCTTCGCGCTCATGGCGGTCGGAATCGGCCTCGTGTTCGGTGTCATGCGGCTCGTCAACTTCGCCTACGGGCAGCTGATCATGGCCGGGGCGTTCGCCATCGCCTTCGCGTCGGAGCGCGGCTGGCCCGTGGCCGCCGCCATCGCTCTGTGCTTCGCCGTGGTGCTCACGCTCTCGCTCGCGATGGAGCGCGCCGTCTTTCGCCCGCTGCGGACGCAGTCGGCCGCGGTGATGCTGATCGCCACGTTCGCGGTCTCGTTCCTCCTGCAATCGATCGCGCTCCTCTGGTTCGGACCGCTCGGGAAAACCGCGACTTCGCTTGTCCAGCTCAACCGTCCGGTGTCGGTCGGGAGCGTCGACATACGGAAGATCACCATCGTCGCGATCGCGACCGCTGCGATCTGCCTCGCGCTTCTCGTCCTGCTGCTGAACCGCACCTCGATCGGCCTGCACATGCGAGCTGCGGCCATGGATGCACCGACCGCGCGGATGCTCGGAGTGCGGGCGAACATGGTGAGCACCGTCTCAGTGCTCATCGCGGGGGCGCTTGCGGCTCTCGTGGCGGTCCTGCTCACCGTGCAATTCCCGACCGTGACTCCGACGTTCGCATTGCAGGAGACGATCCTCGTCCTTGCCGGAGTCGTCGTCGGCGGAATGTCGAGGCTTCTTTCAGCCACCCTCGGAGGGTTCCTGATCGGATACGTCTCGGGCCTCCTCGGCGGCGCTCTACCCTCGAGTCAGAGCCAGTATCTACCGTCGCTTCTCTTCGGCCTCGTTATTCTCGTCCTTCTTCTACGGCCCGACGGGCTCTTCACTCGACACCGCGGATTGGTGGAGCGCGTATGAGGGTGGGCAGGGCTCTCGCTGAGCTGCTCGCGCCGGTACTGCTGGTTGTCGCAGCCGCGACTCTCGGCGCGTTCGTCTCTCAGACGAATCAGATCTACTTCATCACCGCGCTCATCTCTGTCTCGACTGTCGTCGCGATCTATGTCTTCGTCGGCAACTCGGGCGTACTCTCGTTCGGGCACATCAGCTTCTTCGCGGTCGGCGTATGGGCGGCCGGCGTCCTCTCGATCCCGGAGCAGGAGAAGCCGGCGACGATGCCGTACCTCTTCGACTTCCTGAGCTCGACGACGGTCGGGAACGTCCCGTCGCTCCTGATCGCGGCTGCGGTTGGCGGCGTCTTCGCGCTCCTGGTTGGGCTCCCGCTGATGCGGCTTTCGGGGCTCGCGGCGGGGATTGCGACGTTCGCGGTGCTCGGTATCACCAACAACCTCCTGCGCTACTACGAGAAGATCGGACCGGGGCTGAACACGTTCTCGTCCGTTCCGGAGACAACGGATCTCTTGCAGGCGACGATCGGTGCCGTCCTCGTCATCGCAGCTGCGTTCGCGTATCA
>JAOUHF010000040.1 GCA_029865325.1 Thermoleophilia bacterium
GGACGCGGTCGTAGATGACTGCTCCGAGGTAGATCGCGAGGAGGGAGAGCACCGCCAGTCCGATCGCCCGTGGCCACGACACTGGCCGCTGTAACGCGAACGCCTGGCGTCGCGGTAGGCCTCGCACAATGAGGAGAAGTGCGCCAAGCATGAGTGCGTACTGAACAGCCGCGGCAATCGACGACGAGTAGCGGTAGGCGATGTCGTCGGGCGTCTGCGTGTCGCTGAGTCGGGCGGCATAGCTGAGGAGCGCGAGCAGCCCCACGAAGACAAGCCAGGCGATGAGCCTGCCGCGGCTACGTATCGGCGTCACGTCCCCGTTCATCCCGGGATTCCAGCACGACTGAGGTGTGCGGGGCTTGAGGAGCCCGCACGCGCGCATCGAACTCGAGAGAGTCCGTGGCTAGCATTCCGTCATGAGCCCGCCCCGAGGCAAACGAGCTCCGCTCGATCCGGACACGCTGCGCCCGCGCGGACGCCATCAGCGAGCAGCCCGGCATCGGCGGAGACGGCGTGGCGCGATCGTGGCTGTCACCGCGGTTCTGGCACTTGGGCTCGCGGCTGGCATCGGGGGCACGGCAGGAGTTCTCGCGTACGGTTCGTCGTGCGACCTCGATTCGCTCCAGTCGGTTCGCATCGGCCAGAACACATTCCTCTACGCCGCCGACGGCTCCCTGCTCGGATCGATTCCGGCGGAACGGAATAGACAGCCCGTCACAGCCGAAGGCATGTCGCTTTGGATCCGGAAGGCCACGATTGCCGTCGAGGACCGCCGATTCTTCGCTCACGGTGGAGTCGATCTCGAAGGCATCGCGCGCGCAGCAGTAGCCGACATTCGTGCCGGGCAGATCGTGGAGGGCGGGTCGACGATCACGCAGCAGCTCGTGCGCAACCTGTACATCTCACGCGAGCGAACGGTGCAACGGAAGGTCAAGGAGGCCTGCCTCGCGACCAAACTCGACGGCACGTGGACGAAGCACCGCATTCTCACGACGTACCTCAACCAGGTCTATTACGGGAACCAGGCGTATGGAGTCGAGGCGGCAGCTCAGACGTACTACTCGAAGCCTGCGAAAGAGCTCAACCTCGCGGAGTCGGCGCTGCTGGCAGGCCTCACGCAGGCGCCGTCGTCTTACGACCCCTTCGTCACACCCGCGCGTGCGCTCGTGCGACGAGCGGAGGTTCTCCGAGCGATGCTCGAAACCGGGACTATCACGAAGAGGCAGCACGCCCTTGCGGCAGCGTCCAAGCTCAACTTCCGACCGGGACGCCTCTATAGCCGAATCCGCGAGCCGTACTTCTTCGGGTACGTAAGGGACAAGCTGATCGAGGCCTACGGCGCCGAGACGGTGCGTTCAGGAGGTCTGCAGGTTTATACGACGATCATTCCGCGGTACCAGCGACTCGCGGAGAAGGCCATTCGCGACACGATGAATCAGCCGGCGGACCCTGCTGCGGCGCTCATCTCGATCAGTCCTCGCACCGGTGCCATTCGTGCGATGACGGCGGTCATTCCCGATCGGCCGAAGAACGAGTTCAACTTGCTCTCACAGGCGCGTCGCCAGCCCGGCTCGACCTTCAAGACGTTCGTTCTCGCCGCAGCCGTTGAAAGCGGTGTGAACCCAGACTCGACGTACTACGTGTCAGCCCCGTTCACGTACAAGGTGCATCCGGCGGGTAACTGCGACGATGGAAGTTGGTGGTGCGTTCATACGTACGCGAACGACTACTACGGTTGGAGCTCGATCCGAAGCGCGACCATCCGCTCCGACAACGCGGTCTATGCGCAGCTCACGCTGGACATCACCCCCGAGAAGGTTGCAGAGACGGCGCGCCGCATGGGGGTGCGGTCCCAGCTGGACGTCCAGGGCGCGTATGTCCCGTCCATCGGGCTTGGCTCGATCGCGGTGTCGCCACTCGATCTCGCGTCGGGCTACGCGACGCTGGCGGCAGGCGGGGTGCACGCGGAGCCGATGGCGATCCGGCGAGTCATCCTCGCCGACGGCCGTGAGGACACGACAGCGAGATGGGGTGTGCCGAAACGCCGGCGGGCGATTTCAGAGGGCACCGCAGCCGTCGTCACGCGCATCCTCGAGCAGAACATCCAATACGGAACAGGTACCCGGGCAGCCTTCGGTCGCCCGGCGGCGGGCAAGACGGGAACGAACGAAGAGCACGCCGACGCGTGGTTTGCGGGCTACACGCCGGATCTCGCGACGACCGTGTGGCTGGGTTTCACAAAGGGCGAGATCCCAATGGAGAACGTGCACGGGATCGCCGTCAGCGGCGGCACCTTCCCGGCCGAGATCTGGAGGCTCTTCATGGAGCCGGCGCTCGCGGCAAGCGAGCCGACACCGTTTGCGGAGCCCGCATTCTGGCCCGAATGGAAGCCCTTCACGCGTGGCGAGTACGCATTGACGTACGACCCGACCCCCTCCGAGTCCGAGAGCACCGAGACCGAAACGACACCGGCCGACGAGCCCGAACCGTCCCCGGCCCGACCGCCCGGAGTCGGCAGGACGTAGCGCCGCCCCGTTGCCCGATCTACTGACGATCGACGAGGCGCTGACGTGCATCCGGGAGCACGCCCAGCTGCTTCCAGCGGAAGCCGTCGCCGTTGCGGACGCAGCGGGGCGAGTGCTGCGCGAGCCAGCGGTGTCGCGAGTCGATCTCCCTCCATTCGCAAGCTCTGCGATGGACGGGTTTGCCGTCCGTGCCGCCGAGACTCCGGGCGAAGTTCCGGTTGCCTTCCGAGTTCCGGCAGGAAGCCCTTCGTTGGAGCCGCTCCCCGCGAGAGCGGCGGCCGGGATCGCGACCGGGTCCGCAGTTCCGGAAGGCGCTGACGCCGTCGTTCCGGTTGAACGAGTGGTCGATCACGGCGATCGGGTCGAGATTCTCGAGCCGGCGGTCACCGGTCAGCACATTCGTCCTCGCGGCGGAGACGCTCGTGAAGGTGATGTCGCGGCGAGCGCAGGAACGAGGCTCGGAGCGGCGCACATCGGCGCGCTGGCGGCGGTTGGAATCGGTGAGGTTCAATGCTCTGTTCGGCCGCGCGTTGCTGTCCTCGCAACCGGAAGTGAGCTTCGGCCTGCGGGGGAATCGCTCGCCTTCGGGCAGATCTACGAGTCGAACCGAGAGATGATCGCCACTGTCTTACGAGCGGCCGGTGCAGATGTCAAGGTCATGCCGGTTGTCGAGGACGACGAAGGCGCCCATCAGGCGGCGCTCGAGCGCGGTCTCGCGGCAGACGTCCTCGTAACTTCTGGCGGCGTCTCGATGGGACCCCATGATCTTGTTCGCCGAGTTGCCGCCGATCTCGGGGTCGAGGAGGTGTTCTGGGGCGTGGCGATAAAGCCGGGGAAGCCGCTCTCCTTCGGTGTGCGAGGCGCAACGCTCGTCTTCGGCCTTCCGGGAAACCCGGTGTCGTCGCTCGTGGGGTCGCTTGTCTTCGCAAGACCCGCGCTGCTCGAGCGCCAAGGGCTCGCGGGAGCGCACTCAGGGTATGAGCACGGCCGGTCGACGATCGCGCTTCGCAGAAACCCTCAGCGCGACGAGTTCGTACGAGCCCGCCGTCGCTTGGACGAGGATGCGGTCGTCCTCACGCCGGTCACCGGCCAGGAGTCGCATATGATCGTCAGGGCCGCGGCCGCCGACGCGCTCATCCACGTCCCTCGCGGCGGAGGCGAGATAGCGGCCGGCACTCCGATCAGATATCTCAGGATCGAGTAGGTCGCTGCCGAGCGTTGAAGACGCGCCGAAGGGATCGTCGTACGACGCCTGGCGGTGGCGGTTCCGTGCCCTGCGCGTACGGCGCATAGCGTCCGAACGCCAGGGCTGCCAGTTGCGCAGTCACTGCAGCCCACGCGATTGCCGCCAGCGCCGAGCCCAGTGAGAGATACCCGACCGTTGTAAGCCCGAGTACGTACAGCGGCGTGTCGATCACACCGAGGTCGAGCTGGCGCGACAGCATCACGAAGCCCAGAAATGGGCCCGCCAGGCCAATCCCGAAGAGAAGCGCCCGCTGCCACAAGCGCCTCCGCAGCGGCAACCACATCCAGGCGTACAGTGACGGGAGCACGAAGACAAGCGCATAGGGCTTCGCCAGCGCCAGCGCCAGCGCGAGGACGCCGAGGCCGACGAGCGCGGCGGCCAGGCCGGCGAGTTGCTCGCTCGCGTCGGCGGGCCGCACGGGAATCAGCCGCTTCCGGCCGCCGAGCCAGCCGAGTGCGAGCGCGAGGGCAAGGAGAGTCAGGCCGGCGGCTGGGGTGTCGGTCACCAGCGCCGTGTAGGGGGGAAGCGGAAGCGGCGAGCCGGTCGGGAACACCCCGGTCAGCGCCCCTGTCCATACGAGAAGCCCGCCGTAGAGCCAGAACAGGAATCTCGAACGCAGTCCGCGGAAAGCAGGGGCCATAGGAAGGGCTCTCCGCCTGCACCGGACGAGAAGATCGAAGACGCCGAGAGCGAACGGAACGACGCACAGCACGAGCGTCAGTCTCACGGCCCATCCACTTGCTGCGCGGTCATTGAAAAAGAGGCTGTCTGGGGTTCGAAACGCGCGTCCCACGCTCGCGTCGAGCGAGCCGACGAGCGCCTCCGTGGCGCGCCCGAGCTGGCCGAGCCGTCGAACCGAGACACGAGTGTCACGATCACCGGCGGGAACGGCATCGTTCTTCTCGGAGGTTGTGACGGTGATTGCAGCCACGCCACGTTTGAGGAACGGACCCTGTTCTCCGGCTGCGAAAGGCAACCCTAGATCGACAAGCTGCGTGAGGGCCGAGGGCAGCGCTGGAGCGACCCCTACCTGCTCGCGTATTCGCGCTGACGCCGTGCTCACGAGAGCTCGCGCGGGCGAAGCAGGACTGTCTCCGGCGATGGCGATCCGCGGGCGTCCTCGGCTCCCAAGTCCGTCAAGGACGACGGCCGCGATCGCGGTGCCTGCGTACGAAGAGGTCTCGGCAAAGCGCGCTGCGCCCGCTCCCCCGTAGGCCCCGGCGTCGGTCGACACGAGCACGAGCGTCCGTTGAGGCATGGGATCCGGACCGATCTCCTGCGGGGCGAACCCGCGAGCGAGCTCGATGAGAGTGGCCGTCCCTGAGGCGTTGTCGCCCCGCGGTTGATTCGTCCCGGCGTTGTCTCGATGAGCAACGACAACGACCGTCTCGTCCGCTCGTCCCGGCACGACGGTAACGATGTTTCGAAGCTCGACGCGACCAAGGTCTGCTAGATCCGCGGTCCATACGTCCTCCTCGGTCGCCAAGCCAAGGGCTGAGATCGTCTCGCGGTACCAGCGAGCTGCACCCTCGGCCTCGACCGTGCCTGGAACCCGCGCGGGGTACTGGGTCGAGAGTTGGTCGTGCAGCACCGCCGCGGCGTCTGCGTCGAAGAGCGGATCGAGTGGGGACCGCGGGAGCGTTCCCGGCGTCGAGAGAGAGAACAGCAATGCGAGAAGGGCTGGAACGACGACGACGAATCCCACCCGCACAAGGCGGCCATCTATCGGCCTGTCGGCCGTTCCACGACGCAGCCGCCGGCGGCGCCTCCGGGGCCGGGCAGCCTCCATCGCCGGGCTATAGTAGGCGCGCCGGCAGCCGCAAGCCCGCGCGAACGCTTCGATGCCCAACTCCTCGACCATCCTCCTCGTCGACGACGAGGATTCGATCCAGACGCTTCTGACCTTCCCGCTCGAGCGGGACGGATACCGCGTCGTACAGGCGCGCGATGGCGAAGAGGCCCTTCGGCGGTTCGACGACGAAGCGGTGGATCTCGTGATCCTCGATGTGATGTTGCCTCGACTCGACGGTCTGGAGGTCTGCAAGCGCCTTCGCAACCAGAGCGATGTGCCGATCATCATGCTCACCGCCCGTGGCGAGGAGCTCGACAAGGTTCTCGGACTCGAGCTCGGTGCGGACGACTACATCACCAAGCCGTTCTCCATCCGGGAGTTCCGTAGCCGCGTCAGAGCGCTGCTGCGACGGGCTGCGGTGCCGCGCGCCACGGCAGAGCGCGAGGAGACGATTGAGCGCGGCGAGCTCAAGATCGATCTGCCGCGCAGAACTGTCCAGATCCGCGGCGAGACCATTCAGCTGACGTTCATCGAGTTCGAAATGCTCGTCGTCTTGGCTTCGAGCCCCGGTGTGGTGTTCGCGCGGCGCGAGCTTCTGGAGCGACTCCGTGGGGGGTCCGACTACCGTGAACCGCGGACGATCGACGTACACGTTCGACACCTTCGCGAGAAGATCGAGCGTGATCCGAGCGATCCCGAGCTGATCCTCACGATCCGCGGCGCGGGTTATCGCTTCAGACCGGAGTAGTCAACGGATGAGGCTGCGGGGCGGCATCCGGATCCGCATTGCGCTCGTTCTGGTCGGAATCGTTGCCGGAGCGCTCGGCACCGCCTACTTGATCGTCGTGCCGTCGCTCGAGCGGCGATTGGTCGACGCACGACTCGATCAGCTCGCGGATCTGGCCGTTCCACTCGCGACCGCGCTTCCCGAGGACACGCTGCTGTGGCAGGACCGGGTCGAGGCGTACGCAGTCGTCACGAACTCGCGCGTCGTCGCGTTCGACGTCCTTTCCACGAGTCAGCCTGCACTCGCCGCCGTCGCAGATTCGCGCACGCGGAGCTCGCGCGATGTGGCGACGAACTCAGTTGCCCTCAACGCGCTCGTAAGCGGCAAGGTCGAGCGTGGCCGGGTGACCGATGCGAACGGGGACGACGCGAATGTTGCTGTTCCGCTCGCCGCAGATGCGGTTGTGCTCTTCCAGGCACCGCTCGCCGACTCGCTCGCAACGGTTCGTCTCGTAGAACAGCGACTGCTGCTCGCAACTGCCTTCGCCCTCATCTTCGCGCTCGTGCTGGGGCTCACGGCGGCCGGGATGTTCGCCAATCGGCTGCTGCGGTTGGAGGCGGCCGCGGAACGCATTGCCGGCGGTGACTTCGGCGCCCCCATCGTCGATCGAGGCAATGATGAGATCGGAGAGCTCGCCGATGCGTTCGACCGCATGCGAGTGCAACTCGCGCAGCTCGACAACGCCCGCAAGGCATTTGTTGCGAATGCGTCCCACGAGTTGCGAACGCCGCTCTTTTCCATTGCGGGGTTTCTGGAGCTTCTCGTCGACGAAGAGCTCGATGACACGACTCGACGTCGGTTCATAGAGACCATGCAGGGGCAGGTGCAACGGTTGACGAAGCTCTCGGCGGATCTCCTCGATCTCTCTCGCGTCGATGCCGGCCAGTTGCGTGTTCTCCGCGAACCGGTCGATCTCACGGAGGTCGTGACGCTCCTGGCGGGCGAGCTCGAGCACGTTGCGGCGACGACCGGGCATGTGCTCGAGACCGATGTCGAGCCCGCCGTGTGGTGCTCGGGCGACGAGGCTCGTGTCCTCCAGATTGGCCGAGCTCTTGCGGCCAATGCGATGATCCACACGCCTGCCGGCACGCGGGTGGTCATCCGCACTCGCCGCCGCGGCGATCGTGCCGAATTGTCCATCGAGGACGATGGGCCAGGGATCCCGGAGCAATACCGTGCAGCTATCTTCGGGCGTTTCTATCGGGTCGATGGAGGCATGGCTTCCGGGAGCGGACTCGGCCTGGCGATCGCCCGTGAGATCGCGAAGCTCATGGAAGGGGAGGTCCGGCTCCTTTCGGCTGGCGATCCGACGGTGTTCGCGCTCGATCTTCCGGCCGACGCGGCTCCCGCTGAGCCGTTTTCACGTGAAAACGAAGAGCGCGGGATCGAGCGTCTGCCACTCGCCTAGGACGACCACCACGGTCGAGCGCTGGCTGGGGACTACGATCTCGGCGTGACGGAGAGCGCAGGTGGGTTGAGCCACGTCGGCGAGGCCGGCGACGTCCAGATGGTCGACGTCGGCGCGAAGCCGCTATCCAAGCGACGCGCCGTAGCCCGGGCAAATGTGCGCATGGCAGCTGCTACCGCCGAGATGCTCCACGCGCTCCCGAAGGGCGATGCACTCGCAACCGCACAACTGGCCGGAATCATGGCGGCAAAGCGAACCTCCGAGCTCATCCCTCTCTGCCACCCGCTCTCCCTCACTCACGTCGACGTTCAACTGCGCGTCGCGGACGAAGCTGTCGAGATCGAGGCATCTGCCGAGACGACCGCCCAGACCGGCGTGGAGATGGAGGCGCTCGTCGCTGCAACGGTGGCTGCCCTGACGGTCTACGACATGGCCAAGGCAGTCGACAAAGACATGGTCATCAGCGACGTAAAACTGATCGAGAAGACGAAGGAGCCGGTGTGAGGGCAGGCGTGCTTACGGTCTCCGACGGGGTTCACGCAGGCGTTCGCGAGGATTTGAGCGGGGACACACTCGACGAGTTGCTGCGCGAAGAGGGGTTCGATGTCGTACGCGACGTCGTTCCCGATGACCAGACAGCGATCGCTCGGGCGATCGACCGCCTCGCGGATGACGAGACGTTGCTCATATTGACAACGGGAGGCACCGGATTCGCTCCGCGAGACGTCACTCCGGAAGCGACCCGAACCGTGCTCGAGCGCGATGCGCCAGGAATTGCTGAGGCAATCCGCGCCGACGCGCTCGCGAGGACTCCCCACGCGCTTCTTTCCCGCGGAATCGCGGGCTTGCGCGGAAAGACGCTCGTTGTGAATCTTCCCGGTTCGCCAGGCGGCTGCCGGGACGGCTTCTCGGTCATCCAGCCTGCGCTCCGACACGGGCTCGAGCTGGCGTCTGGCGATACGACGACGACTCACCGACAAACGTGACAGTCGCTCCAGCTCCACTCCCGCGGCGTCTTGCGTCGCTGGTCCGAATCGAGCACACGGTGTTCGCGCTTCCGTTCGCCTACGTGGGGGCGTTCCTTGCCGTTGACGGCTGGCCCGGCCTCGCGAACGTCGTCTGGGTCACATTGGCCATGGTGGGAGCGCGCACGCTCGCGATGGCGTTGAACCGGGTCGTCGACGCCGAGCTCGACGCTCGGAATCCGCGAACGGCGACGCGCGAGCTTCCCAGCGGGGCGCTCACCCGCGGCCAGGTGCTCGCGCTTTCCGGAGCAGCGCTTGCAGTGTTCCTCATGGCGGTCTCTCAGCTCGACCCGGTCGTGCGCTACCTCTGGCCCATTCCTGTGGTGATGTTCGTCGTATATCCGTACCTGAAACGGGTCACGTGGCTCTGTCACTTCTGGCTCGGCGCCTGCCTTGCGCTCGCGCCGATCGGCGCATGGCTCGCCGTCTCGGGAACCGCACCGTGGGAGGCGTGGGCAATCGGAGGCGCGGTGCTTCTCTGGGTCGCCGGCTTCGACCTCTTTTACTCGCTCTTCGACCTCGAGCACGATCAGCGCGAGGGGCTTCACTCGTGGGCGGTTCGCTTTGGCGAGCGGGGGGTCTTCCTCGGAGCCCGCACGCTCCATGCCGGATCGGTCGCTCTGCTGGCAGTAGCTGGAGCCGGGCTTCACGCGGGCGTGCTCTACTGGCTTGGCGTCGTGGCGACGGCGGTTTTGCTGGCGTATGAGCACTCGATCGTGCGCCCCGGCGATCTCCGCCGCCTGGACGCCGCGTTCTTCACCCTCAACGGTGTCATCAGCGTCGTCTTCTTCGTCTTCGTCGGACTCGACGTGATGGTCGGATGATCCGGGCTCGTGATCTCGAGAAGCGGTACGGCCGGAGACGCGTTCTCGCCGGCGTCGACATCGCCGTTCCCGCACGCGGCTTTGCCGTGGTCACCGGGCCGAACGGCTCCGGGAAGACGACGCTCTTGCGCGTGCTCGCCGGTCTCGCGGCACCCACGCGCGGGATCTTGGAGGTCGACGCCGACCGCGCTCAGCTTGGGTACGTGGGCCACGAGCCGCTTGTCTACCGCGAGCTCACGGCTCTCGAGAACCTCGATCTCTACGGACGTCTGTACCGCGTACCGGAGCGACGTGAGCGGATTGGCATGCTCCTCGAGCGCTTCGGACTGTGGGAAGCTCGAAACGGGCGTGTCTCGACCTACTCACGCGGGATGACGCAGCGACTCGCTCTCTGCCGGGCGTTGCTCCACGAACCCGAGCTGATTCTCCTGGACGAGCCGTACTCGGCTCTCGACGAAGAAGGTACCGATCTGCTCGACCGCGAGCTCGAGATACTCGCCGGCGCTCGAACCCTCGTCGTGGCGACCCACGACCCCCAGCGTCTCGCACGGCTGACGACGGCGAGGATCGCACTCGCGTGATCTACTTCGCGGACGTCGCAGCTCTCACGCGCAAAGACTTGCGGGTCGAGCTTCGCGCGCGGGACACGCTGCCCGCGATGCTCCTCTTCGTTCTCTCGACGCTCGTCGTCTTCCATTTCGCACTCCCGGAGGGGACAGGAGACGACGCCGCGTACGGGCTTCTCTGGGTCGCGATTGTGTTCACGGCGTTACTCGGACTCGCCCGAGCTTGGGTGCCGGAGCAGGAGCACGGCGTGCTCGACGGCCTCGTGCTGGCCCCTTCCGATCGAAGCGCGATCTGGCTCGGGAAGACATTGGCGACGCTCGCGTTCCTCGTCGCCGCGCAGGTTGTCGCGCTCCCCGCATTCGTTCTCTTCTTCGCACCTCTCGACGCGACGGCGCTCGCCGGCGTCTTGCTCGCCGACATCGGCATCTGTGCCGTCGGCTCGCTCATGGCCGCGATGGCTGCGGCCAGCCGATCGCGGGAAGTGCTTCTACCGCTGCTCGTCCTCCCGCTCGCGATCCCGCTCATCGTTGGCGGTGTCGGCGCGGCGATCTCGCCCGAGGGAGGGCGCTACCTCCTGCTCCTGGCCTTGTACGACGGAGCCTTCGCGGTACTCTCGTGGGCGTCCTTCGAGTACGTCGTCACGGAGTAGATCCTGAGTACCTCTTCGCTTCGCACCCTTCCCGGTCTCGCCGCGCTCGCAGCGGGCCTGATGGGACTCGCCCTGATCCTGGCGCTGATCGTCGCACCCGAGGATGCTGACCAGGGGATCTCACAGCGCATCTTCTACATCCACGTCCCGATCGCGTTGACCGCGTACTTCTGCTTCGGACTGGGGGCCTGGAAGGCGCTTCTCCTTCTTTGGCGCGGAGACGAGCGCAACGACCTCGAGAGCTACGTGGCGATCCATCAAGGCACCATCTTCGGCGCGCTGACGTTGATCACGGGCTCGATCTGGGCGAGGGCGTCATGGGGCGTGTGGTGGACGTGGAGCTCGAACCAACTCGTGCTCTTTCTCGTTCTGTTCCTCTTCTACTGCGCGTACTTCATGCTCCGGTTCTCGCTCGAGGAAGGCGCTCGCCGCGCTCGCTCGTCGGCCGTGTACGCGCTGTTCGGAGTCGTGCTCATCCCGATCAGCTTTCTCGCGATTAGGCTTGCCGACGACTTCATTCACCCGACCGTCTTCGTGCGTGAAGGGCCGCAGATGACCGGGACGATGTTCGCGACCTTTTGTCTGTCGTGGGCGGCAGTGACGCTCCTGGCATACGTCCTCTACCGAGTCGAGCTCGCCGGGAAGCGGCTCGATGCGGACCTGCGGGAGCTTCGCGAGGTGCTCCAGTGAGCTGGAGTCAAGCCGAGCTCGTGGCGGCAGCCTATGGCGTCGTCTTTGTCTTCGTCCTTGTCTACGTGGCGATCATCGCTGCGAAGCTCGTCCGGCTCCAGCGCGAGACCGCGGAGTTGCTCGAGGTGGCGCGTGGTCGCGAAGCCGTAGTGCGAAGTACTGCGGCTCCGGTAGGCGAGGTTTCGGAGGGGGTGTGACCGGCCGTTCATCCGACTATGCTGCGCGCGTGCGCGGTGCAGCCGGACGGGAAGTGATAGTCACGTGACCAGGCCGCTCAACATCGGCAGGCCGCTTCCGCTCCAGGCTCCGACCGCTTTCGTCCGGATCCGACCGCGCGGCCTACGGCTCTGCGGCGAGGCTCGACGCGAGCGGCTTCGACGCTGCCCACCAGCTCGGCCGAAGCGCCGTCGCTAGCCAGCACCACCCGCGCAAGACCTGAATCTGCTCGCGCAGACTCCGCTCGCGCGATGATCCCGGAAGGCGCCCGCTTGCGCGGCTGCAGCGCGTCTCTCCATACGAAGCGCCTGGATCTGGGCCTACGACCAGCGTAGGCTCCCAGCGTGTTCATTACGTTCCTGAGCGACTTCGGGCTCAAGGACGACTTCGTGGGTACATGCCACGGGGTCATGAAGCGCATCGCCCCAGACGCGCAGATCATCGACATTACCCACGGGATTCCAGCGCAAGCCGTCCTGCAAGGAGCGCTCGTCCTCGCGAACACGATCGGCTTCATGCCCGTCGGCGTCCATCTCGCCATCGTCGATCCCGGAGTTGGTGGACCTAGACGACCGCTCGTGCTGCGCGATACGGAGGGCCGCATGTACGTCGGTCCTGATAACGGACTGCTCCTCCCAGCCGCGAGTCGCACGGGCATCGCCGCCGCTTACGAGCTGGCGAACCCGGACTACGCACTGGAAACGATCTCGCGAACGTTCCACGGCCGAGATCTCTTCAGTCCCGCAGCGGCTCACCTGGCACGAGGGGCGAGTCCTGAGGAGCTCGGCCCGCCTGTCGATCTGGAGGGTCTCGTGCGCCTCGACCTGCCGGAGCTCGTCATTACAGATGGGAACGTCGTCGCGACGCTCCTGTATGTCGACAGCTTCGGCAACATCGCGCTCAATCTCACTCGTGACGACGTCGAAGGTCTCGGCATCTTCTCCGGGACGCGGGTCGAGCTCGAGCTGTCCGGCGAGCGGTACTACGCCGTGATGGCGCGAACCTTTACAGACGCACGGCCCGGAGACGTGATCCTGTACGAGGACAGCTACAAGAACATGTCGCTCGCGATCTCGCGGGGAAGCGCCGCTCGGATGCTCCACGCCGCGCCGGGGCAGGAGATCCGCATCACGCTCGCCGGGTGAATCTCGAGGTCAGGAGAGCGGAGGCCGCCGGTTCGCCCAGGGACGCGCGGACTCGACCTGTGTGGCCAGGCTGAGCAGCAGGGCTTCGCCGGCCGGCGGCCCGATCACCTGGACGCCGATGGGCAAGCCGTCGTCGCTCCAGTGCAGAGGCAGCGACATGGCCGGAAGCCCGGTGAGGTTCGCGATCGCCGTGAAGGGTGTGAACTCCGTGTTGCGAAGCAGTTGCTCGATTGCACCATCGACACTCGCCTGCCAGCCGATCGCGACCGGAGGCATGGCCAGCGTAGGGGTGAGAACCACGTCGATCTCGTCCCAGAAGGCGACCGTTCGGCGCGCGATCATCTGCAGCTTGGCGACAGCCCGCACGTAGTCGACGGCAGAGCTCGCGCGCGCCGACTCGACCAGGCCGCGGTTGAGCGCCGTGATGAGCGAGAGATCCTCGATCGGATGCAGCGCGACTCCGGCCTGCCAGACTTCGATGAACGTGTGAAAGAGATCCGGGTCGCTCCAGGGCGGCGTCATCTCGCCGACGTCGTGGCCGAGCTCCGTGAGGAGGTCAGCTGCCGAGCGAAGTGCTGCGACGCACTCCGGGGAGACCGGCGTCTCGATCGGTGGAGTTGATGTGACGGCGACGCGAAGCGTGCCGGGTGACGCTGCGGCCGCATCGGCAAACGGACGCTCCGGAGGCGGCGCCCACCACGGGTCGCCGGGCTCGTAGCCGGCGAGGACGTCAAGGAGATGCGCGGCGTCCTCGACCGTTCTCGAAAGCGCGCCGGCCGTCGAGAGGCCCTCGAGGGAGCCAAACGGCGCGCTCGACACGCGACCTCGCGATGGCTTCAGGCCGAAGACACCACAACAGGAGGCGGGGATGCGAACTGATCCGCCTCCATCCGTCCCGTGGGCGATCGGAATGAGCCCGGCGGCGAGCGCCGCTGCCGCACCTCCACTCGACCCGCCCGGCGTGCGGTCGGGGTCCCAAGGGTTCCGCGTTGGGCCGTTCAGGTCAGACTCGGTGAACGCCGTCGTTCCGAACTCCGGCGTGTTCGTCTTGCCGACGATGACGAACCCCGCCCCTCGAAGCCGACGCACGACCGCGGCGTCGTAGTCGGGGACGAAGTTCGCATAGGCGTGGGAGGAGAAGGTCGTGCGGATGCCTGCCGTCGGCGTGAGGTCCTTCACCGCTATGGGGACACCGCGAAACGGTTCGCTGCCGCTCTGCGTGTCGATCTCGGCCGCTCGCTCGAGAGCTTCCTCTCCGCAGACGGTGACGTACGCGTTGAGCTCGGAGTCGAGGCGCTGGATTCGATCGAGGTAGAGCTGCACGAGCTCGGTGGACGAGACTTCGCGCGAACGGACGAGCAGCGCCTGCTCGACCGCCGAGAGGAACGCAAGCTCCATTGCGAGCGACGCTACCACCCGGTTCGAGTGGCGAGGGCCGGACTTGAACCGGCGACACCACGGTTTTCAGCCGTGTGCTCTACCAGCTGAGCTACCTCGCCAAGCCGGCTCAGTGTAGCCCCGCCGATCTGTCGTCGCGGTTGATCGCCGGAGGCCGGCTACGCCGGCCGGAAGGCACGTCTCGGCGGAAGGATCGATGTGGCGAAGGAGGGGCCCGCGGGGGGCGGCGCGGCACGCTCCCGCTCGTCCTCGGAGGCGACCACTCGGTCGCGTTCGGGACGCTCGGAGGGCTCGCGTCCGTGCACAGGCCGGGAGGCGTGCCCTGGATCGACGCTCATTCGGACATCAACACGCCCCAGACGAGCCCCACCGGCACCGTCCACGGCCATGGCGCTGGCGGCAGCACTGGGGCTTGCGGGAGAGGGCTTCGAGAGCGAGCACTGGCCGCTCCCGGCCATCGATCCTCGGAAGGTGGCGCTGATCGGGATCCGCCAGCTCGATGACGGTGAACGCCGACTCTTGCGGGAGACGGGAGTACGTGTCTTCTCGATGAGCGAGATCGATCGCATGGGCGTCGAGCGATCCGTACGGGAGTAGCTCGACCGCGTCGTGGGAGCAGGCTTCGTCCACGTTTCACTCGACACGGACATGTTGGATCCGGACATCGCGCCGGGCGTCGGCACTCCCGTGCAGGGCGGTCTCACCTACCGCGAGGCGCACCTCGCGCTCGAGCTCGTCGCCGAGTCGGGCGTTGTCGGATCACTCGAGGTCGTCGAGGTGAACCCGATCCTCGATCGCGAGAACACGACGGCCGCCACGGCTGTCGAGCTGGTAGCGAGCGCGCTCGGAAAGACGATCTACTGATCTATTCGGAACCCGCGAACTGCGGAATGATGTCCCGCCCGTAAGCCGCGAGATCATCCTCCTGGCCGTGCGTCATCAAGTAGATGTTGAACTGGTCTACGCCCACCGACTCGAGCTCCTTGAGCTTCGCAGTCGCCTGTTCCGCGTTGCCGAGCACGCAGAAGCGATCGCAGATGTCATCGGTGACGAATTCGCCGTGCTTCGCGCCCACCCGTGAGTGCTCGTCGTAGTCGTAGAACTTCCGTATGCGGACGTACTCGGTGAGCTCGGGCGGGATCTCCGATTCGAACCCGTAGCGCTCTATGAGGTCCATCACATGGTTCGAGACCATTGCCGGGAACCAGCGGACCTGCTCGCGGGCGTCCGCGATGTCGTCGGTGATGTGGCTGGGAGCGCAGACGATGCACTTGAGCGCCGACGGGTCGCGCCCTGCTTCCTCGGCTGCCTTGCGGGCGGTATCCATGATCCACTGGATGATCACCGGGTCGGCGAGCTGAATGATCACGCCGTCTCCGACGCGACCCGCGACTGCGAGTGCCTTTGGCCCATAGCCGGCGACCCACATCGGGATCTCCGGGAGCTCAGGCCGCACCCACTTGAGCTGGAGCTCCTTCTCGTTCCACTCGACCTCGCGGCCGTTCATGAAGCCCTTGATCATGGCGAGGCGACGCTCGAACTCGGCTACCCGAACGGGCTTGTCCCCGATGTACCGGACGGCGGAGTCGCCACGGCCGATGCCCATGACCATCCGCCCGTTCGAGATGTCGTGGAGCGTCGCATACCCGCTGGCCAGGACTGTTGGCTCGCGAGTGCCGGGATTCGTCACGCAGTGGCCGAACTTCATCGTCGTCGTTGCTTGAACGGCGAGCGTGAGGAGTGGGAACGACTCCTGCCAGAGCACGTGTGAGTCGTACGTCCACCCGTACTCGAAGCCGTTGGACTCCGCGAGCTGGAAGAGGTCGACGAGCCGGCTCGATGGTGGATCGGGCAGAACGGTGACGCCGAAACTCAGAGGCATGTGTATCTCCCTTGCTGGATCGCAGTGCGGATTATCTCCTTAGAGACGCGCCTTGCGAAGGGCAAGCGCTGCGAGAGCGGACAATGCAGCGATCGCAGCGAAGGCGAGACGACCGTCGCTCGGGAGCTCGAAGGTGAGACCGGCGAGCGGTGTGCCGACGAGGATCGTGAGGATTGCGCAGGCATTCACGAGAGCGATTGCGGCCGCGGGCGCGTCGGGCCGCACCCGTTGTGCCGCTGCGAAGAGGACTGCGAAGGGGAGCCCGGCCGATAGCCCCAAGACGAGCGCCCCGAGAGCCGAGAGCGCGAACGGCCCGCCGACAGCGAGCAGAGCCGCTCCAGACGCCGTTCCCACGAGCGAGACCGCCACGACCGCTCGCCTCCGGTCACCTCGGGCCAGCACTCCACCGGCCGGCCTCGTCACGATCCCGATGAAGAGAATCAGACCCCCTGCAATTCCTGCGGCGGCGGCGCTCGCGTCCTGACGCTCGAGAAGCGGGACGACCCAGTTTCCAGCGACGATGGCGAGTCCGAAAGTCGCGGCATGGAGCACGCCGAGCGGGAGCAGCTCGCGATCGCGGGTCACCCACTGGCCGGCGTGGCCGACGCGCGGAAGGCCTCGCGCGAGGAGCGTGGGGAATGCGGCTAGAAGGGCGAGTGCGGCCGCACTCCAGTAGGCAGCGCGCCAGCTCGTCGCCGCGGTGAGTGACGGCACGATCATGAGGGCGAGCCCGCCTCCGGCCATCGTGGCACCGCCGTAGACGCCCTGGAGAACCGAGCCGCCTCCGCCGGCTCGCACCAGGTCGAGCCCGGCGACGAACCCCGCGCCGGACCCGATCCCGACGATCGCGCGGCTGACCAGCGCCGGAACGAACGAGTCGTCGATCAGGAGCACACCGTTCCCGACGACTGCTGCAGCGATCGCTGCGAACGCGATGGTTTGTGCGCCGAAGCGATCCGCACCTCGCCCGGCAGGAAGCTGGATCGCGAGATGGGTGAGGAAGAGAGCTGTGGTCAGCAGGCCGATCGCCGCGACCGAGACTCCGTACGCGGACGCCAATGGATCCGCGACGGCTCCGACGTTCGACACGTTCCACGTGAGGCAGCCACCGACTGCGAGCCCCGCTACGACACTGACTCTTCGGATGCGGTCAGACCCGTGGGGTCTGACCGCGCTCAACGCCCGCCGCCGCCGGCGACCCAGTCGATCGTCTTCGCCGCGAGACGATCGAGCGCTGCCACGGACTGCTCGAGATGCTCCTCGCGTGTGTCCTCGAGCTTGGTATGCGAGAGGCCGCGGAGACTCTGGACGAACATCATCACCGTCGGGACGCCGGCTTTCGCGACCTCGGCGGCATCGTGCAGCGGCCCAGACGGGAGGCGATGCGTCACGCCCGCGACCTCGAGGATTGCTTCCTCACAGAAGTTGAGCAGGGTGTCGTCGAACAAAATCGGCTCGATCGACCAGATCCTCTCCCACTCCACGCCGATGTCTTCCTCCGCTGCGAACCGCTCGCTGGACGTCTTCGCCTCGGCCAGCATCATCGCGAGCGTGCGGGCGTTCAGGTCGCGTTGGTCGAGCAGCTGCTCCGCGGTTTCGACCACAGACGTGACGATCCCGGGGTGACAGACGACCCCGCCCGATGTGCAGACGGCGCCGCCGCCTGTCCGCCTCGCGATGTCGCGTATCTCGAGGGCGAGCTTCGCCGCCCCGGCGAGCGCGTCGCGGCGCTTGTCCATCGGAGTCGATCCCGCGTGCGCGGCCTGGCCGCGCCACGTGATTCGGTGGCGCTCGACGCCGAAGGTTCCCTGGACCGCGCCGAGCGGTAGGCCCAGAGACTCGAGCACCGGGCCTTGCTCGATGTGGAGCTCGAGGTAGGCGGCGGCGCTCTCGAGCTCCTTGCTCGCGTCGAGAGCCTTGTCGAGATCGACGCCGTGCGCGGCGAGAGCGTCTGGAAGCGCAATGCCGTCGCGGTCGGTCAGCTGCCGGAGCTCGTCGTGGTCAGACATGGACCCGGCGGCTGCGCTCGATCCGAAGAGGCTGCGCCCGAAGCGAGCGCCTTCCTCGTCTGCCCAGTTGACGAGACGAAGCGTGACCGGCGGCGTGCCCTCTGCGGCGATGCGCCGGAGAACTTCGACACCGGCGATCACGTTCAGCGCTCCGTCCAGCCAGCCCCCGTTCGGAACCGAGTCGATGTGTCCACCGATGATTACCGCTCGCTCGGTGTCACCGGCAATCGTGAACCACTGATTGCCTGCAGCGTCGATGGACTCCTTCGCGCCCGTCTCGGCGACGAGACCGCGGAGCCACTCGCGCGCCTGCTCCCAGATCTTCGTCCAGGCCACGCGCTGCGCGCCGTCTTCATCTCCCGTCAGCTCCCGGAGTTTCTTTAGCTCCGCGACGGCTCGTTTCGCATCGGCTGGCACACGACGACTCTAACTCGTCGTCCCGAGTGTGGTATGGAATGCGCGTGCAGCCGGGGGGAACAGCGTCGAGAGGTCGGGCAGCATCCTCGTGGATCGCTTCGGCTGCAGGGCGGCTCGCGGTGTTCGTACTCGTGTTTCTCCTGCTCGGCTCGCTGTGGGAGGGGTATCGCTGGCTGTGGATGGATCGAGGCTGGACGGTGCCGTTCGAGGCCAGCGAGCGGACGATGCCCCACCTACACGAGATCGTCGCCCAACTCTTCCGCGAGTGGCCGGCTGAGGGGCCTGTGCTTGGCTCGACGCTCATCCATGCAGCTCTGTTCACCGCGAAGGAAGCGGCCGTCGGATTCGTCATCGGGGCGTCGGTGGGATTTGCACTCGGCGCTGTCATCGCGCACTTCCGTGTGTTGCAGCGCGGGGTGATGCCCTACGTCGTTGCCTCCCAGACGATCCCGATTCTCGCGGTCGCGCCGATGGTCGTCATCGGCCTGGGGAGTGTCACGGCCTTCGGGTACGGGCCGCTCCCGGACTGGCTCCGAGTCTCCGTGATCGCGGCGTACCTCACCTTCTTCCCGGTGACGATCAACACCGTACGAGGGCTTCAGTCGGCCGACCCGCTGGCGCTCGAGCTGATGCACTCGTACGCTGCCGGCCGTTGGCGCGTCCTCTGGAAGCTGCGGCTCCCAACCTCCCTTCCCTACCTGTTTACGGCCTTCAAGATCGCCGCCACGGCTTGTGTCGTCGGTGCAATCGTGGGCGAGCTCCCTTCCTCGATCCAGAGCGGTCTCGGAGGAGCAATCCTCAATTTCAACCAGTACTACTCGGCCGAGCCCAAGAACCTGTGGGCGACGAACATCGTTGCGGCAGCGCTCGGCATCTCGTTCTTCCTGGTGATCGTGCTTGTCGAGAAGATCGTCGTTCACCGCGCTCCCGAACGACTCGTATGAGCACCGACACCGTCGTCTCGGCCAAGGAGGTCTCGAAGGTATTCGGGAAAGGCGGCGTTGTGGCCCTCCAGGGAATCGATCTCGAAGTCACGCGCGGGGAGTTCGTCTCGCTCATCGGTCCGTCCGGATGCGGGAAGTCGACACTCCTACGCGTAGTGGGAGACATCACCGAGCCGACGAGCGGCGACGTCACGGTGAATGGAAAACCCGCGCGTCAAGCCCGCGAGGATCGCGACTACGGAATCGTCTTTCAGGCGCCGGTCCTATTCGACTGGCGCACGGTTGCGAAGAACATCGGGCTACCGCTCGAGATGCAGCGCTGGGACCGCGGTCGCCGACAAGCCCGCGTGGCGGAGATGGTCGAGTTGGTGGAGCTCACGGGTTTCGAGAAGCATTACCCCTGGCAACTCTCGGGCGGGATGCAGCAGCGCGTGTCGATCGCCCGAGCGCTGGCGTTCGCGCCGCCTCTGCTGCTCATGGACGAGCCGTTTGGCGCTCTCGACGAGATGACCCGAGAGCGGCTCAATCTGGAGCTCCTGCGCATCTGGGCGGAGACAGGGTCGACGGTGATCTTCGTAACGCACTCGATCTCCGAGGCCGTCTTCCTCTCGACACGCGTCGCGGTTATGTCGCCGCGACCCGGCCGGATCAGCGCCCTTGTCGAGATCGACCTGCCTCAGCCGCGTACTGCCGAGACACGGGAGCACCCCCACTTCTTCGAGCTCGTGACCGAGGTACGGGAGGCGCTTCATGCGACGGGGGCGGATCAGGTCGAAGAGCAACTCGCGGCGGAGGTCGCCGAGTGACGGTTACTACGTACGAGGAGCCGCAGCGCTCGCTGGCACTTCGGTTCGCTGCGCGATTCCGGGAGTGGCTGCCGGCCATCGTGATATTCGGAGTCGGCCTCGCAGTTTGGCAGTGGGTTCTGCCCGACATCGTCGGGGTCCAGCGGTTCCTGCTCCCACGGTTCTCTGCTGTCGCTGCTACGTTCTGGACCGAGCG
>JAOUHF010000041.1 GCA_029865325.1 Thermoleophilia bacterium
TAACGACTTGGGCGCTGTCTCAACGAGGGATCCGGTGAAATTGTAGTCTCGGTGAAGATGCCGAGTACCCGTGGCTGGACGGAAAGACCCCGTGAACCTTTACTGCAGCTTTGCGTTGAAGTTTGGTATTCGTTGTCCAGGATAGGTGGGAGACTGTGAACCGGGAACGCTAGTTTCCGCGGAGTCACCCTTGGGATACCACCCTTCGTGTTCCGGGCTTCTAACCCGATTCCGTTATCCGGGTCGGGGACAGCGTGAGGTGGGCAGTTTGACTGGGGCGGTCGCCTCCTAAAATGTAACGGAGGCGCGCAAAGGTTCCCTCAGCACGGTTGGAAATCGTGCGTAGAGCGTAAAGGCATAAGGGAGCTTGACTGCGAGACTGACAAGTCGAGCAGGGACGAAAGTCGGCCTTAGTGATCCGGCGGTGGAGAGTGGAATCGCCGTCGCTCAACGGATAAAAGGTACTCCGGGGATAACAGGCTCATCCTTCCCAAGAGTCCACATCGACGGAAGGGTTTGGCACCTCGATGTCGGCTCGTCGCATCCTGGGGCTGAAGCAGGTCCCAAGGGTTGGGCTGTCCGCCCATTAAAGCGGCACGCGAGCTGGGTTCAGAACGTCGTGAGACAGTTCGGTCCCTATCCGCCATGGGCGCTGGAGGTTTGAGAGGAGTCGTCTCTAGTACGAGAGGACCGAGATGAACGGGCCTCTGGTGTAGCAGTTGTCCTGCCAAGGGCATCGCTGCTTAGCCACGCCTGGATGGGATAACCGCTGAAAGCATCTAAGCGGGAAGCCCACCTCAAGATGAGACCTCCCATCCCCTAGAGGGAGTAAGGGCCGTGGTAGACCACCACGTCGATAGGCGGCACGTGCACGCGCAGCAATGCGTTTAGCGGAGCCGTACTAATTGCCCGAGGTCTTGATTTTGAACACGTCGAATGTTGCTATGGAGTTTTGAGGGTGACGCGTGCGGCTACGGCCGTGACGCCGGCGCCTTTGACACCTTGGGCGGTCATAGCGGCGGGGATACACCTCTTCCCATTCCGAACAGAGAAGTTAAGCCCGCCAGCGCCGATGGTACTCGGGGCGCAAGCCCCCGGGAGAGTAGGACGCCGCCCAGACTTTGCACGAAGTCGGGATCCCCGAGTGGGGATCCCGACCGTGCGGACATGCGAAAGACGCTCGCGTCGTCGTCCTCCTCATTCCACAGTCCTAGACTGCTTGGGGATGGAGCTCCCTGACGGCGACTTGGTCTCTGGCCCTGGACGGAGGATGACGTCGACGCCATCGTCGAGGGGTGCAACGACCCTGAGGTCGCGTTCTGGGTTCCGTTGATCCCCCACCCGTACACCACCGATGACGCGCGTGCGTTTCTTCGTGGAGACGTACTCCCCGATCAGGTCAAGCTGGCAATAACGCTGGACGGTCGCGTCGTCGGAGGCATCGGGATGGGCCTCAACGCGCACGAGTATCGCGCGACGATGGGGTACTGGGTTGCCGCGTCCGAGCGCGGGCGTGGGATCTGCACTCGTGCGCTGCGACTTCTCTCCCGGCATGCGCTCGAGGATCTCCACGTGCAGCGCGTCGACCTCGTCACGGATCCCGACAACTTTGCGTCGCAGCGCGTGGCCGAGAAGGTCGGCTTTCGGCGCGAGGGAGTGCTTCGTGCGCACCTTCGGCACGCCGACGGGCGCGTTCGCGACTCGGTGATGTTCTCGCTGTTACCCGGCGAGCTCCACGACTGACGCGTCGCCACGGCCGTTCTGGCCCGAGCCGAGCTCGCGGAGACGTCGCACGCGGAGCTCCAGCGGCGGGTGTGTCTTGAACATGCGAGCGATGCCTTCGCTCTCGAAGGGATCGACCGAATAGAGGGGCTCCGTCGCCGGAGACGCTGCGAACTCCACGAGCTCCGAAGCGCGATCGAGTCTCATCAGCGCGTCTGCGAGGTCGTGTGCTCCCCCCGTCGCGCTCGCGGCGAGGGCATCCGCGTGCAGCTCTCGTCTGGGGGAGAGCAGGAGATGCACGAAGGCAGCGCTCAGCGGGGCGAAGGCATAGAGCAGAACCCGCGAAAACCAACCGCCAATCCGGCTCGATTCCACGAGGGTCGCGGCGAACAGTACGACGAACGTCTGGACGAGGACGTCGCGCCGGCGAACATGCGCCAGCTCGTGAGCTATCGCTGCTTCTAGCTCCTCGCGTCGTAGGGAGCGGAGCGCTCCAGTGGAGACGGCGAGCCCCGAGCTCGTGGGGCCACGGCCGACCGCGAAGAGGCGTGGGAAGCCATCCGGGATCAGATAGAGCGAAGGCGGCCGCACAGCGAGCTTGGAGGCGACCGTGTCGGCCATCGGTCGCAGAGTTGGGTGTTCCGCGAGGGCGAACGGGCGAGCCCCGAGCATCCCGAGCAACGCCCGGTCCCCGTAGCGGTAGACACCGGTAGCTGCGAGCAGCGAGCAGAACGCGAAGAGGAGCGCGCTCGTAAGCCCTCCGATCAGCCAGCCGACACCGCCCGCTACGGCGGCGAGAGCGGCGACGAGAAGCAGAGCCTTCGTCAGATTGAGCGCGACCGCTCGCGCCACGACCTAGGTCTCTCCGACGTCGTCCTCGGTGAGGCCGCGCGGAGGCCAGTCGGGCTCGGGGGCGTCGCAGCGGCTCGAGCAGTGTAACGACGCGACGTTCTGAAGCGGGATGAGGATGTGGCCGTTGAGCTCGACGTGCGGGACGTCCTCGATCGAGCAGTACGCCGTCAGCGTGCCCTCCTGATACTCGCCGCCGAAGAGGGCGACTTCGATCTGCTCACCCTTGTACTTGTTCGTGTAGTCCTCCACGGCGCTGAGCGTAGCGCTTTCGGCTTAGGTAAGCGGGCCGTCCCTGCCGTAGATGTCGCTAAATGCGCTAGCGGTGGTGCCTGGGTGGTGCCTCGGCATTTTGTGCAGCGTGGGCAACGCGCTTGTCGAGAGTTCGATCCAACCGGTCCCAAGCATCGCTGCGCTCGTGTAGGCGACGCTGATTCTCAGCGATCCCAAGGCGTACTTCACCCGCGTGCTCGTGCCGCAGACGCTCAGCTACGCGGCCAAGGTGGGCGTGATCATCGTGTTCCTGGCGGCCTACTCGATACCGGTCACGTTCAGCTCGGTCGTGCACGTGATCGGTTCCAGTTCGGCAGCAAACGTCACCTCGGTCACGCCGGGCGCGGTCGGAGTGACCCAGGCAGCCAACAGCGTTGCCTTGCGTGACTTCACCGATTCCTCGACGGCGACCGCCTACTCCCTGAGCCAGCAGCTCGTCACGTCGGCTACGAACGTCCTCTACGCGCTCGTGCTCGTCCTCCTGATCTTCGGCTGGACGGGCGGGAAGGCGCTCGTGGGGAACTCCTACGGCGGTGCGAAAGAGAAGGCGCACCGCAAGAAGAAAACCGGCGGGGACAGCGACGCAAGCCCGGGCGATGAGGGCGACTCGAAGGGAGGCGGGCAGTGAAGTGAGCAGCAGTCAGGTGGCCGCCCCGGAGTCGCAGCGCACTCCGCGCATGCAGATCACGATCGGTTTGCGCACGCTGTTGCTGATCGCGGCCGTCGCGGTCGGTTTGGCGGCGCTGACAGGGATCACGGGCGCGTTGTTGTGGGTGTCGGTCGGCATCTTTCTGGCGTTCGTGTTCGAGTTTCCGCTGCGGCTGTTGATGAAGAAGACGCGGTTGAAGCGGGGGTTGGCGGCGACGATTCTGGTGCTCGGCACGGCGATCGTGGCGGCAGTACTCGCCTTCCTGCTGCTCGCCCCGCTTCTCGGCAGCGTGCGTGACCTCCTGCAGGGGCTGCCGGAGCTGGTCGACAAGCTGCGGAACTCCGACGAGCTGTCGTTTCTCGGTGACAGCGGCGCGGCGGGCAATGTGCAGTCGGGCTCCGAGGTCGTTGCGAGCCGGATCCCTGACGCGGCTTCGGCCCTGGTGGGCGCGGCGGGCAACTTCTTCACGTTCGCACTGGGGATCTTCACGGTCGTCTTCGTGGCGATGTTCGTGCTGATCGACGTGCCGCGCATCAAGGCGGCGGTGCTGAGCGTGCTGAACCCCGAGCAGGCCGAGACGACCGACCGTCTGTGGGAGCGGATCACCGTGACGATCTCCCGTTGGGCGATCGGGGCCGGCACGATCGCGATCATCGCGGGCACGGTGCAGGGCACGACAGCGTGGCTGCTCGGCTCGAGCTACGCCCTCGCCCTGGGCTTGCTCGCCGGCTTCCTCGACCTGATCCCCAACCTCGGGGCCACGATCGCCGGCTTCGTCCTCGGCATCGTCTTGTTCGCAGAAGAGGGCCTCACGGCCGCGCTCATCATGCTCGCCGTCGTGCTCATCTACCAGCAGGTCGAGAACAACCTGCTCACACCGACGATCCAGAGGAAGGCAACGAACATCTGGGCCTCGCTCGTGATCATCAGCGTGACCATCTTCGGAGCCCTCCTCGGCGTGTTCGGGGCACTCGTGGCCGTCCCCCTCACCGCCTCGATCCAGCTGATCGTTCAGGAGATCACCGCCGACCGGCGTGAGCGGATGGCTGCGGAGAAGGGAAACGCGCCCGTGGCCGCCGAGGGTGGTCCGGTCGCGGGCTGAAGGCGCAGTCGGCGGCCACCTTGCCGACGATGCCCTTGTCCGGCCTCTAGGCTTTTTCGATGGTTTCTCTGCGGCCGATCGTTCGCAGCTTCGACCGTTTCCGACGGGACCCCACTTCGGCCGGCGCCGCGGGCTGGCTGATCGCGATCGTCACCGTGGCAGCGGTATTCCTGGGCAGTATCGTCGTGTGGCTGTTCGACAAGCGCGATTTCACGAGCTACGGGGATGCGCTGTGGTTCGCGCTGCAGACGGTGACGACGGTCGGATACGGCGACGTGACTCCAACGAGTGCGCTCGGACGGACCGTGGCGGCGATCGTGATGCTCGTCTCGATCAGTTTCATCGCGATCGTGACCGCCGTCGTGACGTCGTCGTTCATCGAGGCGGCACAACGCAAACGGCGGACGGTCGACGACGCGCAGGACGCCAGCGACGCTGAGGAGCTTCGCGCCGCTCTCGCCGCTATCACCGATCGCCTCGATCGCATCGAGGGAAAGCTTCCCGGCGAGAGCTCTCACTGATGTCGTGGCAGGGAGCGGAAACCCCAGCAAGCTTGTGAAGATGGTCGAGGTTCCTAGAACTGATCGACAAGCAAGCCTAGACAGGCAACGCTAACGAACGAAACGGGCCTCTTCGGAGGCCTCTTTCGTCGTCGCGGTGGTGCCTGGGTGGTGCCTCGGCGCTCATGAGACGCCGCAAACCCGCTCTAGAACACGAAGCTTGTACTTGTTCGTGTAGCCCTCCACGAAGCGGTCAGTCTACTCGCTCGAGTTCTCCGTTCCGAACTGCGAGTCGAACGACCGCGCAGTTCCCGACGACGTGGATCGAACGGCGAGCCTCGTCGAACGGCACGCCCTCGGCGGCGGCGAGCGCGGATCGGATCGGGCCCCCGTGGGTGACCGCGAGGACGCTGCCACGCGGATGTGCCTCGGCGAGTTGCAGTAGGCCTGAGACGACCCGCTCGCCAAGCTCCTCGTAGGTCTCCCCGTCCTCCCAGCCGTGACCGAACTCGAGCCAGCGGGAATACCCCTCCGGGAATCGAGCGTCGACCTCGACGCGCGTAAGGCCGGACCAGGAGCCGACGTCGACCTCCAGGAGTGCGTTCATTCGCTCGACAGGGAGGGTGCGTCGCTCGGCCAGAATCGTCGCGGTCTCGTACGCACGGAGCAGCGGACTCGAATAGATCGCGGCGAAGCTTTCAGGTTCGAGTTCTCGCGCCAACGCCCGAGCTTGTGCTCGCCCTGCATCGTTCAACCGTGTGTCCGCGTGCCCTTGAAACCGGTTCTCGCGGTTCCAGTCGGTCTCGCCGTGCCTGACCAGGACGATCGTCGTCGGCACGCGGGATACCCTAGTGCGCGCCAATGGATCTCGGACTCGACGGCAAGAGATGTCTCGTCACCGGCTCGACCGGAGGGATTGGGCTGGAGACGGTTCGACTGCTCGTGGCCGAGGGTGCGCGTGTGGTCACGTGCGGTCGAAGGGGCGCGCCTGGGATCGGGGAGATCGCCCACGTCGCTGCTGATTTGTCGCAAGCCGGCGGGCCTGAGCGCGTTGTGAGCGCGACGGCGGACGCGCTCTCGGGACTCGACGTCCTCGTGAACAACGTCGGGATCGCACGCCAAGCCCGTTTCGAAGACGTGGCTGACGACGAATGGGATGGCTACTGGCAGCTGAACGTCATGAGCTACGTGCGCACGCTCCGGTCGGCGCTTCCTCATTTGCGGGAAGATGGCGGTGCGATCGTCAACGTATCCTCGACGGCCGGGAAGCGCCCTTCCACGGGCATGCCGCACTACTCCGTGACGAAGGCGGCCGTGCTCTCGCTCTCGCGTCTCGTCGCAGACCTGTACGCGAAGGACGGCATACGGTGCAACGCCGTGACACCGGGGCCGACGGCAACGGATGCCTGGCTCGGCGACGGCGGCCTGGCGGATCAACAAGGTGATCGGGAAGCCGTTCTTGCGAAGGTGGGGGCGGGGCGCCCACTCGGTCGACTCGCGCAACCGGAGGAGATCGCAGCGGTGATCGTGTTCCTTTGCTCCGACCGGGCCTCCTACGTGACGGGAGCTGCGTGGAGCGCGGACGGCGGCACCGTCCCCATCATCATCTGATGACGCCGTTCGAGGAGCGGATCAGGGCGCTCGAGGAGGGTCTCTCGCCGTTCGCCACGCGCTCTTTCGACACCCGCGGCCGCGAGCTGCCGGAGGAGCCGTGTGCTGTGCGCACGCCGTTCCAGCGCGACCGCGACCGGATCGTCCACTCGAAGCCGTTCCGACGCCTCAAGGGGAAGACGCAGGTCTTCATCGACCCGCAGGGAGATCACTACCGCACGCGGATGACGCACACGCTCGAGACAACGGCGATCTCGCGCGTCGTCGCGCGGGCGCTCCGGCTGAACGAGGATCTGACAGAGGCGATCGGTCTTGGGCACGACATGGGGCACACGCCGTTCGGACATGCCGGTGAGGATGCGCTCGACGCGGCCGTTCGCGAGCGTTTCGGCCGGCGGTTCCGACACAACGAGCAGTCGCTTTGCATCGCTCGCTCTCTCAACCTCACGCATGAGGTCTGCGACGGGATCCTCACGCACACCGGCGAGCGCGAGCCGGAGTCGCTTGAGGGGAAGATTGTCCGTCTCGTGGACAGGGTCGCATACATCAACCACGACATCGACGACGCGGTGCGGTACGGGCTTCTCGGCGAGGGCGACCTACCACACGGGGAGATCGCGATCCTCGGCTCTACGGGCTCGAAGCGGATCGACACGCTCGTGCACGACATCGTTGACGCATCAGAGGGCGTGAACGACATCCGCCAGTCGGCCGAAGTGGGGGAGGCGATGCTCTCGCTGCGAGCGTTCATGTTCGAGCGGGTGTACCTCGGCCCGCAGGCCGCGCCGGAGCACGAGAAGGCGCACGAGGTCGTGCGGCGCATCTTCGACCATCTCGTCGAGCGAGGCGATACGGCCGACGAGATCGTCGACTACATCGCGGGTATGACCGACCGCTTCGCGCTCGCCTACGCTGACGCGCTCTGAGCGCCGGCCAGAGCGCTCTCGATCTGTTCGACGTAGAACGACGCGTCGACCGAGCGATAGAAGCCGAGAGCACGCTCAAGCTCGACCTGTGCGTCGGCCGTTCGCCCTGCGGCCAGCATCCGGAGGCCTGCCTGTTTACGGATGTTCGCCTCGATCGTCGGATTCCCCGCCGAGGCGATCATGTCCGCAGCTTCCTCGAGTTCGCTCGCCAGGATGTGCTCGATCAGTTGGCGCCAGAAGCTGTGCGAGCCGGGCCGACTGTGCCAGTCTGCGGCAGCAGCGCGGAGCTCGTCACCGATGGCGAGTTCGTCGGCGAACAGCGAGAGCCGTGTAAGCGCTCCGTGCAGCCCGAGCTCGCGAACCAATGGGGGCACCTGCGCCGCGTACGAGTGCGCATCGTCCAGCTGCCCGAGCTCCGCATATATCGCCGCTGTGCTGGCCATCGAGCCGAGATGCTGGAACGGGTCGTGCCGCGCTTCCCCAAGCTCCAAGCCGCGCAGCTGGTCGCGAAGCGCACGGTCGCGGTCGCCGCGGGCAATGAAGAGCGCCGCTCGCACTTCGCGCACCGGGCCTTCCTGCGTATGCGGCGATCCCGCGTCACATTCGGCAATGAACCCGTCAGCTGAGTCCAGTGCTCGATCCCAGCGCCCGAGCATGAAGTCGCCCCAGATGAGATTGCCGCGGATGAATCGGACGCTCGAGGCGTCGCCGTACCTCTCGGCGAGTCGTAGAGCCTCGGAGTGGAGCTCGTCGGTGCGCGGAAAATCTCCCGCGAATGTGGCGTAGACGGCGAGGTTGTTGACGATCGTTCCCGCGATCGGGGAGTCGACGGCGAGGGCGATCTCCAGCGCGTGCTCCATGTCCGCGATCCCTGACGGGTCGTCGAGATCGTTCTTCGCCATGCCGATCGTCGTGAGCGCGTGAGCGCGTAGTTCGTCGAGTCCGAACTCGGTCGCCATTGCGAAGGCCGCTTCTGCGAGACGCCGCCCCTCGGCCCGCTCGCCCGCGATCTCTCGGATGCGGCCCGAGAAGGCCAGGACCCGCGCCGCTGCTGCCGAGACCGACTCGCCGGCGAGCGCTTCCGCACGCGCGAGATGCTCGCGGACGAGATCATGCTGACCTCGATCCCAGAAGACGCGCGCCAGAAACGACTCGGTCTCGGAGGCGCGATCGGTGTCCCCGACAGCCAGAAGTGCGTCTCGTGCGGCTTCCAGCGCGCGCTGCTGCCGCGCCTCGTCGTAGGACCAGTGCAGAGCGAGGGCGAGTCGAAACATGAGCTCGGGCCGATCGTCGTCGTCCGGCCAGAGAGCGAGCGCATCGTCGTACTGCATCGAAGCGACCGCGAAGCTGTTGAGGGCGAACGCGCGGTCGCCCGCGTCACACAGCGCGAGCCGCGTGCGTTCGACGAGCTCGTCGACGTCACCTCCCGACGCGCGGACGAGCTCGAGGGCCGAGCTCCAGTGGTAGGCGAGCATCTCGGCGTGGTCTTCGGGGCGCCCGAGCGCAGCGATCCACTCGGCCGTGCGGCGGTGCTTCGCCGCGCGATCGGCGCGCGCAATCTGCCCGTACGCGACGTCGCGGACGAGCGCATGAGCGAACGCGAACTCGCCCGAGCCCTCGAGCGACGAGCGTCGCTGTCGTCGCACGAAGCCCTTGCGCTCGAGCGAATGGAGCGTCGAGGTCACATCGTCGTCGTCCTGCTCGAAACCGCCGGTCCAGAACACCTTCCCGACAACAGCGGCATCTTGAAGCAAGCTCTTCTCCGACCCCGGGAGTCCATCGAGGCGAGCGGCGATGATGCCTTGGAGAGTCTCCGGCAATGGAAGCTCGTCGGTCGAGCCGCGCTCGACGTAGAGCTCTGCAAACTGCTCGGCGTACAGGGGATTGCCGCCAGCTCGCTCGAGAAGCGCCGCCTGGGTGTCGGCGGCGAGCACCGGCCTGCCGAGGACACGGCCGAGGAGCTGCGCCGTCTCATCGCTCGTCAGCGGTGCAAGGGCGAGGGTCGTCGCGTTCAGCTTGCCGCCGCCCCAGCCCGGCCGTCGTTCGAGGAGCTCGGGTCGCGCGGTCGCGATGACCAGTAGCGGCACATCGGTGAGCCAGTCGACGAGCTCGTCGATGAAGTCGAGCAGGATCTCGTCGGCCCAGTGGATGTCCTCGACGACGAGAACGAGCGGGCGCTGCTCGGCGAGGCCTTCGAGGAAGCGGCGCCAGGCGGCGAAGGACTCGTTGCGACGGTCGCCTCCGAGCTGTGTCTCGGCGGCGAGGCCGAGAAGCGCGAGGAGATGAGTCTCGACGCGGGCCTCGTCGCCCGTGCCCGCGAGCGTGTCCTCGACTGCCTGGTGGACCTTCTCGGCGATCTCTTCCGGCGAGTCCTGCTCGAGGACGCCGGCCTGCGCCTTGACGATCTCCCCGAGCGCCCACAGCGTGATTCCATCCCCGTAGGCAAGGCAGCGTCCCTGGCGCCAGGTGATGAACTCCTCGTCCGCCTCCAGGATCTCCGAGAGTTCGTAGACCAGACGGCTCTTACCCATTCCCGGGACGCCGACGAGCGTGAGGAGCTGCGGCGTGCGCTCGTGACGTGCGCGTTCGAAGGCATCCCGGACGACGCCGAGCTCCCGCTCACGGCCGACGAGCTCGGAGCGCGCATCATGGGCGACGTCGACGCCGAAGCGCGAGTGAGCCGTGACTGCTGTCCACACGCGAACGGGCTCCGCCTTGCCCTTCGCCTCGACCGGCTCGGCGTCCTCGTAGGCGACGGTGGCGCGTGTTGCGCGATAGGTCGTCTCGTCGACGAGGATGCCGTTGATCGGTGCTGCGCTCTGCAAGCGCGCCGCGGTGTTGACGACGTCGCCCGAGGCCATGCCCTCGCCGGCGCCGGGCTGCGCGTCGAGCCGGACGAGCGCTTCGCCCGTCGTGATCCCGACTCGCAGCTCGAGCTCCTCCTCGAGCGCGAACTCGCGGATCGCGAGCGCGGCGCGCACGGCCCGCTCGGGATCGTCCTCGTGCGCGGTGGGCGCGCCGAAGAGGGCCATCACCGCGTCCCCGATGAACTTCTCCACGGTGCCGCCGTGGCGCTCGAGCTCTGAGCGAACGCGCTCGTGGTACGGACCGAGCAGCGCCTCGACGTCTTCCGGGTCCATCGACTCCGCACGCGCAGTGAACCCGACGAGGTCGCAGAACACGACCGTGACGACCTTGCGTTCTCGGCGCTGCCCGGCCATCAGGCCGTCTTCGCCTCCGCAAGGAGGGCTTCGCAGCGACCGATGTAGTACGTCGCGCCGACGGTGCGGTAGAAGGTGAGCGCCTTCCGGGCCTGCTCCTCACCCTCGGTGCGGCGGCCGGTCTCGACCAACTCCTCCGCGGCGCGCAGCCGGAGGCGCGCCTCCCAGGTCGGGCTGCCACCCTTGGCCCATATCTCGGCGGCGCGCACGAAGTCGCGATCGAGGCATGCGAATGCAAGCTCCTTCCACGTCGGCAGGGGAGCGTCCCGGAGCGCCTCGCGCAACTCGCGCTCGGATTCGAACGCGACGCGCGAGAGGAGGAACGCTCCGGGCAAGGTCCACGCCGCCTCGTGCGCGTAGAGCCCCGCTAGGTCGACCGCTTCTGCGGCGAGCCTGCGCACTTCGTCGGCAGATCCGTGCGTCTCGAACGCAAGGACCGCGGCACCGAGCGACGGGAGGACCTGCTGCGGATCGCTCGACTCGCGTACGAGGGCAAGGGCGTAGCGATAGTCCGAGACCGCACCTTCGATATCGCCTCGCCCTTCTCTGATCTGGCCGCGGTGACGCCGTACCTCTCCCTCGAGGTAGTGCGGCGATCCCGCTTCGCACTCGGCGATGAACATGTCAGCCTCTCTGAGAGCGTCGTCCCAGCGGCCGAAACCGAACGCTTCCCCTATGTGCTGAGCGCGCAGCCAGCGTGCGCTCGAGGCGTCGCCCAATCGCTCGGCGATGCGGGATGCCTCATCGGTGAGCTGAGCTGACCGCCGCAGGTCGAAAGCGAATGTGGCCAGAACGGCGACGTTGTTCGCGATCGAACCTGCGATCGGCGAGTTCGCGGCCACGGCGAGTTCGAGCGCGCGTTCTTCGTCCAGTATTCCGGTCGGATCACCGAGGTACACCTTGGACAAGCCGATTGTGGCGAGGGAATGAGCTCGGAGCTCGTCGTCATCGAACGTCTCTGCCATCACCAAAGCGTCCGTCGCTAGCTGGAGCCCGTGCGACGGGTCGCCACCAATTGCGCGTGTACGAGCGATGGTTGCGAGGACGCGGGCCGCCACACGAGACGACGCGCCTCCTACGAGCTCCTCGGCGCGCGCTTCATGGGCCTTGGCCTTGTCGTTCTGGCCCCGGTGCCACCAGACACGCGACGAGGAGAGCTCGGCCTCAGCCGCAGTCTCGCGGTGACCCGCTGCCAGCAGGGCGTCGCGCGCCTCTTCGAGAGCGCTCAGCGCCTGCTCGTCGGTTGCGATGTATAGCGCACCGGCGTATCGGTAGAGGAGTTGTGGCCGTTCCTCGTCGGCCTCCGGCCAGAGGGCGAGCGCGGCCCCATAGTGGACGGCCGCGGCGGGGTACGCGTTGACGGCGAAGGCGCGATCGCCGGCAGTACGGAGGGCAAGGCGCGTCGGCGTCGTTAGGTCATCGGCAGCCTGCCCGGCGGCCTGCGCGAGCTCGAGCGCAGAGCTCCAGTGAAAAGCGAGCAGCTCGGCGTGGTCGTCGGGGCGGCCGAGAGAGCCGATCCACTCCGCCGTCTCGCGATGCTTGTGAGCGCGCTCGGCACGGGGAATCTGCCCGTAGGCGACGTCTCGCAGGAGCATGTGGGCGAAGGCCCACTCGCCCTCGCTCTCGATCGAGGAGCGGCGTTGGCGCGTGAGGAAGCCCTTGCGCTCGAGAGAGTGGAGTAGGGGCGTGGCTTCGTTCTCGTCTCTGCGTAGCGCACCCGTCCAGAAGACCTTGCCGACGACGGAAGCGTCCTGCAGGGCAGCCTTCTCGTCCGGGGAAAGCCCGTCGAGCCGCGCGGCGACGATTCCCTGCAGCGTCTCGGGGAGTGGCATCTCGTCCGCCGAGCCGCGCTCGAGGTAGAGCTGCGCGAACTGCTCCGCGTACAGCGGGTTCCCCTCCGAGCGATCGAGCAGCGCCTGCTGGATCTCGGCTGGAAGGAGCGAGCGCTCCAGGACATGCGAGATGAGGACAGCGGTCTGCTCGGTGGAGAGCGGGGAGAGACCGATCGTCGAGGCGTTGAGCTTGCCGCCGCCCCAGCCCGGCCGTCGTTCGAGGAGCTCGGGTCGCGCGGTCGCGATGACCAGTAGCGGCACATCGGTGAGCCAGTCGACGAGCGCGTCGACGAAGTCGAGCATGCCCTCGTCGGCCCAGTGCAGATCCTCGAGCACGAGGACAAGCGGTCGTTGCTCGGCGAGCGCTTCGAGGAAGCGCCGCCAGGCCGCGAAAGCCTCGCCGCGACGGTCGCCGCCGAGGCCGGTCTCTGCCTCCAGCCCGACCAACGGACGAAGGTGCGACTCAACCCAGCGTGCGTCGCTCTCGTCGGTGAAGGCGTCCTCGACCGCCGATTGAAGCTTCTCTGCAGCCTCCGCCTCGGAGTCGCGATCGAGGATCCCAGCTTGCGCCTTGACGATTTCCGCCAGCGCCCAGAAGGCGATCCCGTCTCCGTAGGCGAGACAGCGGCCCTGGCGCCAGGTAATGAGTTCAGGAGCGGTGTCGACAATCTGTGAGAGCTCGTACACGAGCCGGCTCTTGCCCATCCCCGGGACGGCAATGAGGGTGACGAGTTGCGGGAGCCGCTCCTGGCGGGCGCGCTCGAATGCGTCCCGCAGAATCGACAGCTCACGCTCGCGACCGACAAGATCTGTGCGTGCGTGGTGGGTGACGTCGACGCCGAAGCGCGAGCGGGCGCCGGTTGCCTCCCACACAGCGATCGGCTCGGTCTTGCCCTTCGCATCAACCGGCGGCGCATCTCTGTATTCGATCGTCTGGCGCGTCGAGCGGCAGGTCGTCTCGTCGACGAGGATCCCGTTGACGGGCGCTGCGCTCTGCAGGCGCGCTGCCGTGTTGACGACGTCGCCTGAGGCCATCCCCTCGCCCTCGGATGGGCTCGCGTCGAGCGAGACGAGTGCCTCGCCGGTCGTGACCCCGACCCGAAGCTCAAGTCCCTCCTCGAGCGCGAAGTCGCGGATGGCGAGGGCGGCACGAACGGCACGCTCGGGATCGTCCTCGTGTGCGACGGGTGCGCCGAAGAGCGCCATCACCGCGTCGCCGATGAACTTCTCCACCGTGCCGCCGTGGCGCTCAAGCTCTGAGCGAAGACGTTTTTGGTACGGGCCGAGCACTGCACGTACGTCTTCGGGATCGAGCTGCTCTGCCTTCGCCGTGAAGCCAACGAGGTCGCAGAAGAGGACAGTGACGACCTTGCGCTCCTCGCGCGCGGCACTCGACTCGGGCGTGAGCGAGGCGCCGCACATCCCGCACAACCGGAAGCCGTCCGGGTTCTCCTGGCCGCAGCTCGGGCAGACGATCACGGGCAGAGACTACGGCGTGAGCGCCCAGTAGTCTCAACCTGTGGCGCGGATCAAGGACTCGTCGGTACGCGACGTCGTCGCTGCGGCGGACATGGTCGAGGTCGTCTCGGGGAAGACGCAGCTGCGTCGCGCGTCCGGCACGCGCTTCACGGGGCGTTGCCCGTTCCACGAGGAGAAGACGCCGTCGTTCTCGGTGAACCCTGTCGACAAGCTCTACTACTGCTTCGGCTGCGGCAAGGGTGGCGACGTCATCTCGTTCGTGCGCGAGACCGAGAATCTCGACTTCGTCGACGCCGTCGAGTGGCTCGCCGAGCGGTTCCGCGTGCCAATCGAGGTGGAGGAGGCGTCGCCGCGGGTCGAGGCCGAGCGTCGCAAGCGCGAACGGCTCTACGCCCTGCTCGAGCAGACGACGATCTTCTTCGAGCGGCTGCTCTGGGAGGGGGACGCGGGTGCTCTCGTGCGTGCTTATTTGGAGGAGCGCGGGTTGGGGGAGGCTGTCTCGCGCGAGTTTCGACTCGGATTGTCGCCTGGGCGAGGGCTTGCGGAGAAGGCAGCCGAGAAGGGGTTCACGACGGACGAGCTCCGCGGCGCCGGTCTCGCGACTGTGCGCGGGAGCGACTACTTCCCGCAGCGACTCATGTTCCCGCTCGCAGACTCGCGTGGACGGGTCGTCGGATTCCAGGCACGCAAGCTGCGCGAGGACGATCCGCTTCGCGGCAAGTACGTGAACTCGCCCGAGGGTGACCTTTTCCACAAAGGGTCGATCCTGTACGGCCTCCACCTCGCGAAAACGGCAATCGGCAAGCTGGACTACGCGGCGGTTGTGGAGGGGAACACCGACGTGATTGCTCTGCGGCAGGCGGGGTTCGAGCCCGTGGTGGCCTCGATGGGCACGGCGCTGACGGAGCGGCAGTTGCGCGAGCTCGGACGCCTGACGCGCAAGATCTACCTCTGTTTCGACGCGGACGCTGCAGGGCAGGAGGCGACTTTGCGTGGGATGGAGCTCGCCGTGGGGCAGGGCTTCGACGTCAAGGTGGTCACGCTGCCGAAGGGCCAGGATCCCGCGGACGCTCCTGATGGGTTCGCAGACCGGCTCGGGAGTGCCGAGAGCTACCTCGTGTACCGCGTGCGGCTGGAGATCGAACGCTCGGCGGACCGGCAGGAGGGATTCGTCCGTGCGCGGGAGGTTCTCGCGAAGGCCGAGGACTCGCCCGAAAGACAGGAAGCGCTCCGTCTCTTGGCCGATCGGCTCGATCTGCCGCGCGACACGCTGGCGGGGCTCGCTCCGGCGCGTGGAGGCAGCGCGCGAAGTGCGGCTGAGACGCCGCGGCTGCTCGGTGCGGGCGATCGGCTGGAGCGCGACGTGCTCGCCGCCTGCCTCGCGCACTCCTCGCTCGTCCGTGGTCTTGCCGAACTGACTCCCGAGCACTTCGACTCGGACGAGAACCGCCGCTTCAGGGCGGCGCTCGTCTCGGGAAAGGACGATCCCGAGCTGACCGCTCTCAAGGCGGAGCTCGACGCGCGCGCCGCACGCGAGGCGATCGACGAGCGGACCGGAGCGGAGCTGCTCCTACGACTGCGAGAGCGGAAGCTCAAACGGGATCTCTCCGGCGCGGATCTCGCCCGTACGACGGAGCTCCAGGCGCACCTGTCGAAGGTGCGTCAGGCGCTCGCAGAGCTCACGTAACGCGCACGGGGGTCTGACCCCGGGTCTGACCCTATGTATAACCGAGCTCGAGGAGGAGGTCTCCGGCCTCGTCGCGGACGTCGACAAGTTGCGCCTCGTCGAGATCCGTCCGATAGCGGCCGACGGAGGCTTCGTGAGCTCGGCTCAACGCGGCGGCGAGGGCATCCGCGGGTGCGTCGAGATAACGACCGATCTCTTCGGCGGCAGCGCCAGGGTCGGCGGTCATGCGCTCGTAGCGAATCTCCAGCGGAGGCGTGTCCGCCGAGCGGGCGGCCGTGACATATCGCCGCCAGACCCAGGCGGCCCGACGTGCGTCGCTCGCCGTCTCGAACTCCTCGCGCCGATCCGACTCGACCCAGAATCGAGCGTAGGAGCCGTATGCGAGACCGGCATCGTCCTTTCTTGCCTGCTCGCGGCGGAGCCATGGCTTCTCGAGCAACGAGCACGCGACGTCACGACCGTCGCGCACGATGTGGACGATCCTGGCTTCCGGGTACGCCAGAGGGATGACACGAACGAGGTGCGCGAGCTCAGGAGTCTGCTCGACGGCGCGCACGGCACCGACGAGGCCGACGCGCCGAGCTATGGCGAGGATCCGCCGCATCCGTCTGGCTGCCTCTCGCGGCTCGAGCACGGCAAGCTCCGGCACAGCTGCCTTGAGCGGCGGAACCTCACCGAGGTCGACGAAGCCGGGCAGGGACCCGATCGCGTCCGCGAGAAAGGTCGTGCCCGATCGCGGTGAGCCGAGGACGAACACGAGTCGGTCGTCGAGCCGCCCGAGTCGCTCGCCGAGAGATGCACCGCGACGGGGCGCCAGGCGCTTCGCCACGCGGAGCTGGAGGCCAGCTGACTCGAAGAGGCCGGGCATCCGGCCGATTCTCGCAGTCGACTGATTGACAGCGTGCGAGGAGTGGTGGAAGATGTCGCGACGTCCTCGGAGTCGGCATCGAATCGAAGGCACGTCCGGAACGTTCTCATTCCAGGGGTGCTCGCAGCTGCGGCGCTTCTTCTCGCCGGTGGCGCGTCGTCGGCCGGCTCGTACTCGGACCCCGCAGGTGATGACAATGCCGCGCCGGACATCACATCAGTCTCCGTCGCTGACGCACTGCCCGACGACGTGGTCGTGACGGTCACGACGTCCAATGAGCCCACGCTCTCGCGGAATGCGTGGTTCAACCTCTGGTTCGACCTGGATGCCGATTCCGAGACCGGCGTCGCCGGGAGCGACGCGCTCGTTCGCTACTTCCCGGACATGGTCGCCCAGCTCTTCGTGTGGAACGGTTCGACTCTCGTCGAGCGCCCGGCGACCGACGTGACGGGGGCCTACGAGGCAGGCGCGCTTACGATGAACATTCCGAAAGCAGCTCTCGGCGGGAGATCGGCGTTCGGCATCCTCGTGGTGAGCGGGAAGCGCCAAGCGCTTGGGGCTGCGGCATTCACCGCGTCAGACTTCGCGCCGGATCTTGGACACTTCAGATGGCCTGGAACCCCGCGGGCCGCGTTTCCCGACCCCGACAACGACCACGTCGCCGCACCGGATATCACGTCGGTAAAGGTGACCGATGCAGTGGACGGGTGGGTCCGCTTTGCCGTCACGACAACCAACTACGAGAAGCTTCGAAATGAGAGGGTCGTCGTCCTCTGGCTCGACACGGACAGTCGTTCCGCGACTGGCGAATACGGCGTGGACGCGGCAGTCGTGCTGAGTGACGACGACGTGCAGGTGCTTCGCGCGGATGCCTCCCAGGGCTGGACGGAAGACGAGCCGCCGACGCGCGTCAGGACGCGTACTTCGGCGAACGTCGTCACGATCGAGGTGCACCGCAGCGAACTCGGAACCTCCGGGCGGCTCCGGTTCCGATTGACCGCCGCCAGCATCGACTCTACGTCAGGGGCCGCGCTCGCCGTCGACCTGGCCCCGAACAACGGCTCGTTCTGGCGCTACGGGGTCACATCCGTTCCCGCCGTCCGCCTGGTGGCGGGCAAGGCGGTCGGGGTGCCGGCGGGTGCATCTCCCGGGAAGCCCTTCGAGGTCAGACTTCGGGTTCGCCGCTCGGACACGGGCCGCGAGATAACGTCGGGCACCGCCACTTGCCGCGTGAGAGTAGGTGGGAGGAGCGTGCGGGCCAAGGGCAGCCTCGCCAGGGGCGTCGGGCGGTGCTCGTTCGTCGTGCCCGCGTCCGCGGCGGGCAAAACAGTCCGCGGCTCGATCACCGTTCGATCAGGCGGGAAGTCGGTGACCGCCGGCTTCTCCACCGTCGTTGGAACGCCCTCCGCCTAGAGCCGTAGCTCCCCGGGTTGGACTCGAACCAACAACCCCGCTGTCCACAGACCGCACGACGTACCTCGGCTGAGGCCCACTCCGCTCTAACAAGCCGTTGAGATCACGCCAGGTGGTCTCAGATCATCTCGGTCGCGTGTCCAGTCCGCTGGTTTGTACGATGCGCGTCCTTGAAGGGAATTGGGATTTTCGTCCTCCTCTTGCTCGTCGCGCTCGGTGTCGCGATGTTTGTGGTCACGCGACCCCCGAATCGGAATCTTGACGCTCAGGGTCGTGCTTGGGTCGCGCGCTTCTCAGCTTGGCGCGCTGACGTTGCCCGGCCGGTCAATCAAGCAGAAGTAGTGATTGGCATCTCGCGCGGAGAGAAGCTACCCGCCCGGCTCATCGAGCCTTTGCGCGGCTGCACAGTCACGCTTGCGAAGCTCGGCGCGCCACCGAGCTTGCTCGAGGGCGTCGTGAAAAACGCGAATGCAGCATGTGGCGAGGTCGAGTACGGGCTCTCTGTGTACGCGCGCTACGGCAGCCCCGCGCTTGCCACGACGAAGCTGCACCTTCACCGAGCCGGAAGGTGGCTCGCGCAGGCCGAGATCAACCTGCACCAGCAGCTCGGCGAGTAGGGAATCCGCGTACCCGGAACCATCCGAACTCGTGCTCCCGGCGCTCTGGGCAGCCTCGGGCTCCCACGGTTCGTGCAAAGGCCGCACGCGCATCGCACGAAGCGTGTGCGGATTCCGAAGCCATTTCCACATTCGGGGGCTTGAGGACTGATTTCGGAAGCCGATGCCGAATGAATGGATTCAGAAGCCGGTTCCGAACATCGGCGAGGTCGTCCACCCGTCTTTTCGGACGAGGTGCTGCGGCAGGCTGCTGGCTTCTCCTATGCGCGGCAGGTGCGAACGAGGCGGGGGGCCCAGGATCTCGTCTATCGCAAGTTCGCCGTCGCAGCGCTCGAGCTCTATCGCGAGGCGTACCCGCAGGAGGCTGCGCCGCTCGCATGGCTGCTCAAGCCCAGGCCGCGTCATAGCCTGCTCTCCGAACTCGGTCGAGTAGCGCAGCCGAGGTCGGGCGAGCAAGGCGAGCTTCACTGGAGCGCCCGCGATGTGTCCCGGCTCATCCGTGCTGCGTTGGTGATCGCGGAGGCGAAGCCGACGAGCAAGGTCGGCGTGGAGATGCTCCGCGACATCCGTCGAGGCTATCGCGAGCCGTCGTTCTTGGGACTGCCGTCGTGAGCCGTCAGGGTTGCCCACCATGGCTTGGCACGGACATCGACGACTTCGCCGCGAATCCGTGTGTGGGGCTCTACGACTGAATCGTCACGAGCAGGGCATTCCTACTCCCCGGGTTGGACTCGAACCAACAACCCTCCGGTTAACAGCCGGATGCTCTGCCAATTGAGCTACCGGGGAAGGCAGCGGCGGGATTGTAGCTGCGGGTCCTGAGCCTCAATCCAGAGAGGACGGAGCGCGCAGACCGCGAACTCGTGACCATGCGTCGCTTCGCCGTCGTGGGCGTCGCGGTGTCCATTGGCGTTCTTGCGCTCGCTCCTCCGGGGCTCGCGGCCAGTGCTCGCGTCGCCGCAGTTCAGATCGGGCTCCGAGCTCACGGGTTCGACCCGGGTCCCGTCGACGGCGTGCGTGGGGAGCTGACCACGAGCGCCTTGGCTGCGTTCCAGCGTCGCAACGGGATACCAGTCACGGGTCGTGTGAGCCGCGGTACTCGACGTGCGCTCGGCTTCCGCGGCCGCCCGCTTCTCGGTCAGCGCGAGCTGGGGGTGGGGGCGGTTGGATGGGATGTCGCGGTGCTGGAGTTTCGGCTTCGCCGCTTCGGGCTCGGCGCGCGTGCCGTCGATGGCCGGTTCACGATCAGCACGGCCGTCGCACTCCGCCGCTACCAGCAGCG
>JAOUHF010000132.1 GCA_029865325.1 Thermoleophilia bacterium
GTTGGGACCGCCTGGTCGAGGAGGCCTCAGGGTCTCCGCTCTCGGTCGCTTCTCTCGCGCGTGAGGTGAGCGCTGTCTGATCCCGGAGCCCGACGCAACCTCCTCACGGGCTCATTCGGGAATCTCGCTGCGGAGCTCGTCGAGCAGGTGGCTGCCGGAGAAGGAGTCGCGATCGAGCGGATCGTCTCGGCGGGGCATGCGACGCCGGCGGGAGTGTGGCTCGAGCAGGACCGCGACGAGTGGGTCGTCCTGCTCGAGGGTGAGGCTGAGCTCGAGTACGAAGATGGTTCGCGGGTGCGCCTGAGCTCGGGCGACAACCTCGTGATTCCGGGCGGTACGCGGCATCGGGTCGAATGGACGAGAGCGGATCCGCCGTGCATCTGGCTCGCTGTCCACGCCCCTGAACTCAGGACTGCGGAGGACGCTCGATGACCGACGTCGCACCGCTCATCAGCGAGCCGACGGCCGAGGAAGACGAACGCACGACCAGCTACCTCGAGCTCTTCTTCGACCTCGTGTTCGTGTTTGCCATCACGCAGGTGACCTCGCTCATCCTCGAGGACACGAGCGCAGCGGGATTCGCCCGCGCGGCGCTCGTCCTCGCGCTCGTCTGGTGGGCCTGGTCGGCATATGCGTGGATGACGAACGCCATCGACATCGAGAACGTCGTCACCCGGTTGATCGTGCTGGCCGCGATGGCGTCCGCGTTCTTCATGGCGCTCGCCGTTCCCGACGCGTACCAGGACGAGGGCGTCTGGTTCGCGGTTGCGTATTTCACCGTTCGCGTCCTCAACACGACCTTGTTCAGCTGGGGCGTCCGTCACGATCTTCCGCAGCTGCGCGCGACGTTCCGGCTCGCACCCTGGTTCCTCGCCGCGGCGTTCGTCGCGCTCGCCGGCGGCTTCGCCGACGGCGACAACCGCGCGTACTTCTGGATCGCGTCGCTGACGATCGACGTGGTCGGCACGCTCACCGTCGCCAGAGCGAACTGGCGCGTGTCCCCGTCGCACTTTGCCGAGCGTTTCGGGCTGATCGTGATCATTGCCCTGGGCGAATCGATCGTGGCTATCGGCCTGGCGACGTCTGATCTCGAGCGCGACCTGGCGTTTGCGCTCTCGGTCGTGATCGCGTTCGCAGGGGTCGCGGCGCTGTGGTGGGCCTACTTCGACTTCACCGCGGTCGCAGCCGAGCGAGCGTTGAGACGTGCCAGCCCGGAGGCGCGAGGAGTTCTCGCACGTGACGTGTTCACCTTCTTCCACTACCCGATCGTGCTCGGGATCATCCTGTATGCGGTCGCGGCGAAAAAGACGCTCGCACACCCGAGCGACCCGCTCTCCGAGGCAGGCCGCTGGGCACTCGGGCTCGGGATCGCGATCTTCCTCTCGGGCTTCGTGCTCGCTCGCTTCCGGGTGATCCGCCGGATTGCGTGGGAGCGTGTGATCGCCGGGGCGGCTGCTCTGGTCGTTGCTGTCACGCTCGACGGGACGGACGCGATCGTGACGCTCACTGTCGTGATCGCGATCCTCGTCATCTGTGTGGCGATCGAGACGGTTCGGTTACGCGACGTCCGCGCCGAGGTCAAGACCGGCTAGGGATCTACGGGAAGCGCCTAGGCCTGGGGTGTCGCGTACGAGACGTCCCAGAGCGCTTCGGTGCTCGGCGGCGGAGTGACTATCAGCGAACCGTAAAGGTTGCAGTGATCGTCGCTCGCGCCGTGCTTCCATAGGCGTGATGCGCGCACTCGCCGTTGCCCTCGCGCTCGCCGTACTCGGTGGCCTCGCCGGTTCGGCCGGCGCTGCCCCCTCCGCTCTCTCCGTCACCGTTGTCGGAATTGAGCCGGGGCCGTACTCGGCGACAGTGCGCTGGGCGGTCAGCACCCCGGCGTCGGTCGTCGTCGAATACGGGCTGACCGACGAGTACGGAGTCTGGTCGAGGCGCGTGATCTCGGGTCGCGATCGCGCCGGCCGATCCGCCCTTGCGGTCCTCGAGCCGGCCCGTGATTACACCTTCCGGATCGTCGCCCGCGCCGGTCGTGCGCGGGCGCAGGCGACCGGGTCGCTGAAGACCGCACCCCAGCCACTCTGGGTCGGCGCGCGCGTGACGCCGCGCGCGCTGACGGTCGCCGGCCAGCCGTTCTTTCCCCGCATGGTGTGGCAGCAGTGCCCGTGGGCGTTCCCGATGAGCCTCGAGGCGGGCGTCAATCTCTTCATGGGGACGGCTTGTGGCGGCGTCGACAGCCAGCTCGCCGGGCTTCGTGGCCGCGCTCTCTCGGTCACGTCGGTCGACAGCCGCCGCGACGGGCCTGGCGTCATCGGCTTTCACCATCTCGACGAGGCCGACGCGCAACTCGGACGACCCGAGGACCTCCCGCTGCTGGCGGCGTCGAAGACGAGCCGCCGCCCGACGTTCCTCACGCTGACGAACCACTTCTTCAGCGCCGCGGCGCCCCTTCCGCAAGGGCGTGGGATGTACGCGGGCATGATCGAGCGGGCCGAGATCATCGGCTTCAACCTCTACCCGCTCCAGATCTGGTGCCGGCGAGACACGCTGCGCGCCGTCTACGAGGCGCAGCGCGAGCTCGTCGAGCTCGCTCGGGGCAAGCCCACGTATCAGTGGATCGAGGCGGGCCCGATGTCGGTGTGCGCAGGGCTCGATCCCAGCCCGGCAATCGTCCGCGCCGAGACGTGGCTCGCCATCGTCGGCGGGGCGCGGGGCATCGGCTGGTTCCCGGACAATTGGACGGGGCCCATCCAGGAGGAGATCGGACGGCTCTCACGCGAGATCGTCTCGCTCGCACCCGCCCTGCTCGGCGAGGAGGGAGACGCCGCAGTGGCGCCCTCGGATTCGCCCGTTCGGGCCGGCGTGCGGCGCTCGAACGGGGCGACGTACGTCATCGCCGTGAACTCGTGGATCAATCCTGCGAACGTGCGAATCAGCGTCCCCGGACTGAAGGCGACCTCGCTGCGGGTGTTCGGCGAAAAGCGAACCCTTCGGGTGCGCAACGGCGCGATCGTCGACTCGCTGCGCGGGCTTCGCGTGCGGATCTACGTCGCCGATCCGCCCGGGGTTTAGCCGGCGTCACCGTCTGCGGCTGCGGTAACGTCGGCGTATGGCAGACGATCGTCCCCTGTTCATCCCGGTGATCCTCGGGACGCCCAGGAAGGGACGCATGAGCGAGCACGCCGCCGAGCTGATGTGCCGCGAGATCGCGAAGCGTCCGGGCGTCGTCACCGAGCTGATCGACGTCGCGACCTTGCCGATCCCGGTCGACGACGCCGGCGAGGCCGCGAAGGACGCAGTGTTCTCGGAGAACATGAACCGCGCCGACGCGCTCGTGATCGTCGCTCCGGAGTACAACCACGGCTACCCCGGACTGCTCAAGCACGTGCTCGATACGAACCTGAAGGAGTACATACACAAGGCGGTGGGCATCGTCGGCGTCTCCGCCGGCGCGTTCGGCGGCGCCCGAGTGATCCAGAACCTGATCCCTGTGCTGCGGGAGCTCGGGCTCGTCACGATCTTCTGGGACGTGAACTTCACTACCGTCCAAAGTCGCTTCGACGAGTCGGGAGAGCTGCTCGACGAATCCTTCCTGCTGCGCATCGAGAAGTTCCTGGACGAGCTGTGCTGGATGGCCGAGACGCTTCGCCACGGAAGGGCGCACGTGACGATCGGAGGCTCCGAGTGAGCGAGCAGACGATGTCGTGCCCGAAGTGCGGAGAGGGGATGAACCACCAGGCCTCCAAACTCGTCTACCCGTTGACCGAGGCAGAGGCCGCACGCATGACACCTGCTCTTGACGGAGTCATCGAGGACGTTTTCGCCTGCCCGGGTTGCGGCTGGATCCGGTCGCAGCGGGCGGGGGACAAGAACGACGACTAGGAGCCCGCGCCCTCGTGGAAGCCCTCGAGCGTTGCTAGCACGAGGGAGCCGATCGTCTCCAGCACGTAGCCGCCCTCCTGCACGAAGACCGTGGGCAGTCCGAGTTCGCCCAGGCGCCGACCCGCCTCTCGAAAGCCTCCCTGTGTCACCTGGAGCGGCGCGTTCGGGTCGCCGGCGCCCGCGTCCACGCCGAGCGGCACGACGAGCGCGTCGCTTCGGTGTGCGCGCGCCGACTCGAGCATGAGATCAACGCCGGCGAGCCACACATCGTCGCCAGACCCGGGCTCCAAGGGCACGTTCACGTTCGCTCCCCCGCCCGCTTCGCCGCCGCGCTCGTCCGCCAACCCGAGGAAGTGTGGAAACCAGCCGGCTGCGGGGTCGACGTGCACCGAGGCGGTGAGGACATCCTCGCGATCCCAGAAGATCGACTGTGCGCCGTTTCCATGGTGTGCGTCGAGGTCGAGCACGGCGACCCGAGAGTGGCCGCCGCCTCGTAGGTACTGGGCCGCGACTGCGGCGTTGTTGAGGTAACAGGAGCCGCCGAACGCGTCGCGCGTGACATGGTGACCTGGCGGACGACAGCAGGCATATGCGGCGCGGGCGCCGCCGAGAACGAGATCGGAGGCGGTCAGCGCAACATCGACGGCAGAGCGAGCCGCCCCCCAGGTGCCCTCGGTAACACCGGTCATCGTGTCGTAGCAGTACGCCCCTGTCCTGGCTGCGAGCGAGGCGGGAACCTGTGGCTCGAGGCCGGCGAGGAGCCCGGGGGTGGGGAAGATGTAGCCGACGACGTCGGGCTGGCCGGGGTCGCCCGGGAGCCCGGAAGCGGCCCACGCGTCCCACGCGCTCCGGAGGAACTCGACGAGCCCGGCGTCGTGGACGGCGAGGAGGGCGTCGTCCGCGTGCGCCTCGGCGAGCACGACCGGCGCTCCGGCGTGCTCGAGCGCGACCCGGATTGCCTCCGCTCGCTGCGGCACCTCGTCGTTCGGTATCGGGACGCCGACCCACACCGCTGTCTCCGGGTCGTGGAGCCGGTGCTCGTCTGTCCAGACCAGCGGGATCGA
>JAOUHF010000042.1 GCA_029865325.1 Thermoleophilia bacterium
CAAGCTCGAGCAGATCGCGAACGCGCTGCCCGCGAAGCGCGCCGGGCACCCGAGCGCGGTCGTGATGCTGACCGCGGATGCCTTCGGCGTGCTACCGCCGATCGCGCGGCTGACCCGCGACCAGGCGATGTACTGGTTCCTGTCCGGGTTCACGTCGAAGCTCGCCGGGACCGAGATCGGCGTCAAGGAGCCGCAGCCGACGTTCTCGACGTGCTTCGGAGCACCGTTCCTCCCGCAGCCTCCGGCGGTCTACGCGGGGCTCCTCGGCCGCAAGCTCGACGAGCATCCTCACGTCGAGGTCTGGCTCGTCAACACCGGCTGGACGGGGGGCTCCTTCGGCGAAGGTCGGCGCATGCCCATCAAGGCGACTCGCGACCTTCTCCACGCCGCGCTCTCCGGCAAGCTCGACAGCGTCGAATACCTCGTCGACGACGTGTTCGGCCTCGAAGTGCCGGTCGAAGTGCCCGGCGTCGACTCGTCGTTGCTCGACCCGCGCTCCACGTGGGCGGATCCTGAGGCGTACGACGCGAAGGCGCGCGAGCTCGCGCAGATGTTCCGCGACAACTTCGAGCGCTTCGAAGACGTCGCCCCCGGCGTGGCCGCTGCCGGCCCGCGCGGCTGAGCCGCGGCGCCGAGCCGTCACGCCGCCGGTCCGCGTGCGGACGAGCTCGTGGCGATCACCTCGTCGAGGAATCCGAGCACTGCGCGCTCGTACTCGCGCGGCGCGTCGGCGTATGTCTGGTGACCGGCGTGAAGCTCGGCGACGCGCGTCCCCGGGACGGCCATTACCGCTGCCATGCGACGAGTGTTCGCAGTAAGCGCGATGTCGTCGCGATCACCGGTGACGAACAGCACCGGCCATCGGATGTGCGGTAGAACCGGCATGAGATCGGCACGACGCGCGTCGATGCGCTGACCACCGCCCACACGCGTCATGAACGCGGTCAGGCCGGCCAAGCTTCGCGAGGTGACGAGCCCCAGACCGACCCGCATCCAGGGCGACACCTGACGGGCGCGGACTCCATCGATCATGTCGAAGAACGAGACGAACGCGCTGTCGGCAATCACTGCCACGATGTCGACGCCGCTGGCGGCAGCATGAAGCGCAGCCACACCACCGACCGAGTGACCGAGCAGAACGATCGACCGCGAACCTCGGCGGTGGGCGTACTCGACGGCGGCGGTGATCTCGGCGACCTCGAGGTAGCCGGGCGAGGGATAGTTGCCCTGGCTTTCGCCGTGGGCGCGAAGATCGATGGCGAGCACGTCATAACCGCTGTCGACGAGGAACGCTGCGATCGGGAGCATCGACGAGCGGTTGCCGCCGAGGCCGTGGATGAGGATCACGGTGGCACGGCCGGGCTCGCCGGATGCGTCGTTCGTGAGCCACCACGCGGCAACGTTGAGATCGTCGCGCGAGCGGAAGCCGACGAGATCGGCAGCCAGTCCGTATTCCTCCGGAGCCCCCTCCAGCACCCGCCACTCCGGCCGGCCCAGGGCGAGATGGGCAGCCGCGCGACAGGCCAGCAGAAAGCCAAGGGCGAGCGTCGTCGCGATCCCAAGGAGCCACCGAACGAAGCTCCGCTTTTGCATCATGTGGGGCGTCCTCGACTCTTCCGGAACACAGCTCGTATGCTCAGGCGCGCAGGTAGGCGAGCACCGCCAAGACGCGGCGGTGCTCGTCCCCTGTCGGCATGAGGCCGAGCTTCCCGAAGATCGAGTTCACGTGCGTCTCGACGGTCTTCGGGCTGATGAAGAGCTTCTCGCAGATGCCTCGGTTCGAGAGTCCCTGCGCCATGAGCTCGAGAACCTCGCGCTCGCGCGGGGTGAGCTCGTCGAGCGGGCCCTCCTCGCGCTTGCGGCCGAGGAGCTGCGAGATGACCTCCGGATCGATCGCGGTTCCGCCGCGTCCCACGCGCCTCACGGCGTCGAGGAAGTCACCGATCTCGAGCACGCGATCCTTCAGTAGGTAGCCGAACCCCTCCGCCGACTCACTCACGAGCGCAAGGGCGTGTGTTGCCTCGATGACCTGCGACAGGAGAAGCACCGCGACCTCGGGCTGCTCCGCGCGGATCTCCACCGCCGCACGCGCGCCCTCGTCGGTCTGTGTCGGCGGCATGCGGACGTCCACGATGGCGACGTCCGGCTTGAAGCGACGGACGATCTTCATCAGCTCGTCTGCGTTTGCCGCTTGCCCCGCAACCTCGAAGCCCCCGTCTGCCAGCACGCGGGCTAGCCCCTCGCGCAGCAGCACCGAGTCCTCGGCGATCACGACGCGCACGGGATCTCCCCTCGCACGCGCGTTCCGGAACCGGGAACGCTCTCGACGACGAGCCGGCCGCCGCGCGCCTCCACGCGATCGGTCAACCCTCGCAGGCCTGAACCCCCACCCTGCGTGGCACCGCCGCGACCGTCGTCCGCAACCTCGATCACAAGGAGTTCATTCTCGCGCCTGGCGCCGATCGATGCCTTCGAGGCGTCCGCATGCTTGACGGTGTTCGTCAGCGCTTCGCAGGCGACGAAGTATGCGGTTGCCTCGACCTCAGGCGAAAAACGCTCTGCTGTCGCATCGACCGACACCTGCAACGGTGCCCGCGCAGCCAGCGCCTCGAGCGCGTGTGCGAGGCCACCCTGCGTGAGGATCCCAGGGTGGATGCCCTGCGCGAGCTCGCGCAACTCCTCGACCGCGACCTGGAGCTCGTCAGCAGTCGATGACAGCAAGCGCTGGACTTCAGTGTCACCGTTCTCACCGATATGACGCTGCGCGCTCCGCAGCTCGAGCGCGAGCGCGACCAGCCGTTGCTGCGCGCCGTCGTGGAGGTCGCGCTCGATCCGGCGACGCTCCTCGTCCGCCGCGGTGACGATACGCGCCCGTGACTCCTGCACGGTTTCGAGCTGCGCGCGCACCTCCGCATGCAGCCGCGCGTTGACGAGCGCGAGCCGTGCTGCGGCCGCAACCGCCTCGACGAGCTTGGGCTCGTCGCGCAGGGTCGGGTCGTGAACGAGGACAGCCAGTGGCGCGCCCTCATGCTCGAGCAACGTGACTGCGCGGTCACCGTCGTCGTCGGGAACCGCGAGTGCCGTTCCCGCCGCGTCCACGTACTCGCGTCGCTCGGGGAGCCAGAGCCCGAGCTCGAGTGTCGGATCCTCCAGCGCGAGCGCGATCTCGTCGCGCAACCCGTCGACAGGGGTCTCCTCCAGGTGGACGACAAGCTCGCCCACGTGCACGCGCGCCAATCTCGCGCGCAGCAGCCCCCAGAGCATCGCGAGCGGTAACGCGATCAGGGAGAGGACCTGCCACCAGAAGAGGTCGTAGACGATCGCCGGCGGAGTCGTCGCGAACGTGAGGATCCCGTTGAGCACGGCCCACAGCGCTGCGGCGACCGCGGCGATGAGGAGCGGCAGATAGACGCGCCGCGCGCGCGGAGACGCGTGGAGGAACTTCCGCAGGACGAGGACGACGAACACCGTGCCGAGCACGCCGTAGGCGACGAACCCGAACGCGTCCTGGAGCAAGTCGACGGCTCGCGCACTCTCGAAGACCAGCAGCAGGTTGTCCCGGGGGAAGGGATCGACATAGCGCAGCCGCTCCGTTCCTTCGTAGACGAGGAGGATCGCGAGCGGGAACGCGATCGCGACGACGTACGCGATCCAGAGAAACACCCTCTCGAGACGGTCGGCCACCCGCCCGAACGGATACGCGAAGGTCACGTGGGCGAAGAGCGCCCAGCCGAGCTCCCCGACGAGGAAGAACACGGTGAACACGAGGCCGTCGTGGCTGTATCGGAACTGGCGCGCAAGGAGGGCGAAGCTCGTTGCGATCATCAGCGGCCCGAGCCGGTTCGGCGCCCGGCGCGCCCACGCGACGAGCCCGGCAAGGAGGAACGACCAGGCGGCGGCGACCGATCCCACCGAGCGGAGCGAGGTTGTGTTGGGCAGGTTGTCAATCTGCACCCGGTACGCGAGGACGCCGAGTGCAACTCCTGCCCCAGCGAGGGCGATCTGGATCCAGCGGATCCTCGTCATGCGCTCATCGTCACACGGTCGCGCCGCTGAGTCCACGGGGCGCGCCCCGGCTTCGAGACCAGGGAATACCCCGAGACGAGTCCAAGGCGCGCCCGGTTACCGCAGAGCGCTCCCGCTCGTACCGTCGGGGCATGACGAATCTGAGCTCACGTATCCCCTTCGGCGGCGCCGCGGCGTCCCCCCACATCAAGCAGGACATCGCTCGTCGTGCCCTCGAGATCGCGCTCTTCGTGCTCGTCGCAGCGGCCCTCACGGGCGCATGGCTCGCACTCTTCAAGTTCGTCCCCTTCGACCTCAGAGTCCGATGAGCGTCGTCAACGACGTCCACTCCCGGCTCAACGAGACCGAGGTCGACGCAGTCGTACCGGTCGACTCGCTCGAGTCGATCGGCGCGGCAATCGATCGCGCTCGCGCGGCGGGTCGTCCTGTCTCGGTCGCCGGCGGCCGGCACGCCATGGGCGGCCAGCAGTTCTGCTCGGGAGGCGTCGTCCTCGACACCCGACCGTTCGACCGCGTCCTCTCGCTCGACGAGGAACGCGGGCTGATCGAGGTCGAGGCCGGCATCCAGTGGCCTGCGCTCATGGACGCGCTCACGGACACGCCGTGGGCGATCCGCCAGAAGCAGACCGGAGCGGACGACCTCTGCATCGGAGGCGCCATTTCGGCCAACGTTCACGGCCGCGGCCTCACCTACGGCCCGTTCATCGCGGACATCGAGAGCCTCATCGTCCTTGGCGCGGATGGCGTTGCGCGCACCTGCTCGCGCGACGAGAACGCCGACCTCTTCCGCCTCGTCTGCGGCGGATACGGGCTCTTCGGCGTCGTCTGTTCGGCCACGCTACGGCTCGACCGCCGCCGCAGGGTCGAGCGCGTCGTGCGCCTCGCGCACACGCACGAGCTCGAGGAGCTGTTCGCCCAGCGGATCGACGAGGGCTTCCTCTACGGAGACTTCCAGTTCGAGATCGACCCTGCTTCGGCGGGATTCCTCCAGCACGGGATCTGCTCGTGCTACCGGCCAGTCGCCGACGACACGCCGCTCGGTGCCGACCACAAGCTGAGCTCCGCAGACTGGAACAGGCTCCTCCACCTCGCTCACCACGACAAGACTCGGGCGTACGAGGTGTACGCGGAGCATTACCTGCGGACGTCGGGCCAGGTCTACCTGTCCGATCGACACCAGCTCGCGACGTACCTCCCCGGCTACCACTGGGACGGATCGAGCGAGATGATCAGCGAGCTGTACGTCCCGTGGCCGCTCCTCGCGGACTTCCTCGCAGAGGCCGCAAGCGATCTGCGCGCGCTTGAGGCGGACGTCGTCTACGGCACCGTCCGCCTCATCGAGCGAGACGACGAGAGCGTCCTGGCCTGGGCGCGCGAACCGTGGGCGTGCACCGTCATCAACCTCCACGTCGAGCACACGCCGGCGGGGATCGAGCGCGCGGTCATCGCATTCCGGCGGCTGATCGACCTCGCGCTCGAGCGCGGTGGGAGCTTCTACCTCACGTACCACCGGTGGGCGACCCGCCAACAGCTGCTGACCGCGTACCCTCAGCTCTCCGAATTCCTCGACGCGAAGCATGCGCACGATCCCGGCGAGCTCTTCCAGAGCGACTGGTATCGCTGGCTCCGCGCGGCGATCGAGCTGGAGGCGGCCGCGTGATTCGCGCGCTCGCCGTTATCGCCTCGACCTGTCGGGGAGGCGTTCGCGCCTGCGAGCGCGAACGGATCGCGGGCGTCGACACTTTGGTCGCACGGCCGCGGCGCGGTGCCGGCCCGGTCGTCGTCTATGCGAACGCGATGACCCCGCTTGGCGTCGACCAGCCCGCCGTCGGTCGCTTCCTGTCCGCCCTTGCCGGAGCGGGCTTCGTCGCGATTGCGCCGGAGCTCCCGCACGTGCGTCGCGGCGAGTTGACTCCCGCGACGATCGACTCGCTCGTCTCGGTCGCGCGCGCAGCGGGCCCGCGTGTGGCGCTCGTCGGAGCATCTACCGGGGCCGGGCTCGCGATCCTCGCCGCCGGCGATCCCCGGCTCGCATACCGTGTTGGGACTGTCGCCGCCGTGGCGCCCTTTGCGAGCCTGCGCAGCGTGCTCCAGCTCGCGACGACGGGGTACTACGGCGATCGGCCGTATGCGGCCGATCCGCTGGTTGCGCGAGCAGCGGCCCGCTCGCTCGTCGCGAACGCGCCGGAAGATCCGGCTGTAACGGCGCTGCTCGCGAACCGGGATCCCCGACGTTTCGACGAGCTCTACGCGGCGCTCGAGCTCGACACACGCGGGCTGATCGAGGAGCTCTCCCCGCTGTCGCGGATCAGCCAGGTGTCGGCCCCCGTCGAGATCGTGTCCTCTCCAGCCGATCCGTTTTTCCCCGTCGACGAATCCCGCACGCTCGCTGCGGCTGGGCGAGACATCCGCCTCACCGTGACGCCGGCGCTGCTCCACGTGATCCCGCGGCTTCGGCCGGGGCTCGCTTCAGTCATGGCGGTGCTCGATCGGACGCTCGAGCGCGCTGCCGAGGCCGAGCCGGTACCCGCCTTGCGGCCGCTGGCGGCGTGATGCACGGGCGGCTCGCCCAGCCCCTGAAGTTCCTGTTGGTCGGGACCGGCGGCTTCGTGCTCAACATCGTTCTCTTTACCGTGCTCTTCGGAGCTGGCACCTGGTACGTCGGCGCCTCGGTGCTTGCCTATCTCGTCTCGAACGCGGCGATGTATCTCGGCAATCGCTACTTCACCTTTGGGGTTTCTCACGGTGAGTTCGTCCGTGCCTACCTGCGCTACCTCGTCGTCGGAGGAGTCGTAGCAGGACTCACCGCGCTGCTGCTCGCAGCGTTCGTCGAGGGTCTCGGCATGGACCCGCGTCCCGCGCAGGCACTCGCGCTCTCGGTGCTCGTGCCGTTGTCCTTCGTGATGAGCAAGCGCTTCGCGTTCGAACTCCGTCTGGCGTAGAGCGACTCCGGATCTCGCACTCGGGGTGCTCCCCGAGGCAGGTGGCCTGAAGAATCGGGATTCCTACTAGCAAAGATCAAGAGTATTCCGATGTGAAATAACTCGCAAAATTCGAGCATCCGGTGCATGGAAATCGAGCGCCGGAATTACACGACGATTAGCCACCTGTTAGCCGCTCGTGGCTGGGCGGTTAGGGGTCGGCTCGAGCGTGACCGGTGCACCCGAGAACCCGAGAGGAGGGACACCATGCACCAGGTCACGCGCATGCATCGCACGCTCGTCGTGCTCGCAGTCGGCCTGCTCGCGCTCGCAGCGCCGCTCGTCGCATATGCCGACGGGACAGGCCCGGGAACGGGCTAGCGGATACCGAACCGATCCACAAGGCCCGCCTCCAGCGGGCCTTGTGTGTTTCAGACACGCGTTACTTCGTCCAGCAGTGAGCGCGCATATTCCGCGCCGACGAGGTTTCCTTTCTCCTCGTACAACTCGAGAGCGTCACCGAAGGCCGCACACGCATCATCCGCTCTACCGGCGAGCAGCAGAATCTCGCCGAGGTCCTGCTGTGTCTTCGCATGACGGTTGAGTGCGTCCGTTGTCTGAGCCAGCCGCACGGCGTCTCTCGCAGTTGCCACTGCATCCGTCAGCGCGCCGTGGCGAGCCTGGATTTTGGCGTGCACCGGCATCCATCGGATCAACGCATCGATGTCGTCGACTGCCGAGTGCGTCGTGGCGACCTCGATCCACTCGGCCGACTCATCGAGACGCCCGAGGAGGTAGAGCACGTCCGCCAGATCGCCCGCTCTGCTCGCCAGATGACTGAATGCCTGTATCTCCGCTAGCTCGTGGCACAGCCAGCGGAATGTGACTTCCGCCAACACCATGTCCCCGGCCAGCAGTTCGACGTCCCCGAGAATCGTCGCACTGAAGGGGGCCGCTGAGGCCCGCTGACCCAGCTCCTCGAAAGTGCCCCGTGCTGATCCGATGAGCGCGCGGGCGTGGCTGAACTCACCGAGTTGAGCCACGAGGCCGCCGAGGGATACCTCGACGTTTGCTCGCCCGTACCGGTCGAGTGAGGTTGTTCGCAGCAGCGCGTGACAGCGGTCGATCGCGTCGGGCACCGGTACTGGCCCGTGGTAGAGCGCATCCGCGATCTCACCAACAGTGGTTGATATGGGCCAAGTCGAGCGCCCGTAGTGCGCAAGAGCCTCTTCTGCTGCCTTCTCTCTCGCCCGATGTTGGCCTCGACGAGCGCCGTGAACCCAACCGGCAAGAAGCCGTGCGCGACCAATCAATCGCTCGTCGCCTACGACTTCGAAGACGCCTATCGCCGCTGAAGTGACGTCGAGCAACGCATCGCCGGTCGATCCAGAGATCCGCCTGGTCTGGAGGTACTCGAGCTCCATTCGAGCGCGCATCTCGACTCTCTGGTCAGGGACGACTCTTGCGTGCTCGATCGCCCTCTGGAGCACTTCGATAGCTTCATCAGGATCGCCGCCCGCGCCCAATGAAAGGCCGAGTTCGCAGAGAAGCTCAGCCTGGAGCGGGGAACGCTGCAGCAGCATTGACGTAGCGCGCCGAAGCAACCCGACGGAGGCAGGAACGTCGCCGCGCTTCATCGCTCGAATGCCAGCAACGCCCAACCGTCGCCCTCCGTCTTCCGCAAGCCGCTCCGTCCGCCGATCCGACTCGCCGAGCTCCGTCCGCAGCCGGTACGCCTGCTCGAGGTGGTAGCCGACGAACTCGTCGAGCTCAGGGAGATCCGCGGAAACTGTGTCGAGCCGGTCGGCGTAGCGCTCGTGCAGCTCCGCCCGCAGGCGCTTCGGCGCCGATCGGTAAACCGCCTCCTGCACGAGGACGTGCCGGAAGCCGAAAGCACCGTCCTCGCCCGGGCGCAGGAAGCCGCGCCCGACGAGCGTCGCCAGGTACGCGTCCGCCGTCGGCGCCGCGTTCGGCTCGAGCAGCGCGACGACGTCGTCCGCCGAGAACCTTTTCCCCACCACCGCGCCTCGCTCGAGTACGGCGCGCTCACCGGGGCCGAGCCGGTCGAGGCGCGCGGCGAGCAGCGCCTGGATCGTCTCCGGGAGGCGCTCACCGGCGAGCCCTCCTTCGAGAGCGAGGGCGAGGAGCTGCTCGAGGAAGAGCGGGTTGCCTTCCGCGGCGTCGACGACGCGCGTCCGCTGGTCGGAGTCGAGGATGGCGCCTCCGAGCCCGTCGACAAGCGCCTCGATCTCCTCGGTGGAGAGCGCGTCGACCTCGATCCGGTCGACGTTCCCTCGTGCCTCCAGGAACGACGGTCGCGTCTCCGAGAACTCCTCGCGGGCGAGACAGACGACGTGGATCGGCCCCCCGCCCTTGTCCGCGAGGTGCTCGACGAGCTCGAGGAAGGTCGGCTCGGCCCAGTGGACGTCGTCGAAGACGAGGACGAGCGGACGCTCCCGTGCCAGCGCTTCGCAGAGCTGCCGGACGAGCAAGGCGACCTCCGGCGCAGGCGGAGGTGTCTCAGCATCGAGCGCGGCGAGAACGGCATCGCGCTCGATGCCGCTCTCCGCCTGCTCGAGAACCTCGCGAAGGGGCCAGTACGTGATGCCCTCGCCGTAGGAGAGGCAGCGACCCCAGAGCGTCGTCGCTCGTTTGGTCCGGCGGGTGAACTCGGCAGCGAGCCGCGACTTGCCGACACCGGGCGGCGCGACGACAAGGGTCACGTGGGTGGCGTCGCTGTCCACCGCGCGCTTCAGCGACTTCCGAAGCGCAGCGAGCTCTCGCTTGCGTCCCACGAGCGGAGCGTCCAGACGCCGCTGGAACGCGGGAGCGACGGGAACGATCTCGCGCAGGCGGAACATCTGGAACGGCTTCCGTCTACCAGCGATCTCGAGCGCTCCGCGGGGCTCCAGCCTCGCCGCATGGTCGATGAGCCGCGCAACGACCTCGCCGACGACGATCTCTCCCGGCTCGGCTGCCTGCTCGAGTCGGGCTGCGATGCCAACCGGGTCTCCGGCGACGAACCGCTGTCCGTCGCCCGTTGCCGTTGTCACGACCTCGCCCGCAGCAATGCCGATCCGAACCTCGATCTGGAGGCCGTGATCGCGCATGAGATGCCCGTTGAGCGCCTTGACTCCGGCCTGGATCTCGAACGCCGCACGCGCGGCGCGAAGCGCGTCGTCCTCGTGTGAGACCGGGACGCCGAATGCGGCCATCACCGCGTCGCCCGCGTACTTCTCGATGGTCCCGCCGTGGCGGACGACAGCAGCCGAGATGGCCTCGAAGTAGCGACGCTGGACGCTCCCGATGGTCTCGGCGTCAAGCACCTCGCCGAGCGCCATCGACTCGACGATGTCGACGAAGAGGATCGTGGCGAGCCGCCGGAACTGCATCGCCGGCCTGGCGGGCTCGATTTCGAGCAGCAGCGACTCGTCCTGGCGCAGGATCGCGGCCTCGAGCTGCCGGAGCTCGGGGCCCGGGTCGATGCCGAGCTCCTGGACGAGCGTCTCGCGTGCGCTGCGGTAGGCGGCGAGCGCGTCGGCCTGGCGTCCCGAGCGGTAGAGCGCGAGCATGAGCTGGGCGCGCGGCCGCTCGCGGAGCGGCTGTGCCTGAACGAGGGCTTCGAGCTCGGACACGAGCTCGCCGTGGCGCCCGAGCGCGAGATCTGCCTCGATTCGCTCCTCGAGCACGACCGTTCGCAGCTCCTCGAGCCGGGCGATCTCGGTCTGCGCGAACGGCTCGTAGAGGAAGTCGGCGAGGGCCGGACCGCGCCACAGGCCCAAGGACTCGCGGAAGATGGTCGCCGACGCAGCCGCGTCGCCGGCGGCGAGCGTCTCGCGGCCGTCTCCCGCGAGTTGGACGAAGCGATGGATGTCGATGCGCTTTGGCTCGAGCTCGAGCGCATAGCCGGGAGCGCGTCTTGGGATCAGATCCGCTCCGAGCGCCTTCCGAAGCTGGGAGACGTAGACCTGGACGGCGTGCGCCGCGGTGTCAGGCGTCTCGCCCGGCCAGAGCGCTTCGACAAGGCCGTCGACGGAGACGATATGCCCTGGCTCGAGCGCAAGCACTGCGAGGAGCGCGCGCGGCTTCGGCCCTCCGAGGGCGATGACGGCTCCCCCTCTCGAGACCTCGAGCGGCCCGAGAAGCCGTAGCTCGATCGCTGGGTCGCCTGCCCGGCGTGCTTCGCCCATCGCAACTCCTTGCCGCTCGGCGAGTCGTAGCTTCGCACGGTCGGATCGTCGGCGCTAGCGCGCGTCTTGAGCCGCCCTTGAGCGGCGCGAGCGACCCTTCTCCCATGCAAACCCAACCAAGGAGGCCGTCATGGCTGCACTCGTCGTCGTCAGCGTCCCGCGGACCAACGGCCATGGAGGCGCCGATGCTCGAGTCGGCATCTTCCCAGGCGGCGCCACGCCCTCTGTCCGTTCCGCGGACACGGCGTTTTGGATCGGTTACGGCTTCGCGCCTGAGCTCGGAGACGCCGCGGGGGCAGTGCAGGAACTGGGCGAGGACACTCGTTTCGAACTCGACGTCGACGGCCGCCGTGTCGAGATGCGTACCGATGTGCAGATCGAAGGCACTGCCCGCCTGCGGAAGACCGACCTCGCAGAGTTTCCCGCGGGCTTGCCGGCCGGCTGGCACGAGTTCGTCGGACGCTGGTACGACGGGGGAAAGCTGATCCTCTCGAGCCGTGCCTCGATCCAGTTCGTGGAGCGATGACGCCGAAACGTTGAGCTTTTCTTGAGCGGCGTCGAGCAGCCTCCATGCCGTACCCACGACGCGCCGACCATCGGCCGGCGCACCAGAAGGAGGTTCGGCAATGCAGCTCAAGCACTTCAAGCGACCGAGCCCGGCGCTCGTCGTGGCGACGGTCGCACTCTTCGTCGCTCTCGGCGGCACCGCAGGTGCGGTCGTGAACGCGGCGGTTCCGCTGGCCAAGCGAGCGCTCCTCGCAGACAAGGCGAAGGTCGCGACCATGGCCGAGAACGCCAAGAAGCTCGACGGGCAGAGTGCGGCTCAGATCACCTCGCAGGCATCGCAGGCGCCCGGTCCAGCAAGCACGGCGGCCGGGCTCGTCTCCATCAAGACGGGCACCTGGTCCGGCGGACCGAGCTCCGGCTCGGACTTCACCGTGACATGCGACACCGGCCTCAAGGCCGTTGGTGGCGGCTGGGAGGATCCGCAGGGGTACGCTCACGCATGGGACAACCGTCCGACGTCCGACGGGGCGGGTTGGCGGACATACGTGACGGTTTCTCAGAATGCTCCCGGAACGCAGTCAGGGCTGCTCTATGTCGTCTGCATCAGGTAGACGGAAGGCGCCGAGCCGGAGACGGCTCGGCGCCTTCGCCCTCGTCGCGGTCGCGATCGCGGTCGCGGTCGGCGGGGCGGCGGCAGCCTCCGATCCGACCCCGTCGTGGTCGGTTAGCGCCTACCAGCTCCACAGTGAGCTCGGCGTGTCCGCGCAAGAGAGGCTCGCCACGGCGGGGTGGCTGGGCGGCTCGTTCGCGACGCATACTGGCGAGTCCGTGCGGGTGCTTGTCTCCGAGGCGTACCCGGATTCACCGGCGGTAGGGCAGAGGTGGGCGGAGTTCTTCGCCTCGCTCGTGCACGGGAGCGAGCTCTCGCTCGTGACCGTCTATGTCCTCACCCCGTCGGAGATGCGGCTCTTCTGCGGCCCCTACGCGCTCGGTTGCTACGGGGGAAACGAGCTCGCATTCATCGGCGAGACGTTCGCGGGCGTCGAGCCCGAAGAGGTCGCGGCTCACGAGTACGGCCATCATGTGGCCGCGAACCGGCTGAATTCGCCATGGCTCGCGGTCGCCTGGGGCCCGAAGAGGTGGGCCTCTGCCGCGAACATCTGCGCTCGCAGCATGCTGGGGACGGCCTTCCCAGGGAACGAGCAGGAGCACTACGAGCTGAACCCGGGCGAAGGCTTCGCCGAGGTCTTCCGCGTGCTGAACGAGCTGAAGACGGGAGCGACGAGCTTCTCGTGGCCGCTCGTCGACTCGTCGTTCTCGCCGAGCTCAGAGGCGCTCCAGGCGGCGGAGCTGGATGTCGTTTCGCCTTGGTCGGCCCTGGTCACACAAGTGTTCCGCACCGTGTTCACCACCAAGGGCAAGAAGGTGTGGACGGTGCCTCTTCGGACGCCGTTCGACGGGATTCTCGACGTGGCAGTCACGCTGCCGAAAAACGGGCTTCACGAGGTCGTGCTGTTCGACAGCGCCCGGAAGACGACGCTCCAGAAGGGTCTCTGGTCATCGACGACCAGCAAGCGGATCACGACCACGATCTGTGGCGAGCGGTCTCTCGTGGTGCGCGTGACGCAGAAGGGCGGGCTCGGGAAGGTCAGCGTCGTCGTCTCCACGCCTTGAGCGTTTCTTGAGCGGGATCGAGCAGTCTCACCGCATATCCACGACGCGCCGACCCTGAGGGCCGGTGCACGAGAAGGAGGTCAGGAATGACTGCACTACGGATGAAGCGGCCGACCCCGGCATTCGTCGTGGCCATGGTCGCCCTCTTTGTGGCGCTCGGCGGCACCGCGGGTGCTGTCGTCAATGCGGCAGTCCCGCTCGCCAAGCGAGCACTCGTCGCCGACAACGCGAAGAAGCTTGGCGGGCAGACGTCCGCGCAGATCGCGGCGCAGGGAGCCAAGTCAGCGCTCGCCCTGTCGCCCGCGGGGGAACGGCCGTCGAGCACGTCAGCGGGTCTTTTGACGACTAAGAGCGCCACTGGGCAGATCGCTGCCGGTGGCGGCCAGGCTTTCACCGTCGTCTGTGACGCGGGTCAGAAGGTCGCGGGCGGGGGCTTCTCGTCCGATCAGCTTGTGATCGGTTTCGACTCGTACCCCTCCAACGAAACGACCTGGAGCTTCTTCCTCGCGAATCTCGACGACGCGGCAGCTGCGAACGTCAGCCTGTACGCCACCTGCCTCAGGTAGGGGCCGTGAGGGTCGGCCGCCGGCGCGTACTCCGTTCCGCGCCGACGGCCGACTTCACGTGGCAAAGAACTCTTAATGCTCGTTCTTACGCCCCGTTCATATCCACGCGGCTATAACGGCGAGGTGGCGTCCCCGAGTCTCCGGCCGCTCGCGATCGTCGCCTCGTGCGCGCTCTTCATCGTCGCGCTCGCCGGCGCAGCCCACGGGACATCTGCCGTCTTCCCGACCGCGTCATACGCGAGCTCGATTGACGCGGCGCCTGGGACCTCGCTTCGCACGGGCAGCCTCGCCCGCGCGGCGACCACCTTTCGAGGCGGACTCGTCACCACGTCGACCGGAGAGACGGTCGACGTTCGCGTGTCCGACGCGTTGCCGCCCGAGACCTCGACGCCGGAGGGCTGGGCGGAGTTTCTCATCGGTTTGACTCACGGGCCGGAGATCACATCCCTCACGACCTACATCGCCCCGCTCGACGAAGTCCAGGAGATCTGCGGAAGTCGCGCTCTCGGCTGCTACTCCCGCAATCAAATGGTGGCACTCGGAGACACGGCTATTCCCGACGTGAGCCCGGAGGAGGTCGTCCGCCACGAATACGGCCATCACATCGCGATGCATCGGCTCAACTCTCCCTGGGTCGCCGTCGATTGGGGGCCGAAGAATTGGGCGAGCGCGGCCGACGTGTGCGCACGCACGACGCGCAAGGAGGCGTTCCCCGGGGATGAGGGCTCGAACTACGCGCGGAATCCCGGCGAGGCCTGGGCAGAGGTCTATCGCCTCATGGACGAGCGCAAGGCCGGCATCACGACGGCGACGTGGCCGATCATCGCTCCGAGCTTCTACCCGGACGACGAAGCACTTCAGGCGGCTGAGCGGGACGTCCTCCAGCCGTGGAGCGCGGGGAAGACGACGCTTTCCACACGTGTCTTCGGCAAGGCGACGAAAAAGGTGTGGTGGATCCCGTTGTCGACGGCACTCGATGGCGATCTACGGGTCACCGCGACCGTGCCGAACGGCGCCGATCCCGAAGTCGCGCTGGTCGGATCGGATCGCCGCAAGGTGGTCAAGCGCGCGCAATGGGTCAGCCAGCGGGTGAAGAGGCTAACGGGCTCGGTGTGCGGTCAGCAGGGGCTGTTCGTGCGGGTGACGCAGAAAGGTGCACTCGGGCGCATACGCGTCTCGGCGGCGACGCCTTGATCCGGATGGTCGCTGTGGCGCTCGCCGTCGTAACAGCCGGAACCGGGGGTGCCACGGCCGTCCATGCTGGAGAGCAAGGCGTAGAAGGCCTCGCGTTGAGGGACGCGACGGCATCCCGAGTCGCGAACATCGCGCTTCCGGGAAGCGCAGCACGGACCGCGGCGAGTTGGTGCGGTTCGGTGTCGCAATCCGACCGAACGCCGAACGCGATCGCGGGGAACCCCGTGCGCTGGGTCTACGCGCTCCCGTCGGACGGTCAGGATCGGCTTTCGAGCATTGGAGACGTGATGCAGACGGACGCCGAGCAGATCGATGCGTGGTGGCGCGCGCAGGATCCAACCCATGTTCCGCGGAACGACCTCGCGCAGTTCTCCTGCGGGCTCCAACTCGACATCGCGACGGTTCGCACGCTGGAGTCGAGCGCTGAGCTCTCGTTGCTCGCCGGAAGGTTCGCCGCGGTCTTCAACGCCCTCAACGCAGCGGGCCTTCGCTCACCATTTGCCAAGTACGTCGTCTACTTCGACAGTGCCGTCTCGGACGCCACTGTCTGCGGACAGGGCGGCAGTGATTCCTCCGGGTTCGGCCTCGCAGTCGTGTACACGCAGGCGTGCACGGGTGTTTCGACGGCGGCCGTCGCAGCGCACGAGCTGCTGCACACGCTCGGCGCCGTGCCGGAAGGGGCCCCGAACGAGTGCCCGGACGAGGACGGCGGGCACACGTGTGACGAATCCAGCGACCTCATGTATCCGTCCATCGACGACGCTCCCCTCTCGACCAAGGTGCTCGATCCTGGGCGGAACGACTACTACGGCCACAGCGGTGCGTGGGCGGACGCCCAGGACTCACCCTGGCTCGTGCGCCTGGACGACCAGATGCCGTTCGCACTCTCGGTCTCCGGCCCCGGATCCGTCGGTTCGGACGTGCCCGGATTGCAGTGCGCGCAGAGCTGTACCACGACGTGGAATGCAGGCACGCGGCTCGCGCTGACCGCGACTCCCGGCCCGGGCGCCAAGCTCGTTCGCTGGGGGTCTGCGTGCGTGGGAGCGGCGGGCTGCACGCTGGCGGTTGAACCCGGCGCGCGGCTCTCGGCGCTCTTCGCGCCGGCCAGCTTCCGCCTGACGGTTGCGGTCTCGGGGCGCGGGGCAGTACGAAGTCTTAAGACGGGGATCACCTGTCGACCTCGCTGCTCGGCGACGTTCCCCTCGTACGCACCCGTCAAGCTCACCGCGACCGCGACGAAAGGCTGGCGATTCCGTTCCTGGAGCGGTGCCTGCCGCCGATCGAAGCGCACCTGCTCGGTGCCGATGACGAAGGCAGCCAGCGTGCGCGCGGTCTTCGTCCGCGCCTGATCGTTCTGCCGAAAGACGCGAGGTCGATCAGGTAGCGTCCTTCGACGTGGAGGTCATGCATGACGTCGTGGTCGTCGGGGCTGGCTGCGCGGGCATGCGCGCGGCGATCGAGGCCTTCGACACCGGCGCTGACGTAGGCGTCGTCTCCAAGCTCCACCCGACGAGGAGCCACTCCGGCGCCGCCGAGGGCGGGATCAACGCAGCTCTCGGGAACTCCGCGGAGGACAGTCCCGAGAAGCACGCGTTCGATACCGTCAAGGGATCGGACTACCTCGGCGACCAGGACGCGATCGAGATCCTCGCGAACGAGGCGCCGGGCGACATCTATCAACTCGAGCACTGGGGCTGTGTGTTCTCGCGCAACGACGAGGGCAAGCTCGCCCAGCGACCGTTCGGCGCAGCGGGCTCGCCGCGAACTGTCTACTCGGCCGACATCACGGGCCATGTGCTGATCCACGTGCTCTACGAACAGACGATGAAGCGCGCGGCGCAAGGCCCGTTGCACGTCTATGAAGAGTTCTTCGCCTGGCGGCTGGCCATCGAAGGCGGTCGCTGCGTCGGTGTCATCTGCTGGGATCTTGTGAACGGCGGGCTGAAGCTGGTCACCGGCAAGTCGATCGTGCTCGCCACGGGGGGCATGGGGAGGATCTATCGCGCGACGACCAACGCGTACGCGTGCAACGGCGACGGGATGGCGATGGCACTCCGTGCCGGTCTCCCGCTCAAGGACATGGAGTTCATGCAGTTCCATCCGACCACGCTGTATCCGAGCGGTGTTCTCATCACCGAGGGTTGCCGGGGCGAGGGCGGCTTTCTGATCAACCGCGACGGCGAGCGGTTCATGGCGCGGTACGCGCCGAACGCGCTCGAGCTCGCATCGCGCGACGTCGTCTCCCGCTCGGAGACGACCGAGATCGAGGGAGGCCGCGGCGTCAACGGATCGGTCCTCCTCGACCTCAGGCACCTCGGCGCGGAGCGGATCCTCACCCGCCTACCGGGTTCGCGCGAGCTCGCGATGACGTTCGCCGGCGTCGACCCGATCTACGACCCAATCCCCGTGCGACCAGGCGCCCACTACCACATGGGTGGTGTGGCGACCGACAACTGGGGGGCGACCGAGGTCGATGGGCTGTACGCCGCTGGTGAGGTTGCCTGCGTCTCTGTTCACGGCGCCAACCGTCTCGGCGGCAACTCACTGATGGAGACGATCACCTTCGGGCGCCGGGCGGGTCAAGCCGCTGCCGAGCATGCACTGTCGTCCTCTCCGGGCTCGATTTCTGGCGCGCCGCTCGCGGATGCGGAACGCGATCTCGGAAGGCTGCTCGCCCGCAAGGAAGGTGAGCGGCCGTGGAAGATCCGTGATGAGCTCGGCTCGTCGATGCTGGAGAACTTCGGCGTCTTCCGTTACGGCGAGCGCATGGCGAAGCAGCTCGAGATCATCGCCGGGCTCCGCGAGCGCTTCGAGAACGTCGTGGTCGAGGACAAGGGTGACGTCTTCAATACCGATCTCACGGGTGCGATCGAGCTTGGTTACATGCTGGATCTCGCCTGGGTCATGGTTCAGGCCGGGATCGCGCGTACGGAGAGTCGCGGCGCGCACTCGCGTCCGGCGGACTTCCCCGAGCGTGACGATGAGAAGTTCCTCAAGCACTCCATCACGCGTTGGACCGATGACGGCCCGGAGCTCTCCGATCAGGAGGTCCGCATGACGAAGTGGCAGCCCGAGGTCAGGAGCTATTGAAAGTGCTGCCTCCGCCCACATTCGACACGCACTGGCGGCTGCAAAGCTGCGCCATGCGTCGTCCTCGGTCGCATCCGTACCTTTCAGGTACGAACGCTCCCTGCGTCCTAGCCTGGCTTGCTTTTCGCGCGCCAGTAGGCGCCGCCTGTGAACAGAGGCAGCACTGATGCGGGTCGCCCTCAAGATCTGGCGCTTCGATGCCCAGAGGGGCGAGCGCGCACTCAAGGAGTACGAGGTCGACGCGCCCGACGAGGCGACCCTCCTCGACTGCCTCGACATCGTCAAGGATCGAGTTGACGGCACGCTCGCCTATCGAAAGAGCTGCCGCATGATGATCTGCGGCTCGTGCGGGATGCGGATGGACGGGGCCGCCGTCCTCGCCTGCAAGGTCAGGATGTACGAGATTGCCGAGGCGGGTCAGATACCGGTGATCTCTGCCATGGGGAACCTCCCGATCGTGAAGGACCTCGTCGTGGACATGCAGCCGTTCTGGGGGAAGATCCGCGCGGTTACGCCGTGGCTCGAGCCCGGCTACGCGGATCCGGGAGAGAAGGAGCACGTCGTCGCGCAGAAGCGGATGGACGTCATCCATAAGGAGTCGCTCTGCATCATGTGCGGTTGCTGCGTCTCCGAGTGCAACTCGATGGAGGCCGATCCGGACTTCCTCGGCCCGGCTGCGCTCGCGAAGGGAATGCGGTTCGTCGGTGATCCACGTGACCAGGCTTCAGTGGAGCGCCTGCAGGCGCTTTCGGGGGAGCACGGAATCTGGGATTGCACGCGCTGTTACTTCTGCCAGGAGCGCTGCCCGAAGGGCGTCGACCCGCGCGACGCGATCGCGAAGCTCGGCGCGGAGGCGATGCGCGAGGGGATCGACTCCGACATGGGCGCCAAGCACGCGAAATGGTTCGTCACCTCGGCGAAGACGACCGGCTGGCTGCGCGAGACAGAGCTCGTCCCCAAGACGCAGGGGATCGCGAAGTCGGTGAAAGACGTGAAGTTCGCGATGGGTTTGGTCAAGCACGGCAAGGTTCCGCCCCCGTTCCCGCCGCACGTCGCGAAGCACGTCGAGGAGGCCCGCGCGCTGTACGACCTCGTCAAGCACGACGGCGAGCAGGGTGCTGCCGGCATCGTGCAAGGAGAGAAGGCGCTCGGTCGGCTCGAGCACCACGACGATGGCGGCGCGGCCGCTGCGCGTGGCCCCTACGGGCCCGGATCGTTCGCGAAGCCGTACCTGCCGGGAGAACAGGAGGACGCAGAGTGAGGACCGTCGCGTACTACAAGGGTTGCCTCGCGTCGCTGTCGGCGAAGGAGCTCGACACGTCTACGCAGGCGCTGGCACCGAAGGTGGGGCTTGAGCTGATCGAGCTCGAGGCAGTGACGTGCTGTGGTGCGGGCGACATCCACGAGGCGGAGCCCGACTACTACCTCCACCTGAACGCCCGCATCCTCGCGTACGCAGAGGCGACCGGCGCGGACACCCTCATGACGGTTTGCAACGTCTGCACCCTGAATCTCCGACAGGCGAATCACGCACTGAAGGGCGACTCGGCACTTCTCGAGCGCGTGAACGACAACCTCGTCTCGGTCGGCGCGCCGCACTATTCCGGCGGCGTGGAG